>NZ_LR134266.1:757858-1068037 GCF_900636365.1 Streptococcus viridans | reverse complement strand
TCTAGCCAACGATCCTCATTACCTTTACGAGAATGGTTACCATTACTATTTATTAGAGAATGGGGATTACTATTACTATCAAAATGGTAAGTGGGTATTTGTGAAGAATTCTAGCGAAACAGAAAATCCTGTAACGCCGGATACTCCAACCCCAACTCCAACCCCAACACCGGAGGAACCAAATCCGTCTGATAAACCAGATCAACCGGTGGAACCATCAGAACCAGCTACACCTGAAGATACAGGTAACTTGGTCTTTCCTGAGAATCCGCCATTTGTAGGCGCAGATGGTGAATTCGATCCATTCGCTCCAACTCCTGAGAATCCAGCTGAGCCGAAGCCAGAAGTTCCGGTTCAACCAGAAGTACCTGGTAATGACGGATTGGTAACAACTGACCAGCCAAGTGAAAACCAAATTCCACCATACGTTGAGACACCAGCAGAAGGATTGGAACACCTTCCTTGGGCGCCAAATGGTCGTGTACCTAAGCTAGTCTACCCACCTGGTAAGCCTGGATCAGCTGCTTTGCGTAACGATAAGAACTATTACTTTGATGGGACAACTCATTACTACTATGTTCCATCTGATACAGAGGCTACAGGATATTCTGCATACTGGAAGTGGATTGATGGTAAATGGAAACTTCAAGGAATGACAGATCCAAATGACCCTGTCGTCGATCCAAAATTCCATGAAGATGCAAAAGATGACGAGTACGCTTATAGCGATCGTGACTCAAGTGTGAAACTATACTCTACCAATGTAGTAGAAACAGTCAAAGCTGGCCAACCGTTACCGTTCAAAAACGTCGAAGAATTTAAGAACTATGTCATTGAAAAAATGAATCCTAAGTTCATTGACAACGCTGGTTGGGATTGTAAAGTTGAGTGGGAAATCGAAGACCCTGAACTTTTTGAACAATCAAAAGAAAATCCTTGGGCAAAAGATTATGTCTTGATTGCTAACTTGAAGAGTGGTGTCGACGAAAAAGAATACAAGGATGTTGAATTTGGTTATGTGAAATTCGTCTTCCGTGTGGAAGCGACAGACGATACCAACTATATTTCTTTAGATAAGGCCAAAGAAGCATTTGCTAAAATCAATGAACTAAGAAAAGCTCAAGGCTTGAAAGAGTTGACTTGGTCTGATGATATCTACAACAAGCTTTCTCTTCCAAAAGCAAACCAAATCTCAAGACAATATGATAGCACTGGATTTGTGGCTCGTCGTGAAGAAGACCCAGCAACTGTAGCAATGAAATGGTTCAACAGTGGCTTGCGTGAATTGTTACTAGATCCAAACGCAACTGAAGGAGCTGTAGCAGCAGTTGTTAATGGAGATGGTTACTATTACTGGGCTTATAATTATAAATAATGTCTATTCTGGATAAACATTTCCAGATTGCTTATGTAATATCAAAGAAGGTATCCTAGTGATACCTTTTTTGTTCTGTCAGAAATTTGTTGCTGAGTTTAAGGGGATGGAGGAATTGTTCAAGCGTTAAGTAGCTAGATTTAAAGAGAGAACAATGGACATTTTTGGAGAAAATGATAGAAAATGAAAGAAAATGATATTTAGTGCTTGACTTTGAAAGATAAGAGAGTATAATAGTCCTTGTAATCGTTTCCGAAAAGGGGGTTATATGTTAAAATCTGAACGAAAACATATCATTTTAGAAAAGGTTATCAAAGAGCGAATCGTCTCTATTGAGGATTTGGTTCAAGAGTTAAACTCTTCAGAATCAACGGTTCGGCGCGATTTAGATGAACTAGAAGCTGAGAATAAACTAAGACGAATTCACGGTGGGGCAGAAAGTCTCCATTCCTTGCAAGAAGAAGAAAGCAATAAAGATAAAGCAATCAAAAACGTGCAAGAAAAATCTGCCATTGCAAAAAAAGCAGCAGAATTGATCAAAGATTTTGAAGTTATCTTTATCGATGCAGGAACCACCAATGAATTATTGGTTCATGAATTAGCCAATCCAACCGTTACAGTTGTGACCAATTCCATTCACCATGCAGCGAGTTTAGTGGAGAGAGACATTCCGACGGTCATCATCGGCGGGATGGTCAAAACATCGACTGACGCTAGCATCGGAGGAATAGCCTTGAATCAAATCGGCCAGTTGAGCTTCGATCGAGCTTTTATTGGTATGAATGGCGTCGATCTGGAGTCTTACAGCACACCAGATCTTGAAGAAGGGGCGGTTAAACGCGCTATTCTAGAGAATGCAAAGAATACTTACATTCTTCTAGACTCGTCGAAACTTGGGCGGACATCTTTTGTTAAGGTAGCTCCGGTTAAGAGAGCAACCATCATTACCAATGCTTCAGATACTGAAATCCTTTCTAAATTAAAAGAAAAAACGGAGGTTATAGAGGTTTGATTTATACAGTTACATTAAATCCAGCTATTGATTACATCGTCCGTCTCGATCATGTTGAGACAGGGGCGGTCAATCGGATGGCTTCGGAAGATAAATTCGCCGGTGGTAAGGGAATCAATGTCAGTCGTGTCTTGAAGCGGCTTGATATCGAGAACACATCGACAGGATTTATCGGTGGCTTCACAGGACGCTTCCTAGAAGACGTACTGACCAGCGAAGCCATTTCAACCAACTTTGTGACAGTGGACCAAGATACCCGGATCAACGTCAAAATCAAAGCCGATGAGGAAACGGAGATCAATGGCAATGGCCCAGAAGTGACGGAAGCTCAGTTGCAAGAATTGCTCAGCATCCTATCAAGCTTAACAGCAGATGATGTGGTAGTCTTTGCAGGATCTGCCCCATCTTCACTTGGAAATGCCGTTTACAAACAATTGATCGCAGCAACTCGTGAGACAGGTGCGCAAGTGGTTTGCGACTTTGAAGGGCAAACCTTGATTGATTCCTTGGAATTCAATCCGCAATTGGTCAAACCAAACAACCATGAGTTGGGAGATATTTTTGGCGTTACCTTGACGGAATTGCCAGAAATCGAACGCTATGCCAAAGAAATCTTGGCAAAGGGTGCACAAAACGTCATTATTTCCATGGCGGGTGATGGTGCTCTTCTTGTCAGTCCAAGCGGCACTTACTTCGCAAAACCAATCAAAGGGCAAGTGAAGAATTCAGTCGGAGCTGGCGATTCTATGGTAGCAGGCTTCACTGGGAAGCTCGCAACGACAGGAGATGTCATCGAAGCCTTCAAATGGGGAGTGGCTTGTGGAACTGCGACCACCTTCTCAGATGATTTGGCGACAGCTGACTATATTAAAGAAACTTATGAAAAAGTAGAGGTAGAAAAACTATGAAAATTCAAGACGTTTTAAATAAAAACGTGATGTTGTTTGATCTTCAGGCAACAGATAAAGAGGGCGTGATCAATGAGATGGTCCAATCGCTCGTTGACAATGGTGTGGTGACAGATTTTGAAACCTTCAAGACTGGGATTATGAACCGTGAAGCACAAACTTCAACTGGTTTGGGTGACGGAATTGCTATGCCGCACAGCAAAAATGAAGCTGTCAAAGAAGCAACGGTCTTGTTTGCAAAATCAAACAAAGGTGTTGATTACGCATCACTTGATGGGCAACCGACTGATTTGTTCTTCATGATCGCAGCTCCAGAAGGAGCAAACGACACTCACTTGGCAGCCCTTGCTGAATTGTCTAAGTACTTGATGAAACCAGGATTTGCGGATAAACTTCGCCAAGCAAGCACGCCTGAGCAAGTGATCGCAGCCTTTGATGCGGAGGAGCAAGTAGCTGCAGCAGAAGAAGCCAAAAAAGCAGAAGCAGTCAAAGAAGCAGCATCATCTGACAAACCTCTGATCGTTGCCGTTACAGCATGTACAACTGGTATCGCCCACACTTACATGGCAGAGGAAGCCCTCATCAAAAAAGGTGAAGAAATGGGTGTTACGGTTCGTGTTGAAACAAATGGGGCATCCGGTGTCGGCAACCGCTTGACAGCTGAAGAAATCGCCAAAGCTGAAGGAGTGATCATTGCAGCTGATAAGGCAGTTGAAACAGCTCGTTTCGATGGCAAAAAATTGATCTCTAAACCAGTCGCAGCTGGTATCCGTCAAACCGAAGAATTGATCCAAACCATCTTAGATGGCAAAGCAGAAGTCTTCCACGCAGAATATGCTGCAGAAGCTAGCGCAAGCCAAGAAAAATTGAGCTTGGGTGGAGCCTTCTACAAACACTTGATGAGTGGGGTTTCTCAAATGCTTCCATTCGTTATCGGTGGAGGGATCTTGATCGCCCTTGCCTTCTTGATCGACCAAATTCTTGGGGTGCCTCAAGATCAATTGTCTCAACTTGGTTCATACCATGAATTAGCAGCTCAATTTAAAACAATCGGTGGTGCAGCCTTTGGCTTCATGCTTCCTGTACTTGCAGGGTACATCGGATTCTCCATCGCTGAAAAACCTGGTTTTGTAGCAGGTTTCGTTGCTGGTTCCATTGCGAGCTCAGGTTCAGCATTTGGTAACATCGCTTTCGGTGCTGCTAAAGGTGAATTGCCAGCCGCCGTATCATCTGGTTTCCTTGGAGCTTTGGTAGGTGGTTTCCTTGCGGGTGGAGTCGTTCTCTTCCTACGCAAAGCCCTGGCAGGTCTTCCACGTTCACTCGAAGGTATCCGCTCGATCCTTCTCTTGCCATTACTTGGTGTTGGTTTGACAGGATTCTTGATGTTCCTTATTAATATTCCAATGTCAGCGATCAATACCTCTTTGAACAACTTCTTGACTAGCTTGTCAGGTAGCTCTGCAGTTCTTCTTGGTCTCCTTGTTGGTGGTATGATGGCTGTCGATATGGGTGGACCAGTCAACAAAGCAGCTTATGTATTTGGTACAAGTACGTTGACAGCTTCAGCCCTTACTAGTGGTGGTTCAACCGTTATGGCGGCTGTTATGGCAGCTGGTATGGTTCCTCCATTGGCAGTCTTTGTAGCATCTGTCTTATTCAAAGACAAATTTACAGAAGAAGAGCGCAACTCAGGTTTGACAAACATTATCATGGGTCTTTCCTTCATCACAGAAGGTGCCATTCCATTCGGTGCAGCTGACCCAGCTCGTGCCATCCCAAGCTTCATCGCTGGTTCTGCTTTGACAGGTGCCCTTGTTGGTCTTGCAGGATTGAAACTCATGGCTCCTCACGGAGGAATCTTCGTTATCGCCCTTACATCAAATCCACTTCTTTACATCTTGTTCGTATTGATCGGTGCAGTTGTAAGTGGTATCTTGTTCGGATTGCTTCGCAAACCTAAAAATTAATCATATCTAACAGAGGCTGGGACAAAAGTCCTAGCCTCTCAATTGTTTTTGGATTGTCGAGCAAGACGCAGTGGTTGAGTGGGCTCTACTACGCTGATTTCATCAGCTTTTACAGCCCTACTCAACTGTGCGGAGGTGGGACGACGAAATCGAATTCTAACGAATTACCGATTTCTGTCCCACTCTCTTTTCTTCTTTCTGTGATAGAAAACAGTGTGAAAAGACATAGTTCTGCAATAGAATCTTGATTTAATTTGTGGTATAATTTTCATAACGCTTATTTTTAGGAGAACAAGTATGGATATTCAACGTGAAAAAGAATTCGTCAGCCAGTATCATTATGATGCTCGTAACTTTGAATGGGAAAAAGAAAATGGAACTCCCGAGACGAAAGTAGACGTTAACTTTCAATTGATTCAACGCGATACAGAGTTAAAAACAACCTCTTTAATCGTTATTTTGACCTATATGATTGTCTTTGATGGCTTTGTCATCAGCGGGACCATTACCCAAATCAACCACATTCACAATCGTTTAGTCAACGAGCCAAGCGAATTCAGCAAAGAAGAAGTAGAAGAACTAGCTCGTCCTTGCTTGAATATGCTGAATCGTTTGACCTATGAAGTTACTGAAATCGCCCTTGATTTACCAGGAATCAATTTGGAGTTTTAATGCATGAAATTAGCAGTCATCACGGATTCTTCTGCCTATCTATCAGATGAATCAAGAGGACACGATAATTTATTTGTCCTAGATATTCCAGTTGTCATTGATGGAGTATCTTACGTAGAAGGTAAAAACCTGACAGCAGAAGAGTTCTATCAAAAGATGGAAGCTTCGTCTGAACTTCCGAAAACTAGCCAACCTAGTATCGCGGAATTAGAAGAACTCTTGCCGCAACTAGAAGCTAAAGGCTATACCCATGTTTTAGGGATTTTCCTTTCTTCTGGCATTTCTGGATTTTATCAGAATATCCAGTATTTGAAGGAAGAGTTCCCGAATCTAACTATTGCTTTTCCAGATTCTAAGATCACCAGTGCCCCACTTGGGTGGATGGCCGAAGAAGCAATCAAATGGGCAGGTGAAGGTCGATCGTTCGATGAAATCCTGGCCAATATTCAGATGCAAATTGATGGGACTTCTGCCTATATCATGGTGGATGATCTCAATCATTTGGTCAAAGGTGGCCGTCTCTCTAATGGAGCAGCAATCCTTGGGAACCTTCTCAGCATCAAGCCCATCCTCTATTTTAACGAGGAAGGCGTGATTGAAGTGTATGAGAAAGTTCGTACTGAGAAAAAAGCCATTAAACGTTTAGCTGAGATTGTCAAAGAAGGAACTGCGGATAAAGACCATCAGATCATTATCATTCATGGGAATGCACTGGATAAAGCAGAAACACTTCGCGATATTCTTCATCAAGAAGGTTTTGCTGGTGAGATTCCATTTGCGACTTTTGGCAGTGTCATTGGTACACACTTAGGAAATCATAGCGTTGCTATTAGTTTTGTACCAAAAGTATAAGGAGAAAACATGCCGATTAAAGTAGTGATTGCAGGTTTTAAAGGGCGAATGGGTCAAGCAGCTTATCACATGGTGTTAGAGGATCCTGAGCTAGAATTAGTCGGCTTGATTGATCCCCATGCGTCTGAAAAAGAACTAGCAGGTGTTCCAATCTTTACCACCAAGGAAGGTGTTTTGTCGCTGGATGCGGATGTGTGGATTGACTTCACCATCCCTAAAGTGGCGTATGAACATACCCGCTTTGCTTTGGAGCATGGACTAGCGCCTGTGGTTGGGACAACTGGATTTACAACAGAAGAAATCACTGATTTGATTGAATTGTCTCGTGAGAAGAATCTTGGAGGCCTCATCGCGCCAAACTTTGCTATAGGAGCAGTTTTGCTCATGCAATTTGCAGCACAGGCAGCTAAGTATTTCCCGAATGTAGAGATTATCGAGTTGCATCATGATAAGAAGAAGGATGCACCGAGTGGGACTGCTGTGAAGACAGCTGAGCTGATCAGTCAGGTCCGTCAACCACAAGAGCAGGGAGCGCCAGATGAAGAAGAGAGCCTTCCAGGTGCACGCGGTGCTAACTACCAAGGCATGCACATCCATTCGGTGCGCTTGCCTGGTCTGGTAGCCCATCAAGAAGTGATTTTCGGTAGTCAAGGAGAAGGATTGACCTTACGCCACGATTCCTATGATCGGGTGTCCTTCATGACAGGGGTCAATCTAGGAGTAAAAGAAGTAGTCAAGCGTCATGAGCTTGTCTATGGTTTAGAACATCTATTATGAGATTAAAAAAACTGCCTTCTGAATTTCAGGAGGCTTTGCCAATATTAGAAAAGATTCGAAAAGCTGGATATGAAGCTTATTTCGTCGGGGGCTCTGTGAGAGACGCCATTTTAGGTCGTCCCATCCACGATGTCGATATCGCTTCCTCCTCTTACCCAGAAGAGACCAAGGCTATTTTTGAGCGAACCATTGATGTCGGGATTGAACACGGGACGGTTCTGGTTCTTGAAAACCATCAAGAATATGAAATTACAACCTTTCGAACAGAGGATGTCTACGTCGATTTTCGCAGACCCAGTGCGGTTAATTTTGTCCGTTCCTTGGAGGAAGATCTTAAACGTCGCGATTTTACAGTCAATGCCTTTGCGTTGAGTGAGGAAGGGGAAATTATTGACCTCTTCAACGGACTAGAAGATTTGGAGAATCGGGTTTTACGAGCTGTAGGTGTAGCGACAGAACGTTTTAACGAAGATGCCCTTCGAATCATGCGTGGTTTTCGCTTTCAGGCCAGTCTTGGGTTTGATCTAGAAGAAGAGACCTTTAAGGCCATGGCAGATTGCGCCCCCTTGTTGGAGAAAATCTCTGTCGAGCGTATCTTTATTGAATTGGATAAGCTCCTCTTAGCTCCTTTTTGGCGCAAGGGCTTGGAGGGTGTGATTGCTAGCCAGAGCTATCAGTATCTTCCTCTCTTACAGAATAGTCGCTCGTCACTAGAGAAACTGTTCCAGCTCTCCATGGACTATACCTTTACGAGTTCAGAACAAGCTTGGGCTGCCTTACTCTTAACCTTAGATGAGAATAAGGTCTCTGCTTTTTTCAAGAAATGGAAAACGTCACGTGACTTTGCTAAGAAGGTAGAACAGCTGGTTGAAATCTACCGCTTGCGTGAAAAGTCCAGCTTAAATCGCCGGGATGTGTATCGTTACGATCGTAATCTCCTCTTGTCAGCGGAAGAACTACATCAGGCTCATGGCTTGCCCATAGATTTCCAAGTCATCGAAGAATTGTATGATAGTCTAGCTATTCATGATAAACACGAAATTGTAGTCAATGGTGGGATGCTGATGAAGGAATACGGCTTAAAACCAGGTCCAAGTCTAGGACAATTACTATCTGCCATTGAATGGGCCATTGTAGATGGGGAATTAGAGAATGACAAGAAAGCGATTGGGAATTTTTTGAGCCACTATCTTGAAGAGATGAAGGGAGAAGCATGAGCGATTTTATCGTTGAAAAACTAACCAAGTCCGTCGGGGATAAGACGGTCTTTAAAGAGATTTCTTTTATCATTCATGAGCTGGACCGGATTGGACTAATCGGGGTCAATGGGACTGGGAAAACAACTCTCTTAGATGTTTTGTCTGGTCGTTCAGGCTATGACGGAGATCGTTCTCCTTTTTCTGCAAAGAATGATTATAAGATTGGTTATCTGACCCAAGAACCTCAATTTGATGATAGCAAGACGGTCCTCGATACAGTGTTGTCAGAAGATGTGAAAGAACTCCAATTGATTCGTCAGTATGAACTGTTGACGAGCCAGTACGATGAAAGTCAGCAAGTGAAACTGGAAAAAGTCATGGCGGAGATGGATTCTCTCAATGCATGGGAGATCGAAAGCCAGGTCAAAACAGTCCTGACCAAACTGGGCATTCAGGACCTATCTGCTAAGGTTGGTAGTTTGTCAGGTGGCTTGCGTCGCCGTGTCCAGCTGGCACAAGTTCTCCTTGGAGACCATGATTTGCTGCTGTTGGATGAACCAACCAACCATTTGGATATTGATACCATCGAATGGTTGACCAATTTTTTGAAGAACTCTAAGAAAACCGTTCTTTTCATTACCCATGACCGTTATTTCTTGGACAATATTTCAACTCGTATTTTTGAGCTGGATCGCGCTGGTTTAGTTGAATACCAAGGGAACTACCAGGATTATGTCCGCTTGAAAGCTGAGCAGGACGAACGAGATGCGGCTCTTCTTCACAAGAAGCAGCAACTCTATAAGCAAGAATTAACCTGGATGCGTCGGCAACCGCAAGCGCGTGCTACCAAGCAACAGGCGCGGATCAATCGCTTCCACGACCTCAAGAAGGATCTATCCCATCAGACGACAGAAACAGATTTGGAAATGTCTTTTGAAACTAGTCGGATCGGTAAGAAAGTCATTGAATTTCAAGATGTCGATTTCGCCTATGACCAAGGGCCGATTCTGCAGCAGTTTAACCTACTGGTTCAAAACAAGGATCGGATTGGAATTGTGGGTGATAATGGTGTTGGGAAATCAACCCTGCTCAATCTGATTGCCGGGAAACTCCAACCGACTGCTGGAAAGGTCGTTATCGGAGAAACGGTACGAATTGCTTACTTCTCGCAGCAGATCGAAGGTTTAGATGAAAGTAAGCGGATGATTAACTTCCTGCAGGAGGTAGCAGAAGAAGTCAAGACTAGTGCAGGATCTACTTCGATTGCGGAGCTACTGGAACAATTTCTTTTTCCGCGTTCGACCCATGGCACCTTGATTGAAAAACTTTCTGGTGGGGAGAAGAAGCGTCTTTATCTCTTGAAACTTCTCATCGAAAAACCAAATGTCTTGCTCTTGGACGAACCGACCAATGATTTGGATATCGCGACCTTGACAGTGTTAGAGAACTTCCTACAAGGCTTTGGTGGACCAGTCATTACCGTTAGCCACGATCGTTATTTTCTAGATAAGGTTGCTTCAAAAATTTTAGCTTTTGAAAATGGTGGCATCCGCGAATTCTTTGGAAATTATACGGATTACTTAGATGAGAAAAAGTTTGAGTTAGAAATGGTTGCTGAAAGTAGCAAACCTGAAAAAGAAAAGGTAGTCAAAGTCCGGGAAGAAAAGAAACGGATGAGCTACCAGGAAAAGCAGGAGTGGGCGACCATTGAGAGTGAGATCGAAGAGATCGAAAACAAGATTGCAACCATCGAGGATGAGATGAATGAGAATGGTTCTGACTTCGGTAAGTTGGCTAGTCTCCAACGTCAGATGGATGAAGAAAACGAGCGGCTCTTAGCCAAGTATGAACGGTATGAGTACTTGAGTGAGTTGGCAGAAAACTAAAGGAGGAAGAATGCATCATATTAGCAAATACAGTCTGTTATTGTCATCATTTTTATTTTGTGGCATTGGTTTTATTCTCTTTGTGAATCCAATCGAAAAAATTGCCACCTTTAGTTGGTTGATTTCTCTGGGCTTTTTCTTGATTTCAGTTTCGCGCTTATCACGTTACTATCGTCTACGGGCTCAAGCGACCTTGTCGGATCCCTATTTATTTCAAAGTGTGGTCTCGCTAGTCTTTGCAGTCTATCTCTTGCTATATGGCTACAAGACCTTGCCGATTGTCTTTCCGATCACACTTGGAATTTGGCTCTTATATAAGTCTGCTTTGAGTTTGCGTAAGGCTCACTATCTTTCCAAACGATCTGAAGAATTATCCAAGAAGTTTACTTTTTGGGGGTTGATTCAACTGTTTACAGGATTGTTTCTCATTGTTAGTCCTCTATCTATTAGTGTCTTCTTGTTACATATTTTGGGATTGTTCTTTTTCATAATTGGCGTTCAATCCTTGAGACTCTTTTTAAAACTACATAACGAAGAGTAAAGAAATCTGTCTGTGTTTTTGCAGACAGGGTTCTTTTTTTGCAAATGAAATTGAGAGAATTCTTGAAAAACAATTGAAACCCTTTTCACATTTTGGTATACTAGTGTCAAGAGAATAGGAACAAAGGAGTATAAAATGTCCAAAAAAATTATTGGTATTGACTTAGGTGGAACATCTGTCAAATTTGCCATTTTAACGCAAGAAGGAGAGATTCAAGAGAAGTGGTCTATCAAGACCAACATCCTTGACGAAGGAAGCCACATCGTTCCTGATATCATCGCTTCCATTCAACACCACTTGGAGTTGTTAAACTTATCCGCAGAAGATTTTATTGGAATTGGGATGGGATCTCCTGGTGCAGTGGATCGCTTCGAAGGAACTGTCGTTGGAGCATACAACCTCAACTGGAAAACCGTACAACCCATCAAGAAAGATATTGAATCTGCCTTGGGAATTCCTTTCTTCATCGATAATGATGCCAACGTAGCTGCCCTTGGAGAACGCTGGAAAGGTGCTGGTGAAAATCAACCAGATGTCGTCTTCATGACACTTGGAACTGGTGTTGGTGGCGGTATCGTTGCGGAAGGAAAACTCTTGCACGGTGCCGGTGGTGTAGCTGGTGAGCTTGGCCATATCACAGTAGACTTCGATCGTCCATTTGATTGTACCTGTGGTAAAAAAGGTTGCTTGGAGACCGTAGCTTCAGCAACCGGGATTGTCAATTTGACTCGTCGCTATGCAGATGAATATGCAGGAGATGCGACCTTGAAACGTCTCATTGATAATGGCGAAGAAGTTACAGCTAAGACAGTCTTTGATTTGGCTAAAGATGGAGATGAGTTGGCCTTGATTGTCTACCGTCATTTCTCTCAATACTTGGGTATTGCTTGTGCCAACATCGCTAGTGTCTTGAACCCAGCCAACATCGTCATTGGTGGTGGTGTATCAGCAGCTGGTCAATTCCTCTTGGATGGGGTTCAAAAGGTCTTTGATGAAAATACCTTCCCACAAGTTCGGACATCAACCCAACTGGTGCTTGCTAATCTTGGAAATGATGCAGGTGTGATTGGTGCTGCGTCACTTGTCCTACAATAGAATCATACGGAAAGAGTTTTAAATTGTATTATTTAGAACTCTTTTTATTTATCCTGTGTTATAATGTAGGTATTAAAGTATCTAAGGAGGTTTAATGACAAAAGCAGATATCCTTTTTAAAGAAAATATTCGAAGAATTATGGAAGAAGGCGTCTGGTCTGAGCAGGCTCGGCCTAAGTACAAGGATGGCACAACTGCCAATTCCAAGTACATCACTGGGGCTTTTATGGAGTTCGATCTGGCCAAGGGCGAGTTCCCTATTACGACTCTTCGTCCTATTGCCATCAAGTCAGCCATCAAAGAGTTGCTCTGGATCTACCAGGACCAGTCCAATAGTCTGGAACTCCTAAACGACAAGTACCAAGTTCATTACTGGAACGACTGGGAAGTAGGAGATACGGGAACAATTGGAGAGCGTTATGGTGCTGTCGTTAAAAAGCACGACATCATCAACAAAATTCTCAAACAGCTGGAAGCCAATCCCTGGAATCGTCGTAATATCATTTCTCTATGGGACTACCAAGCCTTTGAAGAGTCAGAAGGACTCTTGCCTTGTGCTTTTCAAACCATGTTTGATGTACGTCGTGTCGATGGGGAAATCTATCTGGATGCGACCTTGACCCAACGTTCGAATGACATGTTGGTAGCGCACCATATCAATGCCATGCAATACGTGGCTCTTCAAATGATGATTGCCAAGCATTTTGGCTGGAAGGTTGGCAAGTTCTTTTACTTTATTAACAACCTCCACATCTATGATAACCAATTCGAACAGGCAGAAGAATTACTTCGGCGCGAGCCATCTGATTGCCAGCCTCGTTTGGTATTGAATGTACCAGATGGCACCAATTTTTTTGATATTAAAGCCGAGGACTTTGTTTTGGAAGATTATGATCCAGTCAAACCTCAATTGAAGTTTGATTTGGCTATTTAGGCTTTAAACAAAAAATCACTATATAGATAGGAAGAAAGTTTAAGTTTTTTCATAAAAATGAACCATACTTCCTATTATTTAAATTTAATGATTAGTAATATCATCAAAAATTTTAAAAATGATTAGTTTTTTGAGTCATTTCACTTTGATATTTTTAACTAATCTGATAGAATATATAAGGTTTAAAATATAGGCCAATAAATTAGCTTATTAATTGTAAAAAATTATGGAGGAAAATATGGGCAAAGATTTATTTAATGATCGCATTAGCAGATTTTCGATTCGTAAATTGAATGTCGGAGTTTGCTCTGTCCTTTTAGGAACACTCGTTATGGTTGGTACAGCGTCTAGCGTAGCAGCCGAAGAAAACGCAGAGAACCCAGCAACTGTTGCAAAGGCAACAGAAGAAGGGGCTCAACCTGCTACAACAACAGAAGCTGCTGCTTCTACGACAACTGAAGCACCCACTACAACAAGTGAAGCTCCAACTGCAGCTACAACTTATAAAGCTGAAGCTCCAGTAACTGCCGCAGGTGTAGCACCAGCTGCAGCGACAGAACCAACATCTACAGCTACTACTGAAGATAAAGCTTCTGTAGCTACTCCTGTAGCAACAGAAGCTTCAACAAACCCTAACAACAAGGCAACTGAAGCAGCTGCAACAGATAAGAAAGAAGAAGTGGCTGCAGGTGTCGTAGCACCAGCGTCAGAAAACAATGCTGTGACAGCAGAAACTTCTGGTGGTAAACGTAGTAAACGTACTCGTCGTGCTGTTGGAGACGCTAATGACGAAAGCTTGATTGGGGATGACGTTGAAGACGCAACTTCAACTCCAAAAGTTGAAAAACCAGGATTTACAACAGATCTTGATGCCAAATCTATGACTAGCCAGATTACTTGGTTGGACTTTGGAGATGTAGCCAACTGGACAGGTGCAAAAACAGTCATTGTTCCTAAAAATGACCAATTTCCTGATAAAGATTTAGAAGAAAGACTGGCTCTTCAAGTTGGGGCAACCTATACCAAGGAAATCATGCCTGGCTATGTAGTCACTGTAAAAGTTAAATCTTTGAAACCTTTCCAAGCGACTGAAATCTATAAAAAACGGATGGAAGAGCAAGGGGCTACAGAAGCTGAAAAAGCAACCTATGATCCAAATGCAAAAAATGGATATGTAAAGGGTGTTACTTCAACAGGGGCTAAAAAAGCTTTTAATGATGGCGAAGAAGCCGACGTTGTCGCTGATGCTCAAAATAATTGGACTGAAGTTAGACATGAAAACGTTGATACGAAAGCCAAGAAGACTACCATGGGTTCAGCTATGAATGGTGGAAATATTGGAGTTCAGTTTGAAATCTCTGCAACCTTCCGTGGAAAGAAAGTTAAGCCAGCTATTGTTATGGCTGATGGGGAGTCTGCTAACCCTGGTGAATTTGTTATGTTCACTACCAACGGACAAGGTTGGCAGCACCTTGGAGAATGGAAAAAGTCTACCAGACCAGCCACCTCTGTACCTTATGAACCACAAGATACAGAGAACCTTTTTGGACCTAAACCTAAATATAATAACATTAACCTAAGACAACTTCGTGATTCTGATCAAGTTGGACCAGAAAAGAAACCAGTAGCTTGGAAATATTTCGGAAATCCTGACCAAGTAACTGGTGGTCTAGGAACTGGTATCTTTGGACCAAACATTTCTGCAGGTAATTATACTGTTCCACTCGTGATGACACGTGGTGCCTCTGAAGTTGGACTTTACATCGCTTCGGGTGGTAAACAGTCTGCTATGCTAGGATTCTTCCCACTTGATGAAGGGGATGCTCCTGAGTCATACGGTAAGGCAGTTCATACCATTGCAACTGTAGATGGCGTTACTGGAGCTAAAGTAAATCAACCGTATCTTGGTAGCGTAAGCCCAGATATGGATGAGAATACGACTCTTGACTGGTTCGGTGATGATAAGGCAACTACGGCCGATGAAGGAATTAACCAATTGCTTCCAGATGAACTCAAAGGGACAACCAATGAGATGATCAAGATGGACCGTACACGTCCAGGTAACTACAAGATGTCAGTTCAAGCCCATTTGGATGGAGCTTCAGAAGCACATATTTATGGTTGGGTAGACTTTAACCAAAATGGTAAATTCGATGAGGATGAACGCTCAAATCTCGCTACAATCACACAAGATGGCACTGTTGAGTTGACCTTTGCAAACAGCAAGACTTACATCGATCCTAGCGTCAACGAGCTTGGTGCTCGTGTCCGTATTGCTAAGAAAGCTACTGAGATTGAAAGCCCAACGGGTATGGCCTTTTCAGGGGAAGTAGAAGACTTCAAGACTCAAATCACCCATCCACCAAAAGGGGAATTCAAGGAAACTTCTGGTCCTCAAGCTACTAAACAAACAGCAACAGTAACCTTTACAGCTCGTGGTGAACACAAGTATGACCGTAACTCTCAGGCAGTCATCGACGAAACTGTAGAACCATACATCGTTGATAAAGATGGCAACCGTGCAACTCTTGATGCTGAAGGTTACTATGTCGTACCAGGTCAAGGGAAATACAAGATTACTGCCAATGGTAAAGACGTAGACGTTGAGTTTATCCCAGAAGATAATTTCCTAGGAACTGCAGATGGTATCTCTATCCGTCGTGTAGATAACAATGGTTACGATACGGGTTGGTCAACAAAATTCCCAGACCAAGAACCAAACATTAATGGTCAGTTAAATACCATGGATGGTCAATACGTTCCAACAGTTACTCCTATTGAAATCGAAGGAGTTGACAAGACATCGACTGATGTTCAAGGGGCAACTCAAAAAGAAACACCTACCTTTAATACAACTGCTACTAACTTAAATGGCGACAAGATTGCAGTCACTCCAAGTGCAGAATACCCGGCTAAGTTGGTAGACCCAGCTACAGGTCTTACTACGGATGCGCCATCTGTAACAGTTGAAGGGGAAGGAACATACACGATCAATCCTTCAACAGGTGAAGTAACCTTCACTCCAGAACCAGACTTTGTTGGAACAGCCAAAGGTGTGGATGTTACATTATCAGCGCCAGTTGGACGTAATAAAGACGGTAAGGTTCAAAAGGAGTACGTTAAGACAGCTACAGCTAAGTACACTCCAACTGTAACTCCAATTGCTATCACTCCAACAGACAAGGTTTCTGAGGATATCCAAAACGTTCCACAAACTCAAACTCCTACATTTGACTTGAGCAACGATAAGACTGCGAAAATCACAAGTAAGAAATTGGTAGACCCAGCAACTGGTCAACCTACTGATGAAACTACTGTGACAGTAGAAGGTGAAGGAACATATTCAATTAATCCTACTACAGGTGCGGTAACCTTCACTCCTGAGAAAGACTTTGTCGGAACTGCTAAAGGGGTTAAAGTCCAAGCAACTGCGACTGTTACAAATGCTAATGGTAAAACTGCAACTATCACTTCTGATGCAAGCTACACACCTACTGTAAAAGCAGCTGTACCAACAGCAGATCCAGCTACATCTAAAGATATCCAAGGTGCCACTCAAACAGGTACTCCAACCTTTGCGGGTACAACTGTTTCTGTAAATGGTGAAGACAAAAAAATCACTATTAAAGATAACAGCTACACACTTTTGGATAAAGATGGTAACGAAGTTTCAACTACAACAGCTTACGCGGAAGATGGAACAACACCAATCGGTACATTCACGATCGACCCAGCAACTGGTGCTGTAACCTTCACACCAACTGATAAGTCTTACACAGGTAAAGTAACGCCAGTTAAGGTTCAAGCTGAAAGCTCAAACGGAATCAAGGTTGATACAACTTACACTCCAGAGATTGTTCCAGTAACACCAACTGCAACACCAGCTGAAACAAAAGATGTTCAAGGTGCTACTCAAACAGGTAAACCTGAATTCAAGGGTGGAACTGTAACGGTTGATGGCGTTGAAAAGACTGTTGAAATCAACGAAGATGTTCCAGCAACATTCGATGACGGTTCAACAACTAAGACAGTAGAAGGTGTTGGTACATACACAGTAGCAGCAGACGGTACTGTTACATTTGTACCAGAAAAATCATTTGTAGGAACTGCACCAGCTGTGACAGTTGTCCGCGAAGATAAGAACGGAACAAAAGCTTCAGCGACCTACACACCAACAGTATTGCCAGTAACACCTGAAGCAACACCTGCTGAAACCAAAGACATCCAAGGTGCTACTCAAACAGGTAAACCTGAATTCAAGGGTGGAACTGTAACGGTTGATGGTGTTGAGAAAACTGTTGAAATCAACGAAGATGTTCCAGCAACATTCGACGACGGATCAACAACTAAGACAGTAGAAGGTGTTGGTACATACACAGTAGCAGCAGACGGTACTGTTACATTTGTA
The DNA here is from genome assembly GCF_900636365.1 of Streptococcus viridans. Classification (NCBI taxonomy): domain Bacteria; kingdom Bacillati; phylum Bacillota; class Bacilli; order Lactobacillales; family Streptococcaceae; genus Streptococcus; species Streptococcus viridans. The sequence goes on along the minus strand of NZ_LR134266.1, from coordinate 1,050,411 downwards.
CCAGAAAAATCATTCGTAGGAACTGCACCAGCCGTGACAGTTGTCCGCGAAGATAAGAACGGAACAAAAGCTTCAGCGACCTACACACCAACAGTATTACCTGTAACACCTGAAGCAACACCAGCTGAAACAACTGACATCCAAGGTGCTACTCAAAAAGGTAAACCTGAATTCAAGGGTGGAACTGTAACGGTTAATGGTGTTGAGAAGACTGTTGAAATCAACGAAGATGTTCCAGCAACATTCGACGACGGTTCAACAACTAAGACAGTAGAAGGTGTTGGTACATACACAGTAGCAGCAGACGGTACTGTTACATTTGTACCAGAAAAATCATTCGTAGGAACTGCACCAGCAGTAACCGTTGTCCGCGAAGATAAGAACGGAACGAAAGCATCTGCAACCTACACACCAACTGTAACTCCAGTAACACCAACAGCAGAAGATGCAACTTCAACTGATAAACAAGGTCAAGAACAATCTGGTAAACCAACCTTCACACCAGGTAACGAAAACGTCCCAATGGATGATGATACACCTGCAACCTTTGAAGATGGTTCAACTACGAAAACAATTCCAGGAGAAGGAACTTACACAGTAGCTCCAGACGGAACAGTAACCTTCGTACCAGAAAAATCATTCACAGGAACAGGAACAGGCGTGACTGTTAAACGTGTAGATAAGAACGGTACACCAGTAACAGCTAAGTACACACCAACTGTAACTCCAGTAACACCAACAGCAACTCCGGCTGAATCAGAAGCACCTCAAGGTGTGGTTCAAACTGGAACTGTGACCTTCACCGAAGGTGACTCAGTTGCACCAATCGACAAAGATACCATTACTCTTCTTGATGAAAATGGTCAACCAGCAGAATCTGTAGTTGCTAAATCACCAGAAGGTAAAGAAATCGGTACTTTCACAGTTGATAAAGAAACAGGCCTTGTAACCTTCACACCAACTGATAAGTCATACTCAGGTGATGTAGTTTCAGTTAAGGTTCAAGCCAAGGATGCAAACGGCACTCCAGCTGAAACAACATACACACCTAAGATTACTCCAGTTGTACCAACTGCTGAACCTGCAACATCTACAGACATCCAAGGTAAAACACAAACAGGTACACCAAGCTTTACACCTGGTAACCCTGCAATTCCAATGGATGATGAAGTTCCAGCAACCTTTGAAGATGGATCAACTACGAAGACAATTCCAGGAGAAGGAACTTACACAGTAGCTCCAGACGGAACTGTAACCTTCGTACCAGAAAAATCATTCACTGGAACAGGTACAGGGGTAACAGTGAAACGTGTTGATAAGAACGGTACTCCAGTTACTGCAACTTACACACCAACTGTAACACCAGTAACCCCAACTGCTGAGCCAGCAACTTCAACTGACAAGCAAGGTCAAACCCAAACAGGTAAACCAACCTTCACAGCTGGTCATGAAAATGTTCCTTTGAACGACGAAGTTCCAGCAACCTTTGAAGATGGTTCAACTAAGAAAGAAATTCTTGGTGTTGGTATTTACACAGTAGCAGCTGATGGTACTGTAACCTTCACACCAGATCCACGCTTTGTAGGTGAAGCACCAGCAGTAACAGTTGTTCGTGAAGATATGAACGGAACAAAAGCTTCTGCAACCTACACACCAACTGTAACACCAGTTACTCCAACAGCAGAACCAGCTACATCAAAAGCTCCTCAAGGAATTGTTCAAACAGGCAAACCAACCTTCACTGAAGGGGATCCAATTGCTCCTATGAACCCTTCAACCTTGAGACTTTACGATGATTCTGGTAACCCAGCTGACCAATTGGATGCCTTCGCACCTAATGGCGATATCATCGGTAAATTCACAGTTGATAAAGAGAAAGGCGAAGTGATCTTCACCCCAACTAACAAAGCTTACTCAGGTGAAGTTCTTCCTGTAGGTGTTTCAATGGAAGATGCAAATGGTACCTTTGCACGTACAACGTACACACCATTCATCACTCCGGTAGTTCCAACAGCAGAACCAGCTACATCAACTGATATTCAAGGTGCTACTCAAACAGGCAAACCAAGCTTCACTGAAGGAAATCCTGCAGTACCAATGGACGATGATGTACCTGCAACATTTGTTGATGGCTCAACTACTAAGGTTGTTCCAGGAGAAGGAACTTACACAGTTGCTCCAGATGGAACTGTAACCTTCGTACCAGAGAAATCATTTGTTGGAACTGCATCAGGAATCGTGGTTCAACGCCAAGATAAGAATGGTACAGTTGTGAAAGCTAAGTACACACCAACTGTGACTCCAGTTGCACCAACAGGAGAACCAGTTACTTCAATTGGTAAGAAGGGTGCTACTCAAACAGGTAAACCAAGCTTCACCGAAGGTGACAGCCGTGTACCAATGAACGACGAAGTTCCAGCAACCTTTGAAGATGGCTCAACTACGAAGACGATTCCAGGTGTTGGTACTTACACAGTAGCAGCAGACGGAACTGTAACTTTCACTCCAGAACCTGAATTTACTGGTACTGCACCAGCAGTGACAGTAGTTCGTGAAGATGTGAACGGAACAAAAGCTTCTGCAACTTATACACCGACTGTTCTTCCAATCACTAAGTTTGTTGATAAAGAAGGTAAGGAAATCCCAGGATATCCTACAGTTGATGGAGAAGAGCCAAAAGCTGAAATTCCAGGTTACCGTTTCGTTGAAACCAAGAAATTACCTAATGGTGATACAGAGCACGTCTACGAGAAAGTTACAACTTCACACGTAGATGAAAATGGAAAACCAATTCCTGGTTATCCAACAGAAGATGGTGAGCAACCGAAGAAAGATATTCCAGGTTACGAGTTTGTTAAGACAATTGTAGATGAGAACGGTAATACTCAACACATTTACAAGAAGACGGTGACACCAACACCAACACCGACTCCTACACCAACTCCAACACCAACACCAACTCCGGTTCCTACACCAACACCAACACCGACTCCAGATCCAGTTCCAACTCCAGATCCAGTTCCAACTCCAGATCCAAAACCAGTTCCAGAAACTAAGGAAACTAAATTTATCAATCCATCTGATGAAACAGCAGTTCTTCCTGAAACTGGTACTGAGGAAACTTCTAAAACTGGTCTTGCTATTCTTAGCGCCTTGACAGGTCTCTCATTATTCGGACTTGCTAAACGCAAAAAAGAAGACTAAGATCTAGGATTTGTCTCATTAAAACCGCGAGAAATCGCGGTTTTTTTGAGGGAAAAAATGGGAAGTTTTGCTCAAGGAAGCAATAGTTAGAAACAGTCTTTTCTTGAAAAATTTGATAAAATAGAAGTATCAGTATAAAGGATGTAAAAATGAGTAAGAAAGTAATTGGCATTTGGGCTCAGACGAAGAGTGGAGTGATCGGCAAAGATCAGGTCATGCCTTGGCATTTACCTGCTGAATTGCAGCACTTTAAACAAACGACTACAGGCCATGCGATCCTCATGGGAAGAGTTACCTACGAAGGTTTAAACAAACGCGTCCTCCCAAATCGGACCAATATCATTCTCTCTAGAGATGACAAGTATGATGTAGAGAATGAAAAGGTTTTGCTAAAAACCTCAGTTGAAGACGTTTTAAACTGGTATAAGGGACAGGATTTGTCACTCTTTATTATCGGTGGTGAGAAGGTCATCCGTCTTTTCGAGCCTCATCTAGAGGAGCTCTATCAGACTGTCATCGATGCCGAATTGGAAGGAGATACCTACTTCCCAGAAGATTTCCGGTGGGACCAGTTTCAATTATTAGACGAGCGGACATTCGAAAAAGATGAAAAAAACCCTTACGACTTTACTATTAGACATTTTGAAAGAAAGGAAGACTAGTTGATGGAACGTAGTATCTTTGGCTTTTTTACAGCAGTTTTATGCGTGATTTGCCTGGTATGTGCTTCCCAGACTCTTCGGAAAAAGCGCTATGGCTTAGCCACCCTCTTCTTATTAAATGCCTTTACTAATCTTGTGAATTCTATTCACGCCTTTTATATGACTTTATTTAAATAAATTACAAACAGACTATAGAATCGGGAGAAGAAAATGCCTACAAATCAATCAAACGATATGATGGTTTATTGTTCGTTTTGTGGTAAGAACCAAGACGAAGTACAGAAGATTATTGCTGGGAACAATGCCTTTATCTGTAATGAATGTGTTGAGTTAGCTCAAGAAATCATTCGAGAAGAATTAGCTGAGGAAGTCTTGGCAGACCTTTCAGAGGTTCCAAAACCAATCGAACTTCTCAATATCCTTAACCACTATGTCATCGGTCAAGATCGTGCTAAACGAGCACTAGCAGTAGCTGTCTACAATCACTACAAACGGATTAACTTCCACGAAAATCGTGAAGATGACAACGATGTGGATCTACAAAAATCAAACATTTTGATGGTCGGTCCTACAGGTTCAGGAAAAACTTTCTTAGCTCAAACGCTTGCTAAGAGTTTAAATGTGCCATTTGCCATCGCCGATGCAACAGCCTTGACAGAAGCGGGTTACGTCGGAGAAGACGTTGAGAACATCCTTCTTAAGCTCTTGCAAGCAGCTGATTTCAATATCGAACGTGCTGAGCGAGGCATCATCTATGTTGATGAAATCGATAAGATTGCCAAGAAGAGTGAGAACGTCTCGATTACTCGTGATGTATCTGGTGAAGGGGTACAGCAAGCCCTCTTGAAGATCATCGAGGGTACTGTAGCGAGTGTTCCACCTCAAGGCGGACGCAAGCATCCTCAACAAGAGATGATCCAAGTTGACACCAAAAACATTCTTTTCATCGTTGGTGGAGCCTTTGATGGAATTGAAGAAATTGTGAAACAACGTCTAGGTGAAAAGATTATTGGGTTTGGTCAAAACAACAAAGCCATTGATGAATCCAGCTCTTACATGCAAGAAATCATTGCAGAAGATATCCAAAAATTCGGTATTATTCCTGAGTTAATCGGTCGTCTTCCAGTTCTTGCTGCATTAGAGCAATTGACAGTGGATGACTTGGTTCGTATTTTGAAAGAACCAAGAAATGCCTTGGTGAAACAATATCAGGCTCTCTTATCCTTCGATGATGTTGAATTAGAATTTGATGACGAAGCGCTAGAAGAAATTGCAAGTAAAGCCATTGAACGCAAGACTGGTGCTCGCGGACTACGCTCCATCATCGAAGAAACTATGTTGGATGTGATGTTTGAAGTTCCAAGTCAAGAAGACGTCAAAATGGTTCGGATCACCAAAGAAGCAGTTAACGGAACTGAAAAACCAATTTTAGAAACTGCCTAGAAAGAAATTCTATGAAAGTAAATACTCATAATGCGGATATCCTCTTGAGTGCTGCTAATAAAAGCCATTATCCTCAAGATGATATCCCAGAAGTTGCACTTGCCGGTCGATCAAATGTCGGCAAGTCTTCTTTTATAAATACCATGCTAAATCGCAAGAACTTGGCCCGTACATCTGGAAAACCAGGAAAAACACAGTTGTTAAACTTTTTCAATATCGATGACAAACTTCGTTTTGTCGATGTACCCGGCTATGGGTATGCCCGTGTCTCCAAAAAAGAACGCGAGAAATGGGGCAAGATGATTGAAGAATATCTGACAACGAGAGAAAATTTAAGAGCGGTTGTCAGCTTGGTAGATCTTCGTCATGAACCCTCAGCAGATGATGTCCAGATGTACGAGTTTTTAAAATATTACGAGATCCCTGTTATCTTGGTTGCGACGAAAGCCGACAAAATTCCAAGAGGAAAATGGAACAAGCATGAATCCATGATCAAGAAGAAATTGGATTTTGATAAAACAGATACCTTTATCATCTTTTCATCGGTCAATAAAACTGGAGTAGAAGAAGCTTGGGATGTAATTTTTAACTTTAGTTTTTCGGAATAAATCGTATTATTACTGATCTGTTATTTATTTGTTTGATTTATCTCGATATTGTAATTAAAACGTAATATTGAACTCAACAATTTAATGCTTTTCTGTGCTATAATCATCTTAAAGAGTTTTCATTATAACATTAGGAGATTATCACATTGAAAAAAATACTAAATAAATCGAAATTGATTGGATCCTTAGTAGCTCTGGTAGCTGCAGGAACAGTAGCAGCAGCCATGAGTGAGCACGTAGGAAACGTTGGAGCAAATGATGAAGCATATTCTCAATATGCAGATCCGACAGAAGCCTTCATCTCACAAATCGGTGAATCTGCTCGCCAACTTGGTCAAGAAAATGATCTGTATGCATCTGTTATGATTGCTCAAGCCATTTTAGAAAGTGGTTCAGGTCAATCTGGTTTGTCATCGTATCCACACTATAACCTTTTTGGTATTAAAGGGAGCTATGCTGGTCAATCTGCAGTGATGCAAACTTGGGAAGATGACGGTGCTGGAAATGCCTATACCATCAATGATGCTTTCCGTTCATACCCTAGCTACTATGAATCATTGCAAGACTACGTTGCGGTTTTGAAACAAGGTCATTTTGCAGGAGCTTGGAAGAGCAATACAACAAGCTATCAGGATGCAACAGCTGCTTTAACTGGTGTCTATGCTACTGACACTAGTTACTATGCAAAATTGAACCATATCATTGAAACTTACAACCTTACTCAGTATGATTCACCTAGTGTGTATGGTGGCTATGAAGGTACTGTCTACAACCCTTATCGCCAACAATATACAACTCAAGAAATCTTGAACTTGGATATCGCTTGGGCGAATCGTTTCTTGTAAGATATGATTTAAATTGAATTTCAAACAGACTCTCAAAGTCTGTTTTTTTATTTTATCGTTTTAAATCGATTTATTTATTTTTCTTGTGGGACTCAGGATTTTTACTTTAAATTTTTCTGAAAACCTTTTCAGAAAGTCTATTCTATGATATAATGAAGAAGTTCACAAATTCAATATATAAGGAGATTCAGATGGGAGAATCAAATTTTGTTCTTAAGGTAGAAGCAGCATGTCAGAAGAAGGAAGAATTGTATACGGCATCTAAAGCTCGTTATGCGGTTCGCTCTATGTTCGCGGGTGCGTTTTTGACAATGAGTACTGCTGTAGGGATTGTGGGGGCAGATCTTCTCAACACTTTCTTGCCAGGTTCTGGTCGTTTCTTATTCCCATTTATTTTTGCGTGGGGATTGGTTTATTTACTATTCTTAAATAGTGAGTTAACGACTTCAAATATGATGTACCTGACAGCTGGTGTTTATCTAAAGAAGATTGATTGGAAGAAAGCTTTAGAAATTTTACTCTATTGCACATTTTTTAATCTAGTTGGTGCCTTGTTACTCGCATTTCTCTTCAGTCAGACAAGTGCTTTTGCTAATTTGAATCCAAAGGGCTTCCTTGGTTCGGTTGTAGAGATGAAATTGCAACGCTCTAATCAATTGGTCTTCTTTGAAGGGATTATTGCCAACATCTTTGTTAATATAGCTATTTTGTCCTATTTATTCTTTAAAGATGAAACAGCGAAAGTTCTGATGGCTTTGTCAGCAATTTATATGTTTGTTTTCCTTACCAATGAACACATTGCTGCAAACTTTGCTTCCTTCTCACTGGCTACGTTTAATTCTATTTCTAAAGATTTGCCTCACCTAGAGTTCTTCAATGTTCTTCGTCATTACACTGTCACTTTTGTAGGGAACTGGGTAGGAGGAGGAGTCATCATGGGCTTGGCCTATGCATGGCTCAATCGTACCCAGACTATTTACAAAGATTAATTATTTTTAAAAAAAGTTTGCAAAAATACTTGCATTCTTTTTTTTTATGTGATACACTAAATAACGGTTTGAAAAAACTGCCTAAGACAGTAGGGGAGCTCGACTCATAAAGATCCTACCGAGGACAAAACGTATCATGTAAAAGAAGCGTATTGTACTTTCGTGTCTAGGTTTGGGCGCGTTTTTCTTTTGGAAAAATTCCCCAAGCAAAATAATTACGGAGGTGAACACACTAATGAGTGAAGCAATTATTGCTAAAAAAGCGGAACTAGTTGACGTAGTGGCTGAGAAAATGAAAGCTGCTGCATCTATCGTCGTTGTTGACGCTCGTGGTTTGACAGTTGACCAAGATACAGTTCTTCGTCGTGAGCTTCGTGGAAGCGAAGTTGAGTACAAAGTTATTAAAAACTCAATCTTACGTCGTGCAGCTGAAAAAGCTGGACTTGAAGATCTTGCATCTGTGTTTGTTGGACCATCTGCTGTAGCATTTTCTAACGAAGATGTTATTGCACCAGCGAAAATCTTGAACGATTTTTCTAAAACTGCTGACGCACTTGAAATCAAGGGTGGTGCAATCGAAGGCGCTGTCGCATCAAAAGAAGAGATCCTTGCTCTTGCAACTCTTCCAAACCGCGAAGGACTTCTTTCTATGCTCCTTTCTGTACTTCAAGCGCCAGTGCGCAACGTTGCTCTTGCAGTCAAAGCGGTTGCAGACAACAAAGAAGACGCAGCTTAATCCTAAGCTACGCAGCGTAGCCTAGCTACAAAACAATATAAATAAAAAATTTAAAACTTATTTGGAGGAAATAACAATGGCATTGAACATTGAAAACATTATTGCTGAAATTAAAGAAGCTTCAATCCTTGAATTGAACGACCTTGTAAAAGCTATCGAAGAAGAATTTGGTGTAACTGCGGCTGCTCCTGTAGCAGTTGCTGCAGCTGGTGCTGCTGACGCTGGTGCTGCTAAAGATTCATTCGACGTTGAATTGACATCTGCAGGCGACAAGAAAGTCGGCGTTATCAAAGTTGTACGTGAAATCACAGGTCTTGGTCTTAAAGAAGCTAAAGAACTTGTTGATGGAGCACCAGCAGTTGTTAAAGAAGGTGTTGCTACAGCTGAAGCTGAAGAAATCAAAGCTAAATTGGAAGAAGCTGGAGCTTCAGTTACTCTTAAATAATAGAGCGACTACATTTGTAGCTTAAAAACATGATTAAACCGCTATTCTTAGGAGTAGCGGTTTTTCTTTTTGTTCTAGAAGGGGCAAAAAAGGGGCAAACTATTTGTAAATTTTATCCAGGACATCAACAACTCTTAAATAAGAGTCACATCATAATTAGATTGCGGAATCCCTATTTACCAGTCTTTGAGAGCGATAAGCGATTGATAGAAACTGATAAATTGATTTGGTTTCCTGCCAAAAATCCTGCCAACAATTCTTTGGCAGGATTTTTGTTTTAATAAACTTTCGGGGGTAGACACTAGATTGTCTACCCTTTTTTTGCGTTTCGGAGGTAATTATGCAAAAGGAAGAACAGTCATCATGTCAAATCGTGAAGAGCCATATCATGACCATCATGGGAGTTGATAATCTAAAAGCAACTCAACTGGTAAATGAAATGGAACAAACAGGTTTAATCTGATTTGAGGAATTCGGGAATTTTGGAATTTTAGTCTTGGAGGGATAATCATGAAACGTATTACTGCTAATCAATTTCAGACATCAGAGCGTTATTATAAACTCCCAAAAGTCTTGTTTGAAGATTACGCTAAAAAATATGGTCACGAGAACTTTACCATGAGAAACTGGGCAGATTTTCAATACTATAAGGATAAGACGTTGGATTTGGTAATTGCGGTCACAACAGCGAAGTTTGCCCTTTTTAATATCCAATCGGTGATTGATTTGACGCAAAAAGACTCTATGGACTTGAAAACGTGGGGCACTCAGAAGACTATGGTCTATCTTGTTATTCCAGATAATGATACTACCTTTCGTTTTCTATCTGCTTTATTTTTCTCTATGGTTTTCTCCACTTTGACCAGACAGGCTGATGTGGACTTTAAAGGGCAACTGCCTATCCATGTTAGAAGCTATCTGGATGAGTTTGCTAATGTCGGAGAAATCCCAGACTTCGCCGAACAAACCTCAACAGTTAGCTCTTGGAATATGAGTCTAGTACCAATCTTGCAAAATATCGCCCAACTCTTTCTCATTTACTGGGAAGGAAATAGTGGTGATAAACTACTTGAACGTCAGACACGAGCCAGTGAGTGGTATTACCAAATTGAAAAAGGCTTTAGTCAACCCAACGGCGGGACAGCACAAAGTGATCTAAAAGCACTTGAAGCTGTACGAGGAGACTTTTTTGAAAACTCTATTCCAGGAGGTGGTGATGGTATGGGTTACGCTTACGGCCAATGTACTTGGGGAGTCGCAGCCCGTATCAACCAACTGGGTCTAAAACTCAAAGGAAAAAACGGTGAGAAGATTCCAATTATCAGTACCATGGGCAATGGCCAAGATTGGGTGCGTACAGCCACAAGTCTCGGTGGAGAGTCAGGGACAAGTCCACAAGCAGGAGCTATTCTTTCCTTTGCGGGAGGAGGACATGGTACACCAACAGAATATGGACATGTGGCTTTTGTGGAGAAAGTCTACCCAGACGGTTCATTTCTTATCTCAGAAACCAACTACAATGGTAATCCAAACTATACCTTCCGTAAATTATCTGTAGTGGATAGTAGTTTGAGTTTTGCTTATACGACGAAATAAAAAAAGTATATGCTAACAATAATCGTATTTGTTAGCATATTGTTTTGGAGGTGGTGATATGGATTTGTTAGAGAAACCCGTTTATAATTATATTAAAAATAATCATGGAGTAATAACTTTTCGTGATATGGAAGAGCTTAACTTTTCTTATCAACAACTGAATCAATTAGTCTCAAAAGGGAAAGTGGAATCAATTGAAAGAGGTATCTATCATCTGCCAGATACCTATATCGATGACTATTTTAGTTTACAGTACCGTTTTCCAAAAGGAATTTATTCCTTAGAAATAGCACTTTGGTTACATAGTCTGTCCCTTACTATTCCATTTGAGCCTGTGATGACTTTTCCTTTCGGGACAAATACGAGGCAAATGAAAGAAGCTGGTGTCAAGCCAATTGTCGCTAGAAAGTATCATGAAATCGGTATTATTAGACTGGAGCGACAGGCTGGACAGTTTATCTCAGTATATGATATGGAACGAACATTAGTGGAGTGTTTGAGAACAGCTTATCATGTCGATATTCAAGTTATTGCTCCAGCTTTTCAAGCTTACTTTAAAAAAGGAGCTGTTGATTATGCCAAGTTGTATCACTATGCACAACTATTTAAAGTAACCGAAAAACTACAATCATATGTGGAGGTCTTGTCGTGAAATTTTCAAATGCTAATAGTTTCAAAGCTAAAATCGAGAATATTGCAAAAGAAAAAGGGATCTCTTTCTCAAAAGATTAGTCAAATATTTGAAGAATACGGTGCGAATATGTTAGATGTATTCGGTTGTTATATGTATAAATTAAACAATTGTGTTACAATGAAACCATATAGAATTTTAAGTTTTCTCAAAAACTTTCGATAACTAAGAACACATAAGGAGGTAAAATGGTGAAGCATTCTAAAATAACAAAAGTTTTTCAGCTTTCGCTCGTCATCATATTTATTTTAGTCTTGTTAGGGCTCTTTGTTCCCCAGCAGTTTCAAAATATTAGTTCTTACTTAAAAAATCTCTTAACAACTAGTGTTGGCTGGTTTTACTTGTTATTGGTTACGGGGATTTTAATTTTTTGTGTCTTTTTAATTGTAAGTCCGATAGGGCAGATTCGCTTGGGTAATCCCACGAGTCGGCCAGAGCATTCGACGACGTCATGGATTGCCATGATGTTTTCTGCTGGAATGGGGATTGGTCTGGTCTTTTATGGGGCAGCAGAGCCTTTGAGTCACTTTGCTATCTCGACGCCCAATGCAGAAATAGGCAGTGCGGATGCTCTCGCAGATGCTTTTCGTTTTACTTTTTTTCACTGGGGATTTCATGCTTGGGCGGTCTATGCCCTGGTGGGATTGTCTTTGGCTTATTTTGGCTTTCGTAAACGGGAGAAATATCAGCTCTCAGTCGTCTTTAAGCCTCTTTTGGGAAAATATGCGGACGGACCAATAGCAACCATTATCGATACCATCACCATTATTGCGACAGTGATTGGGGTAGCGACAACGCTCGGCTTTGGTGCCTCACAAATCAATGGTGGTCTCTCCTATGTCTTTGGTATTCCTAATAATAGTCTTGTGCAAGTCATCATTATCATCATTGCGACAATTCTTTTTCTTATTTCTGCCTTATCAGGTTTAGGAAAGGGTGTTAAAATCCTATCTAATACAAACTTGATTTTAGCTGTTGTCTTGCTTGCTGGAGTCATAGTTTTGGGGCCAACGGTTAAGATATTTGACACCATGACAGACTCTATCGGCCTTTATTTTCAAAACTTCTTCCGTATGAGTTTTCGGGCGGCGGCTTTTGATGAGACCAAGCGGGCTTGGATTAACCAATGGACCATTTTTTACTGGGCATGGTGGATTTCCTGGTCACCTTTTGTGGGCGTCTTTATTGCCCGTATCTCAAAAGGTCGGACTATTCGCGAATTTTTGACAGTAGTGCTTTTGGCACCAACAGTCCTTAGTTTTATCTGGTTTTCTGCTTTTGGTACCTTATCTACTTCACTACAAGATTCGGGGGTTGATTTGATACGTTTTGCCACAGAAGAAATTCTTTTTGCCTCTTTTAATGAATATCCTCTGGGAAGTGTCCTTTCACTCCTGGCAATTACTTTAGTTTTAACCTTCTTTGTGACCTCGGCGGATTCTGCCACCTATGTTTTGGCCATGTTGTCTGAAGATGGCAATCTAAATCCAAGTAATCGTAATAAGGTGATTTGGGGTGTCATGCTGGCCTTGATTGCTATTGCACTCATGTTTTCTGGTGGATTGACAGCTTTACAAAACACGCTCATTATTGTCGCTTTTCCATTTTCCATAGTACTAGTGTTGATGATGTGGTCGCTTATGAAAGAGTTATATCACGAAAAAGAGCAAATGGGACTCGCCATTACACCAGACCGATATCCTGAGAAGAATCAACCGTTTAAATCTTATGAGGAAAATTAGGAGGATGGCATGGAGTTAAGAGTGCTTCGTTATTTTATTACTATTGCTGAGGAGGGGAGTATCTCCAAGGCAGCTGAGAAGCTGGAGCTTCAGTTACTCTTAAATAATCGAGTTTCCAATCAAAATGAAAACCGAGGTTTAGACCTCGGTTTTTTTTGTGTACAATTTTGAAATTAGATCTATATTTGTACAGATTTACTTTTGTCCTATGTCGAGTGTATGACCCTTGTTATAATTTTCTTTAATGAAAAGCTATATTTCTAGATAGTATCTAAGTCTTATTGGAGTATATATAGCATTTTAACAATTTGAAATTATTAATAAGTAAAAGGAGAGTATTAATCTTTGTCTTTAGAATGATCGTTTACTTTCATAAATAAACTGCCTTAAATTTAAATTCTATTATTCAATATATTGGAAATATTTTATATTTACAAGAAAAAGTATTGTACTCTTAAAATACAGTTTTTAACTCATACAATAAACTTTCACCTTTAAATCTCGTTTAGCGATTCTATAATCACAAGCCACTTCCATATCTTTTCAAGTTCTTACTAATTTATTATGTTGTTAGACTTCTATTTTTTTGCTAAAATAGTTCCTATAAACAAAAAAGGAGATTTCTGATGAAATACTTTAAACGTCTTGTCTTTGCTGCTTTGTTGGCAGTTGGTGCGTTTTTCCTTGTAGCTTGTGGCTCTACAACTAGCGATAATGGGAAATATGTCTATAAAGCTGAGAAGGATCAAATTAAAAGTATCCTTAAAAAGCAAGGGGCTACTGAAGAGCAACTTGAGCAGGTCATTGATCAATTATCATTGACAATGACAATTGAAATTAAAGATACAAAAGCTAAGATGATTATCAAAATGGATGCTCTTGGTGAAAGCAAAGAGAAAACAATTGACCTGAAAGCTGATCAGAATGGTAAAACTCTTGAATCAGCAGAAGGTGGTAAAGATAAAGTCAAGTATAAGATTGATGGTGATGTTTTGACTTTGGATGTATCAAAAGCAGAATCTAGTGATTATGAAGTTTTTGCTTTCTTCAAAGATGCAAAATTCAAACGTCAAAAATAATCGTATCTAGAAGGGATAGCTGAGTCTATCCTCTTTTTTATTCCTTGCTTTTCATCTGCTCTTTTCCTTGCTAGCCTAAGGGGGTTCTGATATAATAGGGATGAATTAAAGAAGGCAACGTGCTTTCTAAAACAGCTTAAAAAGTACTTAAGGGTGCTTTTTTATTGTATAGGGAGGAGAAAGGTATGGGATATATTTGGTCTTATTTGAGAAAATATCCAAAATGGTTGTGCTTGAATTTTACAGCTGCCATCTTTTTTGTGATTGTTAACCTCGGTCTGCCAACTGTTCTGGCTCGTATGATTGATGAGGGGATCAATCCGAGAGATATAGAGCGAGTTTATTTCTGGGCCTGGGTTATGTTTGGTGTGATCATCATAGGGATTCTCGGGCGAATCGTTCTAGCCTATGCGGTTGGGAAGATTACTACAACCATGGTCATGGATATGCGCAATGACCTTTATGAGAAGCTTCAGGAATATTCTCACCATGAGTATGAAAAGATTGGTGTTTCTTCCTTAGTGACGCGGATGACGTCTGACGCTTTTGTCCTGATGCAGTTTTCTGACCAGATGTTAAAACTTGGGGTCATTACCCCTATCATGATGCTGTCAAGTATTCTGTTGATTTTACAAACGAGTCCATCGCTTGCTTGGATTGTGGCGATTTCGATGCCATTTTTGGCCGTGGTCGTCTGGTATGTAGCTATCAAGACCAGACCTTTGTCAGAGAAGCAGCAGGAAACCTTGGATAAGCTCAATCAATATGCGCGAGAAAACCTCACAGGCCTTCGGGTTATTCGTGCCTTTGCCCGTGAGGAATTCCAAGAGGAAAAATTTGGCCAAGCCAATGCAATCTATGCGGACAACTCGAATAGACTCTTTAAATTGACCGGCTTGACGGAGCCGCTCTTTGTTCAAATCATCATCGCCATGATTGTAGCTATTGTATGGTTCGCCTTGGATCCTCTAGGGGATGGAAGTTTAGAAATCGGGAATCTTGTCGCCTTTATCGAATACAGTTTCCATGCCTTGCTTTCTTTCCTATTCCTAGCTAATCTCTTTACCATGTACCCACGGACGGCTGTCTCTAGTCATCGTTTGAAAGAAATTATGGACATGCCGATTTCTATCGATCCAAATGAAAATGGAGTTACTGAGACTGAAACCAAGGGGTATTTGGAGTTTGACAATGTAACCTTCGCCTATCCTGGTGAGACAGAGAGTCCAGTCCTTCATAATATTTCCTTTAAGGCTAAGCCGGGGGAGACCATTGCTTTTATTGGATCGACCGGTTCTGGGAAATCCTCTCTGGTCCAGCTCATTCCTCGATTCTATGATGTGACCTTAGGGAAAATCTTAGTGGATGGTGTAGATGTGCGTGATTTTAATGTTAAAGCCTTGCGCCATAAGATTGGATTCATCCCACAGAAGGCCTTACTCTTCACGGGGACTATTGCCGAAAACCTTCGTTACGGAAAAGAAGATGCCAGCATTGAGGAGCTAGACAAGGCAGCAGATGTGGCCCAAGCTAAAGAGTTTATCGAAAGCAAGGAAGAGCAGTTTGACACTCATTTAGCAGAAGGGGGAAGCAACCTTTCTGGTGGACAGAAACAACGTCTATCCATTGCGCGTGCAGTTGTTAAAGAGCCGGATATCTATATCTTTGATGATTCCTTCTCGGCTCTTGACTACAAGACAGATGCTACACTGAGAAAACGTCTCAAGGAAGTAACAGGAGATGCGACCGTCTTGATCGTAGCCCAGCGGGTTGGGACCATCATGGATGCGGATCAAATCATCGTCTTGGATCATGGAGAAATCGTCGGTCGTGGTACCCACGAGGAACTTCTAGCAACCAATGAAATCTACAGTGAGATTGCTCGCTCTCAGTTGAATAACCAATCATTAACAGAAGAATAGGAGGGGGAGAAAATGAAAGAAAAACGTTCCAGTTTTGTACGTCTTTGGGGCTATCTAAGAGCTTATCGTTTTGCCGTTATTTTCGCTACACTCCTAAAGATTCTGAGTGTGGTTATGAGTGTTATTGAGCCCTATATTCTTGGACTCGCTATCACAAAATTGACAGCTAACCTGACAGATATGGCTAGAGGAGTAGCGGGAGCTGAGATTAACGCTGGCTATGTTGGTTGGGTTATGATTGTCTATCTCTTCCGTGGAGTTTTATATGAGCTTGGATCTTATTATTCCAACTATTTCATGACCAATGCCGTCCAAAGCATGATCGAGGATATGCGTAATGACCTATCTAAAAAGATCAATCGCATCCCGATTTCTTACTTTGATCAGCACCAATTTGGGGATCTTCTGGGTCGCTTTACCAGCGATGTCGAGACGGTTTCAAACGCCTTGCAGCAGTCCTTCCTTCAAATTGTGAATGCCATTTTCACCTTAAGCTTGGTCATCGCTATGGTGCTCTATCTCAACCTCACTTTGGGTCTAATTGTGATTGCTTCTATCCCGATCACCTTCTTCGGTGCCCAGTTGATTATGAAGAAATCCCAGCCTTACTTTAAGGAGCAGGCTGATGTCCTTGGAGCTCTAAATGGTTTTGTTCAGGAAAACTTGAGTGGTTTCAACGTCTTAAAACTCTATGTACGGGAAGAATCATCGCAAGAAGACTTCCGTGACATTACCCGTCGTCTGCAGCAAGTTGGATTTAAAGCGAATTTTATTTCTGGACTGATGATGCCTATTCTGAATGCAATCTCTGATTTGACCTATCTTTTGGTCGCAGTTATCGGAGCCATTCAAGTTCTTGCAGGTCGTTTGACAGTTGGGAACATGCAGGCTTTTGTCCAGTATGTCTGGCAGATCAATCAGCCTATTCAAAACTTGAGCCAGTTAGCTGGAACCTTGCAAAGTGCTAAATCTTCACTGGACCGGGTCTTCCAAGTACTTGATGAACCAGATGAAGTACTTGGTAAAAATGAAGCTCTGGACAAGGAATTGACTGGACAGGTTAGCTTTAATCATGTGGACTTTCAATATGTGGAAGATAAACCATTAATCCGTGATTTTAACCTAGAGGTCAAGCCTGGTGAGATGGTGGCCATTGTCGGACCTACAGGTGCAGGAAAAACCACGCTCATCAATCTGCTGATGCGTTTCTATGACGTGACCAAGGGGGCTATTACGGTAGATGGACATGATATCCGCGACCTATCTCGCCAAGATTATCGCAAGCAGTTTGGGATGGTTCTTCAGGACGCTTGGCTTTATGAAGGGACCATTAAAGAAAATCTGCGCTTTGGAAACTTGGATGCAACAGACGAAGAGATTGTCGCTGCTGCCAAAGCTGCCAATGTAGACCACTTTATCCGGACGCTTCCGGGGGGCTACAATATGGAGATGAACCAAGAGTCTAGTAATATCTCTTTGGGACAGAAGCAGTTGTTGACTATTGCGCGTGCCCTGCTAGCTGATCCTAAAATTTTGATTTTGGATGAAGCGACATCCTCAGTGGATACCCGTCTGGAACTCTTGATTCAAAAGGCTATGAAGAACTTGATGAAGGGACGGACTAGCTTTGTCATTGCTCACCGCTTGTCTACAATCCAAGAAGCGGATAAGATTTTAGTTCTTAAAGAGGGGCAAATCATCGAACAGGGGAACCATGAGTCTCTTTTGGAAGCAAAAGGATTCTATTACGACTTGTACATGAGCCAATTTTCCAAGAAAGTAGAAGCTCAATAAAAACGTCAAAAAAGAGCCGTCGCTCTTGTTTGTTAGGCAAAACACTTCATTTTGTTAGAAGTCGGATTTCTTGAAGGTGGTTGTTTTATTTGCTATAATCGTAGCAGAAATGGAGGCTTTATGCGCTTAACCAGCCAATTAATCACTGAAACGTTCCCAGATTTGGATAAGGTCGAAAGGCTTAACATTGAAGCTTTTCCAGAAGAGGAACGGATTCCTTTATCGGAGTTTTTACGCTATACGGATAATGACGACGCTCACTTTTTCGCTTTTTACAATGAGGATGAATTTGTCGGATTTGCCTTTGCTATTTCAAATGCTAAGGCCTTTTACGTCAGTTTCTTTGCCATTATGCCTCACTTGCGGAGTCACGGCTATGGTCAAGAAATTATTGAAAAATTAGTGGAATTTTACCAACGGACCATGTTGTTAGAAGTTGAGCGATTGGATGAAGAATGTGATAATCTAGAGCAACGTCAAGCTCGGATGGATTTCTATATTCGAAATGGCTTTAAAACAGCCAATGCTTTTCTTGAATACGAAGACCTTAGTTTCGAGATTCTCTACCGAGGAGAGGGCTTCGATGAGGAGGCCTACCGTGATATCTTCCGTAAACTTCAGGAAGAGAATTATTTTGATTTTCGCATCCAATACCGACGCTTTAGTGAAGATTAAAAACAAAAAGTGCTTCTCTGTTAGATTGCAGAGAAGCACTTTTTTAATTAATGGATGAAGAAGTATATAAGAATCTACAGTAGAGTCTTCTTTGTCTTAAGTTATTTTTAAATGCAATTATTCCAGTAAAAAGAATTGCCGTGGTGGAAGAAAGCTGTTATACTAGATAAGATTGAAAAATGTAAAGGAGAACACATGTTACGAAAAGGTTCCTTAACAGGTTTACTGTTATTTGGTATTTTCTTCGGTGCAGGGAACTTAATCTTTCCGCCTGCACTGGGTGCCCAATCGGGTAGCCATTTTTGGCCAGCTATTGCTGGATTTGTCTTATCAGGAGTAGGAATTGCGATTATTACCTTGATCATTGGGACGCTCAATCCTAAAGGCTATATTCATGAGATTTCACGTAAAATCGCACCTTGGTTTGCCATCGTTTATCTGGTAGCTTTGTATTTGTCTATTGGTCCTTTCTTTGCCATTCCGAGAACGGCTACCGTTTCCTACGAAGTTGGGATTGCGCCCTTGTTAGGAAATTCAAGTGGAAAACTTAGTCTCTTCGTTTTCACCTTGGTTTATTTCTGTTTAGCCTATTTGATTGCCCTTCACCCTTCTAAAATCTTAGATAGTATTGGTCGGATTTTAACTCCTGTTTTTGCTATCTTGATTGTTGTATTGGTTGTCCTCGGCACCTTCAAATACAGCGGACACGCGCCACAAGTGGCAACAGAAGCCTACCAAGCATCTGCCTTTGGTCAAGGTTTCCTTGAAGGGTATAATACCTTGGATGCCCTCGCTTCAGTAGCCTTTAGTGTGATTGCGGTAACTACCCTTAATCAACTTGGTTTCACCAGCAAGAAAGAATACATTAAAACCATCTGGATCGTTGGGATTGTCGTAGCCATCGGCTTTAGTATTTTATACATTGGCTTGGGTTACCTTGGAAATCATTTCCCAATTCCAGCAAAAGTAATGGCATCTGATGCCAATAAAGGGGTCTATGTCCTTTCAGAAGCAACCAAGGCTATCTTTGGACCAGCTGCTCAAATCTTCCTTGCGGGTATGGTGACG
Source organism: Streptococcus viridans (assembly GCF_900636365.1). Classification (NCBI taxonomy): domain Bacteria; kingdom Bacillati; phylum Bacillota; class Bacilli; order Lactobacillales; family Streptococcaceae; genus Streptococcus; species Streptococcus viridans. Next base: position 1,030,912 of record NZ_LR134266.1, on the reverse strand, counting down.
GTGACTTGCTTCACGACAACAGCCGGTTTGATAGTGTCAACCGGGGAATTCTTCCATAACACCTTCCCTAAAATCTCTTACAAGGTCTATGCGACAGTCTTCACTTTGATTGGTTTTGCGATTGCCAATCTTGGCTTGAGCGCCATTATTGCCTATTCATTGCCTGTCTTGATGATCCTCTATCCAATCACCATTACTATAGTGTTGATTGTGATTGTAAACAAATTTACTCAACTATCAAAACCAGGAATGCAACTGACTATTTTCTTAGTTAGCTTGGTGGCGATTGCAGATGTTCTTGCAAGCACCTTCAAACTTACAGGTCTGGCAAACGTCATTAAAACTTTACCATTTGCCGCCCAGTCCCTTCCATGGTTACTCCCAGCAGTAGTTGGTATTGTCCTCTCTCTTTTCTTGCCAAATAAACAAAGCGCAGAAGAATAATAAGTCGTCAATTGAACTCCAAAGTGATATGCTTTGGAGTTTTTGTTTGGCTTTGAAACTAGTTTCTAAATGATCCATTAGAAATCAAAGCGTAGCAGAAATTTTTAATTTAGGAGTTGGAGTGTTATACTAGTTGTAGCATATCAATATACGGAGTGTTTTATGAATCAAATCGTTTTCTCCTTCACAGTCTTTCTGGCAGGGATTCTCTCCTTTTTCTCTCCCTGTGTATTTCCTTTGCTTCCAGTTTATATCGGTGTCTTGTTAGGAAGTGATCAGGAAAAATCCATTCAGATTTTTGGGAAGAAGATTCGCTGGCATGGTCTTGTAAAGACCTTGTGTTTTATCGCAGGGATTTCTGTCATTTTCCTCATTATTGGTTTTGGGGCAGGTCTACTTGGGCAAATTATGTACACCAACTGGTTCCGATACTTGATGGGAGCGCTGATCATTATCCTTGGTCTTCATCAGATGGAAGTCTTTCACTTTAACTTCTTAGAAAAGCAAAAGACAATGGATTTTGGAGCCAACAAACACAAGAATGAATTACTTTCAGCTTTTTTGCTTGGGCTTGGTTTTAGCTTTGGCTGGACGCCATGTATCGGTCCGGTTCTAGGCTCTGTCCTTGCCTTAGCAGCGTCCAATGGTCAAGATGCCCTCATGGGTGCTCTCTATCTCTTTATCTATACACTAGGGATGGCTATTCCGTTTTTACTTTTGGCCTTAGCGTCTGGGATTGTTCTCCCATACTTTAATCGTCTAAAACCCCATCTCTTGTTACTGAAGAAAATTGGTGGCTTGATCATCATCATTATGGGGATTTTGTTACTCTTGGGACAATTGAATAGCTTGTCTGCTATCTTTTCATAAATTAAATGGAGGTTTACTCATTATGAAAGTTATTAAATACGCCAGTTTTTCGCTTCTTTCTCTGTCTATCCTGACTGCTTGCTCTATGAATCAGTCCGAAAGCGGCATGAATAATCAATCCATGAATAATCAATCAATGACCAATACTAGCACAAGTAAACATCCTTTAGTAGGAAAAGAAGCTAGTGACTTCGAGCTAAAGGATATGAAGGGGAACACGGTTAAACTTTCAGACTATAGAGGCAAAAAGGTTTACTTGAAATTCTGGGCGACTTGGTGTGGTCCTTGCCGACAAAGTATGCCTGAACTGAATAAACTGGTCGAAGAAAAGGACCGTGACTTTGAGATTCTCACAGTTATGGCACCAGGGATGCAGGGTGAAAAAACTGAAGAAGAATTCGTTGAATGGTTTGCCCAACAAGACTATCAATCAGTGCCTGTTTTGTACAATCCAGATGGATCTGCCTTTATGAATTATCAAGTTCGTTCCATTCCTACGGAAGTCTTTATCGATAGCCAAGGAAAGATTGGACATGTTCAATTAGGGGTAATTTCAAACGAAGATGCTAAGAAGATTATCAAAGAGTTGAAATAAAAAAATGAAGCATAAAGCTTCATTTTTTTATTAGTTGCTTGCACCAGATGTAGCATCAGCAGCTGCGTCACCGTGTCCTCCAGCATCTGAAGCACCTGAAGTAGCGTCTGCATCCCCATGGCCGCCAGCAGGAGCGAATGGTCCGCTACCGCCTACTAAGCGTTGACCAGTTGTTTGAAGGTACCAGTCCAACCATGGCTGGAAGTTAAAGACGATTTCGTTGATACCAGCATATGAACCATCTGGATAGTACATAGCTTGATAGTTGTGAGTATTGATCACGCCTTCAGGAGAGCCTGGAACAATGGTACGAACATATTCTTGGTTTCCGTTGCGAAGAGTACCAATGACCCATTCAACGTTTTTCATACGTGCTGGTGGAAGAGAACCGTGAACGGTTGACATCCGGCTACCTGATTGAGGTGGCACGCGTTTCGCAAACATGGTATCTGGATCTTGGTGGGCATTGTTGTAGTAGAGGAACTGGTTGTTGTCATCTGCGTATGTCAATTCGAAAGGCATAGCTTTTAAGAACATATCGATTTGATTAACAGTCAGGATACCGTGGTCCAATTTGACATAAGTATCGCCTGATACAGCACCTGTAATTTCTGCAACTTTTTCTACCCAATCTGGATCATCTGGGTCAACCTCAGTGATGGTAGTAGCGATTGGTTTTCCGCAATCCAAATCTTCTGGTTCAATTGGTTTTGGTTTTTTCAATTTAGAAACGACTCCTACGTATTTCACAAAGTTATCTAAACAAGTTTCAAGGAATTTAACTGTTCCTTCGTTCGTGATGTTGCCATCTGCATCAAAAGCTTCTTTCGCTTTTCCTAGAAGGAATTCGTTCCCTGGAAGGGTATAGGCATTGACACCTGGAGCATCAAGTATTTTACGAAGGTGAACTTGAGCACGAGAAGTCCCTTGGTCGTAGTAAGAAGCACCTACAATCATGACAGGTTTGCTTTCAAAAGGATGCACTTCATAGGAAAGCCATTCTAAAACAGATTTTAGTCCTGCTGAAATGGTGTGGTTGTGTTCAGGAGTTGCAATAATCACACCATCGGCACGAGTGATTTTATTGTTAAGGAGACGCAATTGGAAGCTTTCGTCCCATTTTTCATCTTGGTTGAACATTGGAACTTCGTCGATTTCAAGAACTTCTAATTCAAATTTGATCTTAAAATGACGACGGATGAATTCCAAAAGTTTGCGGTTATATGATTGGTCGTAGTTAGATCCTACAAGTCCTACAAATTTCATGCTAGTATGTCTCCTATCTTACAAGTTTTCCCAGTCGAAGTCTTCGGCATCTTTACGAAGTAATTCTTGAGCGTTGCGCAATTTTTCAGTAACTTTAACAAAGATACGGAAGTCATCAAAGATAGCATCCAATTTCTTGATGACGTCAAGATCTACTAAGTCACCATTTTGATCAAATGCTTGAAGAGAGTGAGAAAGCAAGAATTCGTCTGGAAGGACAGTGGCTTTAATTTCTGGTGAGTTCAAGATTTGACGCAGTTGCAATTGGGCACGAGATGAACCAAGTGTACCATAAGAAGCACCAGTAATCATCACTGGTTTGCTTAATAATGGGTAGATCCCATAAGATAGCCAAGCAAGTGCACTCATCAATACAGCAGGGATGGAGTGATCATATTCTGGTGTGCCAATGATGACGCCATCAGCTTCCTCAATTTTCGCAGCAATCTCTAAGATAGCTTCAGGAACTTGTTTGTTGGCTGGTTTGTTGAAGACAGGGATATCTTTGATCTCAACTAACTCAATCTCTGCCTTGTCAGCAAAATGCTTTTGCATGTATTGAAGTAGTTGGCGGTTTGTTGAACGTTTGGAGTTTGTTCCAACGATCGCAATAAGTTTTGTCATGGAAATTCCTTTCTGAAATTAAAATTATAAATAATCATGTAGCCCACTGGTATAGGCGAGGCGACCTGACTGATAGACTAGAATAGCATCCATGCCAGGTAAGGTTTCAACAATGTTTAAAATGTTGCTCGGTTCTTCACCGAACAAGCGGGTGGTCCAAATCTCTCCGTCAACTGATCGATCAGAAATAATCGTGAGACTTGCCAGTTCCGTTTCGACAGGATAGCCGGTTTGGGGATCAAAAATATGATGGAAGGACTGGCCGTCAACTTCGAGGTGTCGAACATAGGTACCTGACGTCACGACGGACTTATCTGTTACAGATAGAACCAGTAAATGTTCTCCTCTTGGAAGATGAGGATCTTGAATCCCAATTCTCCAAGGGCGATGACTGACAGGGTTTTGACCAAGGGTAAGGATATTGCCTCCCAAATCAATTAAAGCCTGTTCAATCCCCTGACTCCTGAGATAGTTAGCTAGTAAATCAGCACTAAACCCCTTAGCTAAAGCACCTAGATCAATTTTCATCCCTTTTCTTTTGAGAAAAACAGTTTGTTGATTCGGATCTAAGCAAATCTGATGAGGGTCAATGACTGTTAGGGCTTGTTCAATTTCTACTTGATCAGGCTTCCTAGCATCTGAAAAACCAATTCTCCAGGTTTGGACAAGTGGACCAATCGCAATGTTTAAATGACTTCCTTGCGCCTGACTATGGCTAGTTCCTAGAGCAATCAGTGAAAAAAGATCTGGATGAACCTTTACGGGTTCAATGCCAGCTTTTTGATTGACCTCCATCAATTCAGAAGAAGAGTCATTGGCACTAAAGCGATGCTCATAGGATCGCAGGAGACTAAAGCAATCGGCCAGTATTTGGTCAGCTTGTTGATGAGAAATCGAAACGGTTATGGTGGAGCCCATTAGGCGTTCAGATCGACTAGTTAGTTCCACAAATAGTAAACCACCTTTCCAATATTCACCTACTTCAAGTTTATCAAAAAGAAAGCCATTTCACAATCCCCCCAAGCAAAATTATTGACATTTTTCAGGACTTATGCAAATTGATTTGAAAATAATATCACAAATTGTAAGCAAAAAATTTGGAAACGATATCATTTTCATGTTATAATTGTATGGTAAATAAAATTAAAGGTAGGATTTTTTCTATGAGTAAAATCGTAGTTGTGGGTGCTAACCACGCTGGAACTGCATGTATCAACACAATGTTGGATAAATTTGGAAACGAAAATGAAATCGTTGTATTTGACCAAAACTCAAATATTTCATTCCTTGGATGTGGAATGGCTCTTTGGATCGGTGAGCAAATCGACGGTCCTGAAGGCTTGTTCTACTCTGATAAAGAAACGCTTGAAGCTAAAGGTGCGAAAATTTACATGAACTCACCTGTACTTTCAATCGACTACGATAACAAAGTTGTTACTGCAGAAGTTGAAGGAAAAGAACACAAAGAATCATACGATAAGTTGATCTTTGCTACTGGTTCTACACCAATTTTGCCTCCAATTGAAGGTGTTGAAATTGTCAAAGGGAACCGTGAGTTCAAAGCAACTCTTGAAAACGTACAATTTGTTAAGTTATACCAAAATGCTGAAGAAGTTATCAACAAACTTGCTGATAAGAGCAAACACCTTGAACGTATCGCTGTAGTTGGTGGTGGTTACATTGGTGTTGAGCTTGCTGAAGCTTTCGAACGTCTTGGAAAAGAAGTTGTCCTTGTTGATATCGTTGACACAGTATTGAACGGATACTATGACAAAGACTTCACACAAATGATGGCTAAAAACTTGGAAGACCACAACATCCGTTTGGCTCTTGGACAAACTGTTAAAGCTATCGAAGGTGAAGGTAAAGTTGAACGCTTGATCACTGACAAAGAAACATTTGATGTGGATATGGTTGTTCTTGCAGTTGGATTCCGTCCAAACACAGCTCTTGCTGACGGTAAGATTGAACTCTTCCGTAACGGTGCCTTCCTTGTTGACAAGAAACAAGAAACATCAATTCCAGGTGTTTATGCAGTAGGTGACTGTGCGACTGTTTATGACAACGCTCGTAAAGACACTAGCTACATCGCGCTTGCTTCAAACGCTGTTCGTACCGGTATCGTAGGTGCGTACAACGCTTGTGGACATGAACTTGAAGGAATCGGTGTGCAAGGATCAAATGGTATTTCTATCTATGGTCTTCACATGGTTTCAACTGGTTTGACACTTGAAAAAGCAAAAGCTGCAGGCTACAATGCAACTGAAACTGGATTTAACGACCTTCAAAAACCAGAATTTATGAAACATGATAACCATGAAGTTGCTATCAAGATCGTTTATGATCAAGATAGTCGTGAAATCCTTGGTGCTCAAATGGTATCACGTGATGCTGCAATCTCAATGGGTATCCACATGTTCTCATTGGCAATCCAAGAGCATGTTACAATTGAAAAATTGGCATTGACAGACCTATTCTTCTTGCCACACTTCAACAAACCATACAACTACATTACTATGGCAGCACTTACTGCTAAATAACTAAGTCCAAAAAACGCTCATGAGGGCGTTTTTTTGCTGTTGTCTTACTCAAAAGCTATAAAAAATAGTATAATTAAAGCAAGAAATCTGGGAGTTGAAAAGAATATATGAAACAAAGTCAGCAAATCCAAAGAGAATTTCAATCGACCTCGAGATCTATTTTATCTCAGGTTAGCAGAGGTGTTTTAGTAGGACTTGTAGTCGGCGCGATTGTCTCGAGTTTTCGATTTTTTATTGAGCATCTCTTTCATATTGTACAGGGATTGTATAAGGATCTTGGAAGAAGTCCGATCAATTGGATCATCATCCTTTCGATGTATCTTTTTATTATTTTGCTAGCTAGCCAGCTCATCAAAAAGAACAAAAACGTTAAAGGATCTGGTATTCCTCAAGTAGAAGCGGAATTAAAAGGACTGCTACAGATAGACTGGTGGGCTACGCTTTGGCAGAAGTACATTTTAGGGATTTTAGCAATTGCTAGTGGTCTGATGTTGGGGCGTGAAGGTCCCAGTATCCAACTTGGCGCCATGGGAGGAAAGGGGCTGGCTAAGAAACTTGCGCTTAGTCCAGTAGAAGAAAGAGCCTTGATTGCTAGCGGTGCTGCAGCAGGTTTGGCAGCAGCCTTCAATGCACCGATTGCGGGTCTACTCTTTGTAGTAGAAGAAGTCTACCATCATTTTTCTCGTGTCTTCTGGGTATCGACCTTGGCTGCGAGTTTGGTCGCAAACTTTGTCTCCCTCAATATTTTCGGTCAAACACCTGTTTTAAACATGCCGGACCACATCCCCCATATCGATTTATCCAGTTATTGGATTTTCTTAGTCATGGGAATTTTTCTGGGCCTAACTGGTTATTTCTATGAAGTTGCTGTTTTAAATATTGGTCGTGTTTATCAAAAGCTCGGTAGCTGGTTCAAAGTATCTGCCCCCTATTTTCCACTCTTTGCTTTTCTTTTGATCCTACCGATCGGTTATTATTTCCCACATTTACTTGGCGGTGGTAACCAGTTGGTTTTGAACTTAGCGCATGTCCCTCTTGGTATCCAAACACTAGTCTTTTATTTTGTGATACGGTTTATCTGGAGTATGATCAGTTACGGCAGTGGCCTTCCTGGTGGCATCTTCCTTCCGATTCTAGCTCTTGGATCTGTTTTAGGAGCCTTGGTTGCGGCTGTTTTATTGAAGTTTGGTCTCATACATTCTAATCAACTCCCCTTGTTTGTTATTTTAGGAATGAGTGGTTATTTCAGTGCCATATCAAAAGCGCCTTTGACAGCCATGATTCTAGTGACTGAAATGGTAGGAGATATACGAACCTTGATGCCGATTGGCTTGGTGACTTTGACAGCTTACATTACCATGGATCTGCTAAAAGGAGCCCCTGTCTACGAAGCCATGCTGGAGCAATTGATGCCTGAAGTGACCAGCGGTTCAGATGTCTTAACCCTGATCGAAATTCCAGTATCGGAGAAACTAGCAGGCCGTCAGGTTCGAGATTTAGACCTACCGAGAGACCTCCTGATCACAACTCATCAGCATAATGGCAAAAATAGTACGGTGCATGGCAGCACCCGCCTCTATCTAGGAGATAGTATCTACCTAGTAGTAAAAGAGACAGATATCGGTCGAGTGAAAGAATTACTTCTTTAATTCATTTTATTAAAGTTTTCTGACAATTGTTGAAAAATGAGAAAATCTTTGCTATAATAGTCCACGTAAAAAAGAATTCAGGAGAAAATTCCCATGAAAAAACTTGCAGTAGCACTCTTATCAGTCGCTTTATTAGCGGGCTGTGCCAATACATCTTCAAAAAACACAACTACAAATAGTTCCACTTCGACAGTGAAATTGTCAAAAGAGGACCAAAAAGCCTTGGACCAGGCGACAAGTGAATACAAGGAGTTTGTGCAAGGCCAAATCGACCAGTTGTTAAAAGATACAGAGGAATTTCAAAGAGTCCTCAAAAGTGGTGATTTAGAAGAAGCTAAGAAGGTCTATCCTTTGATTCGGATGTCTTATGAACGCTCTGAACCAATTGCTGAAAGCTTTGGGGAGTCTGATGTCAAGATTGACTTCCGTTTGGTTGACTATGTCGATGAAAACAAATCAGAAGAAGGATGGTCAGGCTTCCACCGTATCGAACGCATCCTCTGGGAACAAAATACAACCGAAGGCACTGAAAAATATGCGGAGCAATTGGTAAATGATATCAAAGAGTTGAAAGCTAAGATTGCGACAGTAGAAGTGACGCCAGATTTGATGTTGACAGGTGCGGTTGACCTCTTAAATGAAGTGGCGACACAAAAGATCACTGGGGAAGAAGAAATTTTCTCTCATACAGATCTCTATGACTTCCGGGCCAATATCGAAGGGGCTGAGAAGATTTTTGCACTCTTCAAACCTCTCATTGAGAAAAAGGATGCCAAACTAGTGAAAACCCTTGAAACAGAATTCAAGGCGGTGAATGACTTGTTAGACAAACATATGACTGATGATTCCAACTATAAATCATATACAGACCTAACAGAAGAAGATACCAAAGAACTAGCAGAAGCAGTTACAAAATTGGGAGAACCACTCTCTCAAATGGGAATCATTTTAAACGGTAAATAACAATGACAAAAGACGAAAAATTTTTTGAAAAGAAGATGGATCGTCGCGAATTTCTGAAAAAAGCAGGTATTGGGGGAGCAGGCTTAGCACTTGGTCTATCCGGTGCTTCTGCTTTTTTCGCTAATAAGGAGCAAGGCTCCAAAAATATCGCAGACGGTCAAGAAGAAATTAGCTTTTACGGCAAGCATCAGGCTGGAATTACCACCCCCATGCAGAAGAATATCTATTTTGTGGTGCTCGATCTCCGGACGACAGATAAAAACGAATTGATTCAGTTGTTTAAAGACTGGACAGATTATAGCCAGAAATTAGTCAATGGAGAACTGGTCAAAAAAGATGGATCCAACGCTCTCTTGCCTCCAAGTGATACTGGGGAAACAGTCGGACTAAATCCTTACCGCCTCACCCTAACCTTTGGTGTTTCGGCAAGCTTTTTGACCAAACTAGGCCTTGAGAAGAAACGTCCTAAACTCTTCCGGGATCTGCCAGCTTTTCCTAAGGAACAGTTGAGAGAGCAGTATACGGGTGGTGATATCGTTATCCAAGCATGCGCAGATGATGAGCAGGTGGCCTTTCATGCCGTCCGTAATCTGATCCGTAAAGGACGCAATAAGGTGACCATGAAGTGGAGCCAATCAGGATTTGCTGCTATTGGGGATCGCATGGAAACGCCCCGGAACCTTTTTGGCTTTAAGGATGGGACTGCCAACGTTACAACGGAGAAAGATTTTGATAAGGTCGTCTGGGCTGATAGTCAAGACTGGATGAAAAACGGCTCTTACATGGCTGTCCGCAGGATTATCATGCACCTAGAGACCTGGGACCGGACCAACCTGCAGGAGCAAGAAAATACCTTTGGACGCTATAAAGAAAGTGGCGCACCATTTGGAAAGAAAAACGAGTTTGACGAAGTGGACCTCTCCCTCTTACCAGTTGACTCACATGTCCGTTTGGCTAAAGAAGTGGATCTGCCAATTTTGCGACGCTCTTATTCATACTCTGATGGGATTGATCCGAAAACGGGGCAGTTTGATGCAGGATTGCTATTTATTGCCTTTCAAAAGGATCCAGACCGCTTTGTGAAAATCCAAACCAATCTTGGGGCAGACGATAAGATGAATGAATATGTAACCCATATTGGCAGTGGCCTCTTTGCCTGCTTCGGAGGTGTGAAGGAAGGAGGATACATTGGTCAAGACTTATTTGAATAAATTATTAGTTGTCTTTGTAGCCTGCCTCTTTTTCAACGTATCCCCTGTCCAAGCTGAGTCTTATAGTGATCTCTTTATCAAAATCACGGATGCAACGACAGCAGTTCGGGATAAGGATCAAGAAAAGGCTCACATTCTTGTCGCAGAGATAAAAGAAGAGTTTCTAAAGAAGGCCAATCATGATTCCAAAGCAGGAAAAGAGGTCCAGAAGAGTCTGGACTTGGAAGGTGAGATCACAGAAAAGCAATTGGTGACTGTCTCCACTTCCTTGCTAGCCTTTGAAAAAGAGCAAAATCCAGTCGATCTGGATGCTGAAAAGGAGAAGCTAGAAACTCGCTTGCAACCTTACTTTGAGAAGCTACAAGAGGCAATCACAGCAAAGGATCTCCAAGCGACACGAAAAGCTTACGCTGATTTAAACAACACCTGGACCCGGAATGAAGCGGTTGTCAGAGATCACAGTACCGCTTATTACGGAAAGGTAGAAACAGCCATTTCCTTCTTGAGAAGTGCGATCGAAACAGAGCCTACAAACTTTGACTCCATCCAATCTTCTTACAATGACCTAAAAAATGTCTTGGATCAGTTTATCAGTGGGGAAAAGATTGAGGAAACAAGTTCCAATCTGACCCTTTCAGACGGGATTAAGCTCCTCAAGAAAGCTCTTAGTCTCTTTCAAGCCAATGAGACTAGCCAAGCTAGTCAAGTCATGAAGGAGTTCATTACCATTTGGCCAACGATCGAAGGAGATGTCAGCACGACCAATCCTAGTCTCTATACGCGGGTAGAAAGTCAAAGTCCAGTTATTATGGTCAAGGGGAAGGAAAGCAAGTACCAAAAGCAACTGGAAGCTCTGATTAGTGATCTATCAGCTATTGATACCACCGCTTCTTATTCGGCGGTTGATGCTATGTTGATCCTCTTACGCGAGGGAGTCGAAGCTCTATTGATTATCATGGCTTTAGTGACCGTTCTCAAGTCAGCAAAACTATTCAAAGGATTGAAATGGGTTTATGCAGGTGCTCTTCTGGGTATTCTAGCCAGTGCAGCCATTGCAGTCGCTCTTCAATTCTTATTCCCAGCTGTGACCTCGGCTTCAAACCGCGAGGTGATCGAAGGGGCAGTAGGGATTATCGCAGTAGGCATGATGATTGTCATTGGGATTTGGCTACATCGTAAGTCCTCCGTTCAAAAATGGAACCAATTCATGGAAAGTCAGATGAAGGCTGTGACAGCAACTGGAAGTTTCATTTCTATGTTTGCCCTCAGTTTCTTAGCTGTCTTCCGTGAGGGGGCTGAGACTATCCTTTTCTATGTGGGGATCCTCCCTCGTATTCGCTCCTTTGATTTCTTCCTAGGGATCGGCTTGGCACTTGCAGTTTTAGCCATTCTCGCTATTCTCATGACCAAGGCAAGCCATCTAGTCAAGCCACATAAGATTTTCTTCATCCTGACTTGGATGATCTATGCCCTGGCCTTTAAGATGCTGGGGGTGAGCCTGCACGCGCTTCAATTAACCAATATGCTTCCCAATCATATCTTGAGTAATTTCCCAACCATTGATTGGGCGGGGATCTATCCGAGCTGGGAAGTTCTTGCTTGCCAAGTTCTATTCGTTCTTATTGTCGGGATTGTGACGGTGAAGCAGCATGAAAAATGAAGATAGAAGGCTCACTATTGTAGAGCATTTAAGTGAGTTTAGACGACGCTTCATCGCTTGTATCCTTTGTTTTTTCATTGTCTTTTGTGGAGCCCTCTTGTTTTCTGACCAGCTTTATGCCTTTTTGACGGCTGGATTTCGAGAGAAACTCTTGGTCCTTGGCCCTAATGACATTTTAAGCATCTACCTTCAGTTGGCAAGCTTAATAGCCTTTACCATCACCCTGCCCTTCACCCTCTTTCAAGTCTGGCAATTTGTAAAACCAGCTTTGAGAAAGGGAGAAGCAGGAGCTATTCTGCTCTATGTGCCGGCAAGTTTGATTTGTTTCTTGCTAGGCTTACTCTTCGGCTATTATCTGGTTAGTCCAGCTATTCTCGAGGTGCTCTTGAAGTTGGGACAAGGCCAGTTTACCATCCAGTTAACGGCACAGAACTACTTGGCCTTCATCTTTCATACGACAGTACCTTTGGGTGTCTTGTTTGAATTGCCGGTCCTTGTAGCCTTTTTGACCTCGATTCATATCTTAACGCCAGACTGGTTAAGGCGCTATCGTCGAATAGCCTACTTTCTATTGCTAGTACTAGCAGTCGTCCTGACGCCAGCTGATTTCATCAGTGATTTAGCAATGACCGTGCCCCTTATCTTGCTCTATGAAGTGAGTCTGGGCATCAGTCGCATCATCTATAACCGTATACAAAAAAGGAGATAAATTATGGGAATTTTACGTGATATCGGTGCACCAGGACTGATTATTATCATCCTGGGAGCCCTCTTAATCTTTGGACCAAAGCGTTTGCCTGAGCTAGGGCGCTCACTTGGGAAAATGTTCTCTGAATTCAAGTCAGCCGTCAACAATGGTGCTACTGAAAAAGAAGAGGACAAAGAAAAGACTGGTAAGACTGAAGAATAATAGCTTGCCTTTCATGATATTTTCTGACAGAACTATCTTTTGTTCTTTCATTTTCAATAATAGCAAAAGCAGGAGTAGATCGTTAAAACGATATCTAAGTATGAATCCTGCTTTTTGTTATTATTGAACCGTCTGAAAATTTTTGTAAATTACAAATTGAAAACAAATCAACTTTTGATAGCGTTTTCCTTGAATCTAAATTTGGCCAGGAGTATAATAGAGGGTGGAAAAAGTACATTAAAAAGGAGTGTGTCATGATGATCATTAGTGTGATTTTTGCTGTAGCTTACTTCTTGCTGGTTGCCCTTGTTGCGGCTCTTGTTTTCCGAGCGATAGGAAAAATATTTGAGCTCTTCGATGGCTACCTGATGTACCATTAAGAGATAAACAAGCCCACTCACTATGAGTGGTTTTTTACTATATGACGGAGATAATTATGAAAACGGAATATGAAAAGATGATTGCTGGCGAGTTTTACAGTCCCATTGATCCAGAATTGAGGAAGTTAGCACAAGAAGCTCGGACAAAGCAATTTGCCTTTAACCAAGAAGCAGACGGTGAGAAGCGGAGTCAACTTATAAAAAGTTGGTTCGGATCTACTGGAGAAAATCTATCCTTGCACCCCTTCTTGGCTTGTGACTATGGGGTCAATATCCACTTGGGAGAGAACTTTTATGCCAACTGGAACCTAACTATGCTGGATGTCTGCCCGATCAGGATTGGTAATAACGCCATGATCGGTCCCAATTGCCAATTTCTTACCCCTCTCCATCCCCTAGATCCGCATGAACGGAATGCAGGAAAAGAATATGGAGCTCCGATAACGATTGGAGATAACTTCTGGGCGGGTGGTGGAGCTATCATCCTTCCAGGCGTTACCTTAGGCGATAATGTCGTCGTTGGAGCAGGAGCAGTGGTGACCAAATCCTTCGGGGATAATGTAGTCCTAGCTGGTAATCCAGCCAGAATCATTAAGGAAATAGAGGTGAAAGAGTGAAGTTTTACTTTATCGGAGGACTCGGAAGTAACGAAAATCATATAAGCGCATTTGCTCACTGCTTTCCATACCCCATCACCTATCTAGATCCCTATAAGGTAAAGCTGGAATCTTCCCAAGATTTAGTAGATTGGTTTGAAGCACATGCGGATTCTATCGAAAATACTTGTATCATTGCCCATTCACTGGGTGGAGATTTGGCGCGATACCTAGCAACCAATATGCCTCAAATTACCAATCTGGTTCTGCTAGATGGTGGCTATCTTGACATGGACCAGATCTTACCACTAGAGCAGGAAATCGAAGAGACTCTCTCTTATCTGAAGCAACAGGTATTTCCATCTCTAGAGGAAGCTGTTGCAAGTGAACTTGGAGACAATGACAACCCTTCGCCAGCAACTATAAAGGCCATCCAATCCAGTTATCGTTGGAATCCTGACCTCCATCACTATGAACTGGATTTGGATCCACAAGATGTTCTTTCCTTGTTAAGACTCAGACGGGAGCTCCGATCTTTCCAGTATCCACTAACGGATAGCAAGGTCATGTTCATCGGTCCTAAATACCAGGATGAGCCTGAATGGAGAGCTAGTGCACTTGAAAATTTAGATCCTTCTATTAAGAAGGTGCTCTTAAAGGATCTAGGCCATGATTTTTATACAGCAGTTCCCGAGCTTGTCAGTAAAGAAATCATCAATTGGATTTAAATTTGTTCATAAATAACTCATATATAGAAGTTGTTCTATCCATTCGTCTAGTAATTTCCGAACATTATTTATATAATCAGCATTCTATTTGAATCGCCTCCGTATCTTTGTTATAATCTTGAATGGAAACGTCGGAAGACGAAGTGATGATCCATCACGATTTAAAATTTAGAAACGAGATTTCAATCCGTATGTTAAACGAATTTCCAATCTTTGATTACGAAGATATTCAACTAATCCCTAACAAGTGTATTATCAAAAGTCGTGCAGAAGCAGACACGACAGTTCAGTTTGGTAAGCACACCTTCAAGCTACCAGTCGTACCTGCCAACATGCAGACCATCCTGGATGAAGATGTGGCCGAACAACTGGCTAAAGGGGGCTATTTTTACATTATGCACCGCTTTGACGAAGCTGGTCGCATTCCCTTTATCAAACGGATGCACGATCAGGGCTTGATTGCTTCCATCTCAGTTGGAGTAAAAGACTATGAGTACGACTTCGTGACTCAACTCAAGGACGATGCACCTGAATACATCACCATCGACATCGCTCACGGTCATGCAGATAGTGTGATCCAAATGATCCAGCATATCAAGAAGGAATTGCCAGATACCTTTGTCATCGCAGGAAATGTCGGAACTCCAGAGGCCGTTCGTGAGTTGGAAAACGCTGGAGCAGATGCTACCAAGGTCGGGATCGGTCCTGGTAAGGTCTGCATCACAAAAGTGAAGACTGGCTTTGGTACTGGCGGTTGGCAGTTAGCCGCCCTTCGTTGGTGTTCAAAAGCAGCTCGCAAGCCCATTATTGCAGATGGTGGCATTCGG
The DNA here is from genome assembly GCF_900636365.1 of Streptococcus viridans. Lineage (NCBI taxonomy): Bacteria > Bacillati > Bacillota > Bacilli > Lactobacillales > Streptococcaceae > Streptococcus > Streptococcus viridans. Next base: position 1,015,649 of record NZ_LR134266.1, on the reverse strand, counting down.
ACCCATGGAGATATTGCTAAATCCATTCGTTTTGGTGCCAGCATGGTCATGATTGGTTCTCTCTTTGCAGGTCACATCGAAAGCCCAGGGAAAACGGTTGAAGTAGATGGTGAATCCTTTAAGGAGTATTATGGATCTGCTTCCGAGTACCAAAAAGGGGCTTATAAAAATGTTGAAGGCAAGAAAATCCTCCTACCAGCCAAAGGTCATCTGCAAGATACCTTAACAGAGATGGAGCAAGACTTGCAAAGTTCTATTTCCTATGCTGGAGGCCGCAAGGTTGCTGATCTCAAGCATGTCGATTATGTCATCGTTAAGAATTCTATCTGGAATGGTGACTCTCATTAAAACTACAATTACTTATTTATCTTGCGGATTGGCGCAAGGTCTCTACAAGGTACCGGAACACCTAACAATAAGTAAGTCTTAGATTAATCCAGGGATACTTGGATTCTGTAGAGGCTTACTAGGTAAGTCTCTATTTTTTGTTCCAAACTGTTTAGGAGAAAACATGAAATTATTAGAAGAACGCATATTAAAAGACGGAAATGTCCTGGGAGAAAACATCCTCAAGGTCGATTCCTTCTTGACCCACCAAGTGGATTACCAGTTGATGAAAGAAATTGGGAAGGCTTTTGCGGAACGCTTTAAAGATGCTGGTTTGACCAAGGTTGTGACCATTGAAGCTTCCGGGATCGCTCCTGCCCTCTATGTGGCAGAAGCTTTGGAACTTCCCATGATCTTTGCCAAAAAAGCCAAGAATATTACCATGAATGAAGGGATTTTGACAGCAGAAGTCTATTCCTTTACCAAACAAGTGACCAGTACGGTTTCCATTGCTAGCAAGTTTTTAACACCTGATGATCGCGTCTTAATCGTCGATGACTTTCTAGCAAATGGCCAAGCAGCTAAGGGCTTGATCCAGATTATCGAACAAGCGGGTGCGAGTGTAGAAGCAGTCGGTATCGTCATCGAGAAATCCTTCCAAGATGGCCGTGGATTGCTAGAAGAACTCGGCTACCCAGTTGTTTCACTAGCTCGTTTGGACCGTTTTGAAAACGGTCAGGTTGTATTTAAGGAGGCAGACATCTAATGCAAAAACAAGAAAACCATTCACAGGCGGCCATTCTAGGCTTGCAGCACCTATTGGCTATGTATTCGGGCTCTATTTTAGTACCGATCATGATTGCAGGTGCTTTGGGTTATAATGCCCATCAATTGACCTATCTCATCTCTACAGATATCTTTATGTGTGGGGTAGCCACTTTCTTGCAATTGCAATTAAACAAATACTTCGGGATTGGTCTTCCGGTCGTTCTTGGGGTAGCCTTCCAGTCTGTGGCACCTCTCAGCATGATTGGAGCTAGTCATGGTAGTGGTGCCATGTTTGGTGCCTTGATTGTTTCCGGGATTTATGTGGTTCTGGTTTCAGGTTTCTTCTCTAAAATCGCTAACCTTTTCCCATCCATTGTGACGGGTTCTGTCATTACGACTATTGGTTTGACCTTGATTCCAGTAGCGATTGGGAATATGGGGAACAATGCTGAAGAACCAACAGTTCAAAGTCTGATCTTGGCCGTGATTACCATTCTCATCATTCTGGTGGTCAACATCTATACAACTGGCTTTATCAAATCCATCTCTATTTTGATTGGGTTGATTGTTGGGACAGCCATCGCAGCTTCAATGGGCTTGGTGGACTTCGCACCTGTAGCACAAGCTCCAGTTGTTCACGTTCCGACGCCATTCTTCTTTGGAGCTCCTAAGTTTGAAATTACTTCAATTGTCATGATGTGTATCATCGCAACTGTTTCCATGGTCGAATCAACTGGTGTCTATCTTGCCCTTTCAGATATTACAAAAGATCCAATTGATAGCACGCGCCTTCGTAATGGCTACCGTGCTGAAGGATTGGCCGTCCTTCTCGGTGGTATCTTCAACACCTTCCCATACACTGGATTCTCACAAAATGTCGGCTTGGTGAAATTGTCTGGTATCAAGACCCGTCTTCCAATCTACTACGCGGCTGGTTTCCTCGTTCTCCTTGGTCTCCTTCCTAAGTTTGGAGCTTTGGCGCAAATCATTCCAAGTCCAGTACTTGGGGGAGCTATGCTAGTCATGTTTGGTTTTGTGTCTATTCAAGGGATGCAGATCCTTGCGCGTGTTGATTTTGAGCACAATGAGCACAATTTCCTCATCGCAGCTGTATCGATCGCAGCAGGGGTAGGATTGAACAACAGCACCCTCTTTAATGGCCTACCAAGTGCCTTTAAAATGTTCTTTGCAAACGGAATTGTTGTTGCCAGCGTCTTGGCTATCATTCTGAACGCCATCTTGAACCGCAATAAAAAATAATCTAAAAAAACTGAGGATCCGTTAGATCTTCAGTTTTTTAATTTTTTTGACATTTAAGGAGACATATAGTAGAGTGGTAAGAGAAAATTTCACCATGATAAGAAGAGAGTCCTACCATGTATCTAACCCATCATTTTAAAGAGCGCTTACGCTTGTTTATCAGTCTATTTATCCCTCTCCTGGTCTATCAACTCGCCAACTACTCTGCTAGTTTTGTGGATACGGCCATGACTGGTCAGTATCGTACCCTTGATTTGGCTGGTGTTTCTACGGCTACGAGTCTATGGAATCCCTTTTTTACTTTCCTGACAGGAATTGTCTCTGCCCTAACGCCGATTGTCGGGCATCACCTAGGCAAGGGAGACAAAGAACGGATTGCTGGCGATTTTTATCAATTTCTTTATATGTCATTTGGTATGGCTGTTCTCTTAATAGGCTTTGTCTGGGGGATTGCACCAATCATACTCAAGCAGATCGGCTTAGAAGATGTTGTTGCTCAGATAGCCATTCGCTACTTATATTTCCTTTCTTTAGGAATCCTACCCTTGTTGCTCTTTAGTATCGTGCGAACCTTCCTGGATACGTTGGGAATGACGCGTCTATCGATGTACTTAATGCTCTTGCTCTTGCCTTTGAATGCCTGTTTTAACTATGTCCTTATCTATGGAGCCTTTGGTGTTCCAGAGATGGGAGGAGCAGGAGCAGGCCTGGGGACCTCTCTGGCCTACTGGGTTCTACTAATTATTGCAGTTTTGATCTTATGCAAGCATCCCAAGGTAACTCCTTATCAATTGTGGAAGCCACAACCTTATGATCTTAAAGGGGTCAAAGAAGTATTGCACCTTGGCCTTCCAATCGGGGGAATTGTTTTTGCTGAAGTCATCATCTTCTCACTTGTTGGACTGCTCATGGCAAAATTCCCATCACTCACCATTGCTAGTCACCAATCTGCTATGAACTTTTCAAACATGATGTATGCTTTCCCAGTTAGTATCTCAAGCACCATGGCCATTATTGTATCTTACGAACTAGGAGCCGGAAGACCGGAGGTAGTGAAACAATATTGCCGTTTGGGACGATTGACAGCCTTTGGCTTTGCGATTATTACCCTTGTCTTTCTATATACATTCCGCTACCAACTGGCTGGATTGTATGGCAAGGATCCAATCTTTGTTCAGCAAACAGCTATATTCATGACCTTTAGTCTCTTTTTCCAAGTAGCCGATACCTTTGCAGCCCCCCTACAAGGAATTTTGCGAGGCTATAAGGATACAACCGTTCCTTTCTTATTAGGAGTCTTTAGTTATTGGAGTATCTCTATTCCTCTAGGGATTTTCTTTGATCATGTGACTGACCTCGGTCCCTATGCTTATTGGATTGGCCTCATTTCTAGCCTTGTCGTGAGTGGAATCTGCTACCAACTTCGACTATGGCAGATACAAAAGAAATACCAAAATTCCTAAAAGAGGCTGGGACAAAAGTCCTAGCCTCTCAATTATCTTTGGATTATCGAGCAAAACGCAGTGGTTGAGTGGGCTCTCCTACGCTGATTTCATCAGCTTTTACAGCCCTACTCAACTGTGCGGAGGTGGGACAACGAAATCGAATTCTAACGAATTACCGATTTCTGTCCCACTCTCTTATTTAGTGCGCATTTCACCTTGAGGGAAGTAGGTTCCTTCAGGCATATCATTGATAATGACATGAACAGCAGATTGCGGAGCACCTGTATTCCGAACGACAGCCTCGGTTACTTCCTTGGCCAAAGCTTTCTTTTGCTCCAAGGTGCGCCCTTCGAATAAATCAATACGTACAAATGGCATTGCGCCACCTCCTTTATAAATCTTAACCTTATTTTATCACATTTTATATGAAAAGGAGGAGTCTATGTAGATGTTGCGAGTATAAGTTTAATAACCATATAAAAATTTTTTACCAATATTTAGTACTACCTACTTACATAACTTCACTTATTATGGTATAATTAATTTGTGAGAAGTGGTCTCTCACTATGCGTTTGTCATTTTGTCAGGGAAATGATAGACGCTTTTTTTATTCTCAAATAACAAAAATGAAGTGGCAACAGAGTGAAATTTTTGCTAGTGCAAACAGGAAAAACAAGGCTTCGTAGAACTCTACGTCCATAGTCCATCATCCAATGGTGAACCTCTCTATAAGTTGCCCTAATTTACTGCCCGTGTTATAATATAATGAAACACATTTTAGAGAGAACAGAAGGAAAATGGCACAATTATATTATAAATATGGGACCATGAACTCAGGGAAAACCATTGAAATCTTGAAGGTGGCCCATAATTATGAAGAGCAAGGCAAGAGCGTCGTCATCATGACCTCGGCAATCGATACACGAGATGGAGTTGGAGTAGTTTCTAGCCGGATCGGTATGAAACGAGAAGCTATGGCCATTGAAGATGAGACAGATATCTTCGGTTATATCCAAAGTTTGGAAGAGAAACCCTATTGTGTCTTGATCGATGAAGCTCAGTTTTTGAAACGCCACCATGTCTATGACTTGGCTAGGGTTGTTGATGAACTGGATGTGCCGGTGATGGCTTTTGGCCTCAAAAATGATTTCCGAAATGAACTCTTTGAAGGTTCCAAACACCTCATCTTGTTAGCGGACAAGATTGAGGAGATCAAAACTATCTGCCAATACTGTTCCCGCAAGGCGACTATGGTCTTGCGTACCCAAGCGGGAAAACCCGTCTACGATGGAGAGCAGATCCAGATCGGTGGACACGAGACCTATATCTCGGTTTGCCGCAAGCATTATTTTAATCCAGATATTAAGCAAGAAAAGAAATCTTAAGGAGCAAACATGAATATCTATGATCAACTACAAGCTGTAGAAGACCGATACGAAGAGTTAGGAGAGTTATTGAGTGACCCAGATGTGGTCTCTGATACCAAACACTTTATGGAGCTTTCAAAAGAAGAGGCTTCCACTCGTGACACGGTGACAGCTTACCGTGAGTACAAACAAGTCCTTCAAAATATCGTCGATGCTGAAGAAATGATTAAAGAATCAGGTGGAGACGCTGATTTGGAAGAAATGGCCAAGCAAGAACTTAAGGATGCTAAGGCTGAAAAAGAAGAATACGAAGAAAAACTGAAAATCTTACTTCTTCCAAAAGATCCAAACGATGACAAGAATATTATCTTGGAAATCCGTGGGGCAGCAGGAGGAGACGAAGCCCAGTTGTTCGCTGGTGATCTATTGCAGATGTACCAAAAATACGCAGAAAGCCAAGGCTGGCGCTTTGAAGTCATGGAAGCATCCTACAATGGCGTTGGCGGGATCAAAGAAGTCGTAGCCATGGTCTCTGGTCAATCAGTCTACTCGAAACTCAAGTATGAATCTGGTGCCCACCGGGTACAACGCGTTCCTGTGACTGAAAGCCAAGGTCGTGTCCATACCTCTACAGCAACCGTTCTGGTCATGCCAGAAATCGAAGAAGTTGAGTATGATATCGATCCAAAAGATCTTCGGATTGACATCTACCACGCATCTGGTGCGGGTGGACAGAACGTCAACAAGGTCGCAACAGCCGTTCGTATCGTCCACTTGCCTACCAACATCAAAGTAGAGATGCAGGAAGAACGGACCCAACAGAAGAACCGTGAAAAAGCCATGAAGATCATCCGTGCGCGTGTGGCTGACCACTTTGCTCAGATTGCCCAAGACGAGCAAGACGCTGAGCGGAAGTCCACTATCGGTACTGGTGACCGTTCAGAGCGGATCCGGACTTATAACTTCCCTCAAAACCGTGTGACCGATCACCGGATTGGCTTGACCCTTCAAAAACTGGATACTATCTTATCTGGTAAACTGGACGAAGTGGTCGATGCTTTGGTCTTGTATGACCAAACACAAAAACTTGAAGAGTTGAACAAATAATGTTGTTGGGACTATTATTAGCTCAGTATGAAGAAGCATTAATAGCCGTTGGAGAGGAAGCAGAAAGCCTCTCCTTCGCGTATCGAGCTTTAAAAAACTGGACCTTTACAGACTTTGTCTTTGCCTTGCAAAAAGAAGTGGAAGCAGAGGACCAGGCCTTGCTTGAATCCATCTTTGAGCAGCTGAAACATCACGTGCCTGCCCAGTATATTATTGGCAGTGCAGACTTCTGTGGCCATGTTTTTACAGTTGACAAGCGCGTGCTGATCCCACGACCAGAGACAGAGGAGTTGGTGGATCTCATACTGGAGGAAAACGATGAGGAAGCCTTACGAGTTCTAGATATCGGAACTGGTAGTGGGGCCATTGCTATTAGTTTAGCTCTTGCTAGACCTAACTGGCAGGTTCAAGCTAGTGATGTGTCAGAAGAAGCTTTATCCCTGGCTCAAGAAAATGCCAAACAGTTAGGAGCAGTCGTTTCCTTCAAGTCTTCAGATGTTTTGGATCAGTTATCAGGTCCTTATGACCTGATTGTGTCCAACCCACCCTATATTTCTCGGGATGATGTAGAAGAAGTCGGAGCAAACGTACTAGCCTCTGAACCCCACTTAGCTCTTTTTGCGGATCGTGATGGATATGCCATCTACGAAAAGATTGCCAAGCAGACACCAAGTGTTTTAACAGCAGATGGAAAGGTTTATCTAGAAATTGGCTATAAGCAAGGAGCTAAAGTAAAAGAACTCTTTCAAGAGGCATTTCCCAACAAACGCGTTCGCGTTCTGAAAGATCAATTTGGACAAGATAGAATGGTAGTAGTAGACAATGGATCTATTTGAGAAAGAATTAGAAGCTGGACATGCAGTTATCTTACCAACAGAAACCGTCTATGGCCTCTTTGCCAAGGCTCTGGATGAAGCAGCAGTTGATCATGTATATGCTCTAAAGCAACGCCCTCGTGAAAAGGCTATGAATTTAAATATTTCCAGCGAAGCAGAAATTCGATTTTATTCGAAAAACCAACCATCCTACCTATCCAAATTAATTGCAAGTTTTTTACCAGGACCCTTAACCATTATCCTTGAGGCTAATAAAGAAGTGCCAAACTGGATCAATTCTGGGATGGCTACGGTTGGCTTTCGGATGCCAGCCCATCCAAAAACATTGGAATTAATTCGTAAAACAGGTCCCTTGATCGGACCTTCTGCCAATCTATCTGGGAAAGCTAGTGGAACCCAGTGCCAGCAAATTCTTAAGGAACTTGGCCATGGTGTTTTAGGACTTGAAGACGATAGCTTTCTAACTGGACAAGACTCAACTATTCTAGACCTTTCGGGTTCTAAAGCCCGAATCTTGCGTCAGGGTGCCATTACACGTTCGGAGATCCTTGAGCGTGTACCAGAGATTCCTTTCTAGGAGGAAGAAGATGTTACGTAACCTTTTATTAACGGATGTGGAGTCTTTAAGTCAGATTAACGAGCAAGCATTAGGCTACTCTTTTTCTACTGAGAAAACAGCCCAGCAACTAGCTAAATTGATCCAAGATTCCCACCATTTTTTCATCGGGTTTGAAGATAGCGAGACCCAGCAACTGCTTGGTTATGTTCATGCAGAAGTTTACCAATCTCTTTACTCGGATCCAGGTTTTAATGTTCTGGCTCTTGCTGTTTTACCTGATCAGCAAGGGAAAGGCATCGGGAAAATTTTGTTTCAAGGATTAGAAGAAGAAGCCAAACGAAGAGGATACGCTTTTATTCGCTTAAACTCTGCTGACTACCGCACTGAGGCTCATGCTTTTTACGAGCATGTCGGTTATAGCTCTGATAAGCTACAAAAACGTTTTATAAAATTTTTTTAAAGGAGTAGATCTATGATTTTTGACAAAGAAGATTACAAAGCCTATGATGCTGACCTATGGAATGCCATTGCCAAAGAAGAAGAGCGCCAGCAAAACAATATTGAGTTGATTGCTTCTGAGAATGTCGTCTCTAAGGCGGTTATGGCTGCTCAAGGATCTATTCTGACCAATAAATATGCCGAAGGCTACCCTGGTCGTCGTTACTACGGCGGGACAGATGTGGTCGATGTGGTTGAAAGCTTCGCCATCGAACGCGCTAAAGAAATCTTTGGAGCTAAGTACGCTAATGTTCAACCGCATTCAGGAAGTCAGGCCAACTGCGCTGCCTATATGGCCTTGATTGAGCCTGGCGATACTGTTATGGGTATGGATCTGGCTGCTGGTGGACATTTAACTCACGGTGCCTCTGTGAGCTTCTCAGGGCAAACCTACAACTTTGTATCCTACAGCGTGGATCCTGAAACAGAACTCTTGGATTTTGACGCCATTTTAAAACAAGCCCAAGAAGTGAAGCCAAAACTCATCGTTGCTGGTGCATCAGCCTACTCTCAGATTATTGATTTCTCAAAATTCCGTGAGATTGCGGATGCAGTAGGAGCCAAGCTCATGGTTGACATGGCCCATATTGCTGGTCTAGTAGCAGCAGGTCTTCATCCAAGTCCAGTTCCTTATGCCCATATCACGACCACGACCACTCACAAGACCCTTCGTGGCCCTCGTGGTGGCTTGATTTTGACCAATGATGAAGACTTGGCTAAGAAGATCAATTCAGCTATCTTCCCTGGTATTCAAGGAGGACCTTTGGAGCATGTCATCGCAGCTAAAGCAGTAGCCTTCAAGGAAGCACTGGATCCAGCCTTTAAAGAGTATGCAGCGAACGTCATTAAAAACAGTCAGGCTATGGCGGATGTCTTCTTACAAGATCCTGATTTCCGTGTCATTTCAGGCGGAACTGAGAACCACCTTTTCCTTGTCGATGTGACGAAAGTCGTTGAAAATGGGAAAGTGGCGCAAAACTTGCTAGATGAAGTCAATATTACTCTCAACAAGAACTCCATTCCTTATGAAACTTTGTCGCCATTCAAGACCAGTGGGATTCGGATCGGTGCAGCAGCCATCACCGCTCGTGGTTTTGGAGTAGAGGAAAGCCGTACAGTGGCTGAACTGATGATCAAAACCTTGAAAAACGCAGAGAACCCAGCTGTATTAGAAGAAGTGCGGAACCAAGTCAAAGCCTTGACAGATGCCTTCCCACTTTACGAGGACTAAACCATCTTATGGATATTTACGTAAAAAAAGCCATCATTCATCAATTTAGCCCAGATGATACCGATATTTATCTGGCAGACAAATTCCTGAATATCACCCCCAAAATTGAGGAATACTTGCGCAAAAAGATTGAGCGGGTCTATTCCGATGAGGCGAAAACCGGCATTTTTGAGGAAGACAATCCATTCCTTGAGATGATAACGGATGATCTCCTAGAAACTTCAGTAGTCTTAGCCAATCGCTGGAAAGAAGAATTTGTCGTCTCTGAGAATCAAAAGACCAACGACTTGGTGTTTATCCAATTCTCAAAAGAAGGGGTGGATCATTTTGCCTTTCTTCGGATCGCCTTACGGGAAACCTTGACCCATCTTGGAGGAGAAGTAGATAACCCAATCAAGCTAACGCAAAACAATCTACCTGGCTTTGGAACGGGGGCCGATGAAGCCTTGGTCATCAATCTTCAAAGTCGCAAGTACCATTTGATTGAAAAACGAATCAAGTACAATGGGACTTTCTTGAACTATTTCTCTGAGAATCTCCTCCAGGAGCAACCCAAGATTTCACCTAAAAAATCGATCAAAGAAATCGAAAAAACGGCCCAACGGATTGCTGAGAACTTCCAACAAGATGATTTTCAGTTCCAATCCAAGGTCAAATCAGCAATTTTCAACCAACTGGAAGAAGAGAATGAATTGTCACCTGAAAAGTTAGCCAATGATTTGTTCGATAACAACTTAACAGCTCGACTCAGTTTTGTCGATCAGGTGAAAGAGACTATTCCAGATCCTGTTCGCTTCGATGAGATTGATGCCAGCCGCCAATTGAAAAAATTTGAAAACCAAAAGCTCTCCCTTTCAAACGGAATTGAGCTTTTGGTTCCCAATCATGTTTACGAAGATGCTGAATCGGTAGAGTTCATCCAGAATGAGAATGGGACTTACTCGATCCTCATCAAGAATATAGAGGACATTCAGAATAAATAATGATGAAACGAATAATAAAAATTTTCTTTTGCCTCTTGCTCGTCTTTTTCATATACAAGGGCTATCAGATACACCGGGATGTTAAACAGGTCATGACTTATCGTACCTTAGTGCGTGAAGTACTGGCTGAGGAAGACACTGGTACCAATGAAGACCTGATTCTTGCTATGATTTATACAGAGACCAAGGGCAAGGAAGATGATGTCATGCAGGCCAGTGAAAGTGCAACCGGCCAGACAAATTCCATCACCAATAACAAAGAAAGTATCCGGCAAGGGATTCAAACCCTCTCTGAGAATCTGCGAAAAGCAAAGGAGAAGGGTGTTGATCCTTGGACAGCTGTCCAGGCTTATAATTTTGGACAAGATTACATTGAATATGTGGCTAAAAATGGCGGGAAAAATAGTCTTGAATTAGCCCGTAAATACTCAAAAGAAGTGGTTGCACCGAGTCTTGGAAATGTCACTGGTAAGACCTATCTTTATCTCCATCCTATTTCATTTTTACATGGCTCAGAGCTCTACGTTAATGGGGGAAATTATTATTATTCACGTCTCGTTGAAATGAATCAGTTCATCATGAAACTCTTTTCTTGGTTCTAATACAAACAATCACTCTAAACAAGGGAGGAAACCCTTGTTTTTTTATGGAGGAAACTGTCATCTGTTTTTAAAGAAGCTGTAAGCCAGTCTTAAGATAAAAAGGATAAACTAAAAAGGAGGCAAAGGGATAAAACCTGCTTCCTTTTTATTGTCCGAAAACGTATTAGTATTCTAGAAGGGGTTATTGAGAAAGTATGAAACCAGTCAGGAAATTTATTGGAATCTTTATCGCAAGCTGGTTTGCACTCCTTGCAAGCTCTTCAACAGTTTTTGCCAATTCAAGCGTACAGAAAGTTATTGATCAAAAATACAACCAAGCCGACTATGTCATTGGCTCATCATTGGATGAATTTCAAGTCGAGCAAACCCTTAGTCTCTTGATGTATAACGAGGAAATAGATAAGGAATGGAAAACCATGGATCCTTCTGCTTATACAAGCTTTACGATTGATGAGAATGGAGATCATTATTCCTCCGTTAAACTACAGAAACAAGCCAAGAAAGCGCCCGTTAGCGTGCACATTGTCACTCCTCAAAATATAACAGAAGTGACCGCAGATATGAACAGAAATGCTCTAACCACTCTTGGTATAGAACGTGCAGATGTCACGATTGCCTCCCCAACAGAAGCCTCAGGTTTAAGCGCACTTGCATCGGTCGCATACTCCCTTGAGCAAAATGGTAGCACGATTTCTGATGAAAATAAAACACTCGCTCAAGAAGAATTATCCCTGCTTGCATCGATCTATAAAGAGAGTGCCCGTAAAAAAGCCTTCCATGAAGATAAACTCAATGTAGCTGTCATCGATCTTAAAATCGCAGCGCTAACAGAAAGCAATCAAGACAAAAAGCTCGGAAAAAAAGATTTTCAAAAGCTGGTTACAAAGATTCTAAAAAACTACCAACTAGAGGGCGCTATAACGGATAAACAAGCCAAACAATTAGTTGAATTTGCTAACAAGCTTTCGAATAGTCAGCTAGGCTCTGATAAAAAACTAGTCAAGTCCCTCAAAACTCTAAAACAGGATATTATTGAGAAGGCAGGAGATAGCTTTAATACGATTGATACCAAGTTCGATACGGAGACACTATTGAAAGATACCAACAATATTCCTCTATATCCTATGATTGGACTGGGAGTTCTGGCGCTCCTAGGGATTGGGTTAATGGTCTATCATGTTCATCGTCATCAAATCAAGAAGAAATAAAGCTTACAAAAAAGAGGCTGGGACAAAAGTCCTAGCCTCTCAATTATCTTTGGATTATCGAGCAAGACGCAGTGGTTGAGTGGGCTCTACTAAGCTGATTTCATCAGCTTTTACAGCCCTACTCAACTGTGCGGAGGTGGGACGACGAAATCGAATTCTAACGAATTACCGATTTCTATCCCACTCTCTTAATCTGTTACTTCGATTGTGAAATAGGGGATTCGTAAAATTGTTCCCAAGAGGCCTAAAAATGGAACCCAAGGAGAGGACTTAATTACAGCTGTTTGACCAGCTTTTACAATAACCTCCTTTGTTGGAGTAACAGAACCTTTTTGATTAACATGAACTTTAACGAAATCAAGACCTTCAGGAAGAGGAAGTGTCACAGTTTCATCTTTACTTAACCTAGCAACACATTCACCATTAAAATAAACGTTTGCCTTTTGAACAACACCAACAAGCCCTGTTTGACGCGAAACTGTAATTTCAGACATTTGATTCTCCTAACTTTATGAATTCCTTACTTAAAAGGAATAGTTTTAAACTATCATAACATAAGCGCTAGATTCATACAAGAGGGTTTTTCATTTGGGGCATTTTGATTATAAATGTTGTCTTACTTATATAAAAAAACGCTGAAATCAATGATTTCAAGCGTTATGTTGTCAAGGCATTCTATTCCCACTCAACAGTTGCAGGTGGTTTACTTGTAATATCATAGACGATGCGGTTAACGTGGTCAACTTCGTTTACGATACGAACGGAGATTTTTTGGAGAACTTCCCAAGGAATCTTAGCGAAGTCAGCTGTCATACCATCGATAGAAGTGATAGCACGGATGGCAATGGTGTAGTCGTAAGTACGACCGTCGCCCATAACACCTACTGAACGAACGCCAGTATTAACAGTGAAGTATTGCCAGATGTCACGGTCAAGACCAGCTTTAGCAATTTCTTCACGAAGGATAGCGTCTGATTCACGAACAGTTTCAAGTTTTTCTTCAGTGATTTCACCCATGACACGAATCGCAAGTCCTGGGCCTGGGAATGGTTGGCGCCATACGATGTGGTCTGGCATACCAAGTTCAGTTCCAAGAGCACGAACTTCATCCTTGTAAAGAGTGTTGAGCGGCTCGATCAGTTCAAACTGCATATCTTCTGGAAGACCACCCACGTTGTGGTGAGACTTGATAGTTTGAGCAGTATCCGTACCTGACTCGATGACGTCTGTATAGAGTGTTCCTTGTGCTAAGAATTTCACATCTTTCAGCTTGCTTGCTTCGTCGTCAAAGACATAGACAAACTCGTTACCGATGATTTTCCGTTTTTGTTCAGGATCAGATACACCTGCCAACTTGTCCAAGAAACGTTTGGCAGCGTCAGCTTTGACAATGTTCAAACCAAACTTACCACCAAGCATATCCATGACTTGGTCAGCTTCTCCTTTACGAAGAAGACCGTGGTCTACAAAGATACAGATCAATTGATCCCCAATCGCTTTTTGGAGGAGAACTCCAACAACAGAAGAGTCAACACCACCAGAGAGACCAAGGAGGACACGTTTGTCTCCAACTTTCTCACGGATTTGTTTGATTTGCATCTCGATAAAGTTATCCATTGTCCAGTCACCTTTGGCACCACAGATATTCAAGGCAAAGTTGCGAAGGATATCATATCCGTGTACTGAGTGGCGAACTTCAGGGTGGAATTGGATACCATAGATTTTCTTGTCAGGATTCTCAATCGAAGCATACGGACAGTCAGCAGAAGTACCTGTACGGACAAAGTCAGCGGGGATTTCTGTTACAGCATCACCGTGGCTCATCAAGACCAACTGTTTATCAGGTGTTCCCTCAAAGAGGGCAGAAGATTCAGCTAAGTTTAGCTCAGATTGACCATATTCACGGTTACCAGCGTCCCCTGCAGGTACAACCTTTCCTCCGAGCTTGTGAGTCAATAGTTGCATTCCATAACAGATCCCAAGAATTGGAATGCCAAGTTCAAAAATTTCAGGATCAATATCGAAAGACCCTTCTTCATACACTGAGTTTGGTCCGCCTGAAAGAACGATCCCAACTGGATTGATTTCACGAACTTCAGCTGCAGTAATTTTGTGGCTCTTCAATTCTGAAAAGACACCAATCTCACGAATACGACGTGAAATAAGCTGATTGTACTGGCTACCGTAGTCAAGCACGATAATTTTTTCAACATCATGCAAATCAGTTGATAGGTTTGTCATCTTTTCCCCTTCTTCTAGAAAAATCTTTTCCTCTATTCTAACACAAAAGGCCCTTCATTACCAATCAAGACTGACTAGGATTGAAGATTTGATAAATTTGCGCTACAATAGGTTGTAACAGATAGAAAGAGTAGCAATATGATCCCAGCATACATTCAAATTCACGACCAAATCAAGGCAGAGATTGACCAGAAAATCTGGAAAATCGGACAACGCCTACCAAGCGAACGAGACCTGGCAGAAAAGTTCCAGGTGAGTCGGATGACCCTCCGTCAAGCCATCACTCTCTTGGTAGAAGAAGGAGTACTGGAGCGTCGTGTAGGCAGTGGGACCTTTGTCGCTAGCACGCGCGTCCAGGAAAAGATGCGGGGGACAACCAGTTTTACTGAAATCATGAAGGCCCAAGGAAAGATCCCTTCGACACAGGTTATATCATACAAACGCACCATTCCAAGCCTACAAGAATTAGATAAGCTTGGTATCGACAAGACTGAAACCATCGTACGTATGGAACGGGTTCGTTATGCGGATGGTGTACCAGTCGTTTATGAAGTCACCTCCATCCCAGAGAAATTTATCAAGAACTTCAAAAAAGAAGAAGTGACCAGTCATTTCTTCCAAACCTTGGAAAAACACGGCTATCGTATCGGGAAATCTCAACAAACCATCTACGCTCGCTTGGCTAAAGAAAAGATTGCTGAATATCTAGAAATCCCTAAAGGACAAGCCATCCTTGGGCTGACGCAAGTTTCTTACTTAGATAATGGCACAGCCTTTGAATATGTAAAGAGTCAGTATGTTGGAGAGCGGTTTGAATTTTACTTAGAAAATAATTAGATGACACAATCCCTATCATGTCAATTCAACACACGGAGGTTTTATGTCTCGGATTAAAATCGATGCTGTTGTGGTGCCTCTCAGTGGCCATCTTTATCCTGTTCTTCTACTTTTAGCCCCATTATTGCATGATCCTAACTTTGAGATTCGAATTTTTACAGGATCACAAAAGCAAAAAGTAGCTGAAGATATGGGCTTTACTGTTGTCCCAATTATGAAAGACCAGGTGGATTTTTTCGATAAAATATCTACTAACCATCGTCAATTAAATTTGCTGACTGCCTATAAGTAGCTTTCTAATGGATTAGATTTAATGAATATCGTTTCTGACCAGTTACGAGAAGAATGGACTGCTCATCGTCCAGATCTAGTCATTGCGGACTATGTGACACTTTCTGGTGGTTTGATTGCAGAGGAATTGGAAATCCCTTGGATGACCAGCATGGCGACCCAGTTTGCAATGGAAACACCTCTTGGCCCACCTTGCTTTTTTGCAGGGATGGGAAGTGAGAAAACTAGGTTTGATCAACTGAAACATAGCTTAGCTAGAAAATTGACCAGACTTATCAAGCGTCTAGCGACTTTCTCTTTGAGAAGTCGTTTAAAACAATATCATTTCCGTCTCTACAATAAGGACGGATGGGAAACCATCTATTCTCCCTACTCTATCCTTGGCATCGGAATGCAAGAAGTGGAATTAAAAAAAGGCTTTCCTCCCTACTATCATTGGGTAGGACCAGTTGGCTCTTCTGTTGAAGAAGCATCCAATTATAACTTTGATCTCACACTTTTTTTGGATAAAATCAAGGTTCTAGTCTCCTTAGGCACTCAACTTGCCTGGGCGCAGGATAAAATCGTTCAGCAAACCCTAATCTTGGCTCAACAACATCCAGAATGCCAGTTCTTTGTTACCTTAGGCAAAGGGGCTGAATCTTTCCAAACAGAGAAGCTCTTAGACAATGTATCCATTCTTACTTATCTCCCTTATGAAAGTTATATCCCTCAAATGGATTATGTTATCCACCATGGTGGAGCAGGGATTTTCTTTCAATGCATCAAAAATGGGATTCCAGCTTTAATCCTTCCGCATGACTATGACCAATATGATTATGCTATTCGTGGAGTAGAAGCAGGAGTAGCCTTGCAAGCTCCCAAGGACAAGAGTCAAAAGATTGCCCAAGCCTTTGAGCAATTACTTGCAAGAAAAGACTGGGCCCAACTCAAAGAGCTCCAAAAGAGAGCTCTAGCCTATGATCCCACCAGCATTTTAAAGAAAGAAATTCATCGCTTAATTAAAAAGGAGGCGCCATGAAAGTACTCGTAACAGGAGCAACAGGTTTTCTCGGAAAATATGTGGTAAAAGAGTTAGTAGCAGAAGGCTACTTTGTTCGCGCCTTTGGTCGGAATGAGGCAGTAGGGCAAAGCTTGGTTTCAGACAAGGTGGAATTCTTCAAAGGAGATCTGAGTTCCAAGCAAGCAGTAGAAGAGGCATGCAAGGGAGTTGAAATGGTCGTCCATGCTGGAGCTTTATCAACGGTTTGGGGGCCTTGGGAAAGTTTTTACCAAGCCAATGTCCTTGGTACCCAGCATGTTTTAGAAGCTTGTCGCACTAATAAAATAAGCCGCTTGGTCTATGTTTCTTCACCAAGTATTTACGCTGCACCAAAAGACCAAATCGACATCAAAGAAGAAGATGCTCCAGCTGAAAATCATTTAAATAACTACATCAAAAGTAAGCTGCTATCAGAGAAGCTCTTTCCTTCTTACCCGGATGTTCCAAGTATCATCCTTCGTCCACGTGGGCTCTTTGGCATTGGGGATACAAGCATCCTTCCGCGAGTTCTCAAGCTAAGCCAGAAAATTGGAATCCCCTTAATCAAAGAGGGCAAGCAATTGATGGACATGACCTGTGTCGAGAATGTTGCCTTGGCCATCGCTTTGGCTCTGAAAGCAGATAGGGCAGAAGGGCAAGTCTATAACATTACCAACGGCGAGCCGACTCCTTTTAAAGAACTAATAGAAGAAGCCTTGCAGGGCTTGGGATTTCCTATTCGTTATAAAAAGCTACCTGCCTTTCTTCTAGGTGGCTTAGCTTCTAGCTTAGAGGTTCTTTATCAGGTCTTACCTCTAAAGGGAGAGCCACCATTAACTCGCTATACCTACTACCTATTGCGTTATAGTCAGACTCTTGATATTTCAAAAGCAAGACAAGAGTTGGGCTATGAGCCACGCATCAGCATCAAGGAGGGAATTGCCCAGTATGTCCAAGATTATCGAAAGCATTAAGTACTTCCCTGCTGGCTTTTGTACTAGCAATCTCGCCTTGCTCTTTAAAGGGCAGAAAAGAAAGAAGATGGTTTTTCCAGCAGGCGTCTATCTCCTCAAACACCGAGAACACGGTTATATTCTCTACGATACTGGCTATCATTATGAGATCAAAAGTAAACTCCGTTATCTTTATTACCGTCTTGGAACTCCTATGCAGATGAAAAAGGAAGACCAGATTGATTGCTTGCTTCAAGCGACAGGGATTTCACCAGATGACATTTCTTATGTCATCCTCTCGCATTTTCATCCAGACCATTTAGGAGGAGCGGGTTGTTTCAAACAGGCGCGCTTCTTGGTCACCGAGAAAGCTTATCAGGTCTACCAGAAGCCCAGCTTTAAGGATTTAATTTTTAAAGAGTTTTTGCCGGATCATTTTGAAGAATCCGTCCAAATCATGCAACCTCAAGAAACCAATCCTCTTTTTCCTTATACGGCAACAGAGGATATCTTTGGAGACGGCAGTATTCTCCTTAGTTCCCATGATGGGCACGCTAAGGGACAGGGTTGCCTATTCCTTCCAGAGTACCAATTGTTTATCGGGGCTGATCTCTGTTGGGGAATTGACCTTCTTCCCTTGACAGAGCAGATGCGCTGGATTCCTAGTCAAGTTCAGGATAATGTTGAGGCCTATTTAGAAAACGTCAATTTCTTGCGGTCATTGCTACATCAAGGGATCGATGTTCTTGTCAGTCATGATCCAATGGATCGGGTAGAAAGGATACTAGATGAAAAAATGGACCTTTCTTAAAACCTTTTGCCAGACCCGCTGGGGGCACCGCTTTAAGAACCGAGAGGACCTCGAGCGCTACCAAGATAAAGAGCTGCAAAAATACCAGGACTTCTTACTCCAACATTCGCCCTATTTCGCTCAAGACGTTCCAAAGGACTTCCGCTATATGGACAAGACCTTTATGATGGAGCATTTCAATGAGTTAAACACCCAAGGAATCGATCGGGACAAGGCTCTTGAAATGGCCATTCGCGGAGAGCAGTCTCGTGATTTTACAGA
This sequence comes from Streptococcus viridans, assembly GCF_900636365.1. Classification (NCBI taxonomy): domain Bacteria; kingdom Bacillati; phylum Bacillota; class Bacilli; order Lactobacillales; family Streptococcaceae; genus Streptococcus; species Streptococcus viridans. Next base: position 997,043 of record NZ_LR134266.1, on the reverse strand, counting down.
GATGCAAGGAGAAGTAGCAGTTGGTCTTTCCTCTGGTACCTCCGGCCACCGAGGCATTTTTATCACGACAGAGACAGAACGTAGTATGTGGGCAGCCGCTATTCTCGCTAAAATGCTTCCCAAAGGGAAGCTCTTTGGGCACCGCATTGCCTTTTTCCTCCGTGCTGATAACGAGCTCTATCAAACCATCAATTCTCCCTTGATTCGCTTAGAATATTTTGATATTTTCAAAGATAGCCAAGAGCATATCGGGCGTTTGAATGACTACCAGCCGACTATCCTTGTGGCTCCAGCCTCTACCTTATTGGATTTAACCAAATATCTAGAGAGTCAGGCCCTACAGATTCAACCCCGAAAGGTCGTTTCCGTCGCTGAAATCTTAGAGGATCGGGACCGGGACCTCATTCGTCAGGCATTTCATCTGTCTAAGGTTGATCAGGTCTACCAAGCGACAGAAGGTTTCTTAGCCTGTACCTGTTCTGAGGGGAACTTGCACCTCAACGAGGACATTTTATCAGTGGAAAAAGACTATTTGGATGACCACCGTTTTTATCCTATCATTACAGATTTTAAACGTAGGAGCCAACCTATTTTCCGCTACCGGCTCAATGATATTCTGGTAGAGGATCCTGAACTCTGCAGTTGTGGTTCTGTCTTTACACGGATTGCTAAAATTGAGGGGCGATCAGACGATATCTTTTATTTCAAGAAAGCAGACGGCGAGCTACAGATGGTTTATCCAGACTTCATTCGGCGTTGTATCCTCTTTGTCGAAGGGATTCAAGACTATCAAGTGACTCAAACAGAAGATGGACAAGTTCAGGTTGCTCTCAGCAAACGTTCACCTGAGATAGAAGAGGCTATCCGCAACCAATTTCAAGTCTTAGCAGATCAAAAGGGCTTTATCATGCCCACTCTTACCTTTATTGACTACCAATGGGACACAAGTCGCAAACTCAAGCGCGTACAACGTCTTCAAAAATAGGAGGAAGCATTATGACAAGTGTACAAAGACACGTTCGTATTAAAGGCTATGGAACAGCCTTACCCAAGCATCAAGTCACCTTTAAGGACCAGACACGTTACCGCGTAAAAGAAGATGAAGAATCTCAGATCGACCTAGCCGCTCGTGCTATTGAACAGGCTCTAAAGCAGGCAGAATTGACCATGGCAGATATTGACTGCCTAGTTTCAGCGAGCGCCGTTGGGGTTCAGCCGATTCCATGTACGGCAGCTCTAATCCATGAACGAGTGGCCAAAGACTTGACCATTCCAGCTATGGATATCAATACCACTTGTACCAGCTTTATTTCAGCCCTCAGTACCATTTCTTATCTGATCGAAGGTGGCGAGTACAAGCGTGTCCTCATTGTTTCAAGTGAGGTGGGAAGCCTAGGTCTTAATCCAAAGCAGAAAGAAAGCTATGAATTGTTTAGTGATGGGGCAGCTGCTTTTATCTTTGAAAGCACGACGGAAGATTTAGGAGTGATTGCAAGCCTTCAACGGACCTGGTCTAAGGGGGCCCATGATACAGAGATTCGCGGCGGTTTAACAGCCTACCATCCAAAACATTATAGCGAAGCGACCAAAACCGACTTCATGTTTGACATGAAAGGGAAGAAAATTCTCTTACTTTCTGCGCGTGTTATTCCAGAAATGTTCCAAGAATTTCAAGACAAGGTTGGTCTATCGCTTGCCGATGTAGACTATATCATTCCTCACCAAGCCAGTCGTGCTCTTCCTTTGGTCATGGAGAAATTAGGAGTACCAGACCATCGGTATCTTAACATCGTTAGCGATTACGGAAACATGGTTTCTGTTGCGGTGCCTTTTGGCCTAGCTTACGCCCTAGATCATGGCCTTGTCAAAGAAGGAGATACCATCTTCTTAATGGGAACTGCCGCAGGGATGACGGTTAATATGTTAGCTCTGAAACTCTGATGATCAATCCTCTTATTTCAACTCAAAAAGCATCAAGTCCCGCTAGTCTTTAGTGGGCTTTTTTGATATAATGAAAGGTATGGAAATTGAGAAAACCAACCGAATGAATGCTCTCTTTGAGTTTTACGCAGCTCTTTTGACAGACAAACAGATGAACTATATCGAGCTCTATTATGCAGATGATTACAGCTTGGCTGAGATTGCGGAAGAGTTCGGTGTTAGTCGCCAAGCTGTTTATGATAATATCAAACGTACAGAAAAGATACTGGAAGATTATGAAATGAAGCTTCATATGTATTCTGACTACATTGTTCGCAGTCAGATTTTTGATCAGATTTTAGAACGCTATCCGGAAGATGCTTTTCTACAAGAGCAGGTTGAAATTTTATCAAGCATTGACAATCGGGAGTGATTATGGGCAGTCTCGTCATTTATCAAGGAATACCTTGCAAACTATTAGTCGCAGAGGGAGTATTTCCTACTCGACTACAAATTATCTCGCCCAATGATATCTCCAAAGCTATGCAAATAGGTTTTAGCTGTTGGGGATATCCAAATGAAATCATGAAAGAAGTCACACCCGAAGAACTAGAATGTTTGCAACATTTCGGACGATTTCCACTGAATTGAAAAATTAGGAGAAAATAATGGCATTTGAAAGTTTAACCGAACGTTTACAGAACGTCTTTAAAAATCTTCGTAAGAAAGGGAAAATCTCTGAAGCGGATGTCCAAGAGGCAACCAAAGAAATTCGTCTAGCCCTCTTAGAGGCCGACGTTGCCCTTCCTGTTGTAAAAGACTTTATCAAACGCGTCCGCGAGCGGGCCGTAGGGCATGAGGTCATTGAAACCCTCAACCCTGCCCAACAAATCGTGAAGATTGTCGATGAAGAATTGACAGCCATTTTGGGTTCTGAGACAGCAGACATTATCAAGTCGCCTAAGATTCCAACCGTTATCATGATGGTCGGTCTTCAAGGGGCTGGTAAAACAACCTTTGCTGGGAAATTGGCTAACAAATTGGTCAAGGAAGAAAATGCACGTCCTTTGATGATTGCGGCCGATATCTATCGTCCAGCTGCCATCGACCAGTTGAAGACTCTTGGTCAACAGATCAATGTCCCTGTCTTCTCATTGGGAACAGAAGTCCCTGCAGTCGAGATCGTACGTCAAGGTTTGGAGCAAGCAAGAGCCAACCACAATGACTATGTCTTGATCGATACGGCCGGTCGTCTGCAAATCGATGAAAAACTCATGGGCGAGTTGCGCGATGTCAAAGCTCTTGCTGAGCCGAACGAAATCCTCTTGGTTGTGGATGCCATGATCGGTCAAGAAGCAGCCAATGTGGCGCGTGAGTTTAACGAACAACTCGAAGTGACCGGGGTCATCTTGACCAAGATTGATGGGGATACTCGTGGTGGTGCAGCCCTTTCTGTCCGTCAGATTACTGGGAAGCCAATCAAATTCACTGGTACTGGTGAAAAAATCACTGATATCGAAACCTTCCACCCAGACCGCATGTCTGGCCGGATCCTCGGTATGGGGGATATGCTGACGCTGATCGAGAAGGCTTCTCAAGAATACGATGAGAAACGCTCCATTGAACTCGCTGAGAAGATGCGGGAAAATACCTTTGATTTCAACGACTTTATCGACCAGTTAGACCAAGTTCAAAACATGGGACCAATGGAAGATCTACTCAAGATGCTTCCAGGTATGGCCAACAATCCAGCCATGAAAAACCTCAAGGTAGATGAACGAGAAATTGCTCGAAAACGCGCCATTGTATCTTCTATGACCCCAGCTGAACGCGAAAATCCAGATTTGTTGAACCCTAGCCGTCGTCGTCGGATTGCTGCTGGTTCAGGAAACAGCTTTGTCGAAGTGAACAAATTCATCAAGGACTTTAACCAAGCCAAACAGATGATGCAAGGTGTCCTCTCTGGTGATATGAACAAGATGATGAAACAAATGGGGCTTAATCCAAATAATATGCCGAAGAATATGCCTGGTGGTATGCCTGATATGTCTGCCCTCGAAGGCATGATGGGACAAGGCGGTATGCCTGACTTATCAGCTCTTGGCGGAGGCGCTGGGATGCCTGACATGAGCCAAATGTTCGGTGGTGGTCTTAAAGGAAAAGCCGGCGAATTCATGATGAAACGGGCGATGAACAAGATGGCCAAACAAATGCGCAAAAATAAGAAAAAACGGAAATAATCGTTTCTAATAAGGGCCTGGAACACACTGTTCTGGGTTCTTTTAGAAAATAGTACTAGAGGAAACATGTTAAAAAAACTATTTCAACAAGTCATTCGTTTCTTTATAAGACTGTTTTCTTCCCACAGAAAGCCCTTTGAATTTCCTAAAGGGTCGAAGAAACCACCGATCAGACCGATCATCTTTGTACCTGGAAGTTCAGCTAGTATTCAGCGTTTCAATGGAACAATTCGTATGCTCCATCGCTTTTCTAGAAAAAAACAGAGTCTCTTAAAAATAAAAGTCAACAAAGATGATTCTATAGAGATGGAAGGAAGACTGAATACGAAAGAGCCGAATCCGATGATTGTGATTGGCTTTGAGAACAATCGAGATGGCTACAGCAATATCAAGCAGCAAATCGAATCCCTTAAGATAGCTTTAACCTATCTTCTTGATCACTATTATTTTACAGAGTTCAAGGCAGTCGGGCACTCCAATGGGGGACTGGTTTTGACTGGTTTATTGGAAAGTGGTTTTTTAGAAAAGAAAAAACTGACTGTAAGCAAGCTGGTTATTATTGGTAGTCCATACCAATTCAATCAAGAAATGTATGACGATTTTCAGACACGGAAGCATCGCTTAGAAAAAGAAGTAGAAGTCCTTAATTTTGTCGGTAGCTTTGCTGGGAAATCAGACGGGATCGTCCCTCTTTCTAGTGCTCAAGCAGCAAAATCTATTTTTGAGAAACAAGCCTATACAGAAGTCAATTTAAAAGGACGCAAGGCTCATCATTCAGCTTTACCCACTAATCCAGATCTAGTGAAACAATTAAGTCTATTTTTGAATCTATAAGTAAATTACATAATTTCGGTTATGTAATTTTTATTTGTCTCTTGCAATCCTTATGCAAATATGGTACATTTTTGGTAGCGATTACATATACCTAAGGAGGGTTTTATGAAAGATCCTAAATTACTAGAATTAATGAAAGATTACAGGGGACGGGATGAAGTGCCCGCAGACTTTGATACCTTTTGGAATCAAGCCCTAGCAAACATTGCTGAACTTCCTGAATACAAGCTCGAAGAGCAAAATTTCAGCATTCCAAATGTTGTTTGTTATGAATTAACCTTTAAAGGGACACGAGATGGTCTTGTTTATGCGCGAGTTGTTTTCCCAAAAACAGATCAAAAGGTTCCAGTTATTTTCCATTTTCATGGCTATATGGGCCGTTGTTGGGATTGGGCTGATATGCTGGCTTATACAGTAGCCGGCCATGGTGTTGTATCTATGGACGTGAGAGGTCAGTCAGGTTATTCAACAGATGGAGATCGATCACCACTTGGAAATACTGTAAAAGGACAGATTATCCGCGGAGCTGTGGAAGGTCCAGATGAGCTATTTTATAAGGATGTCTACTTAGATCTTTACCAGTTAATAGAAATTGTAGCTAGCTTTCCTCAAGTTGACAACAGCAAACTCGCCAGCTATGGAGCCTCTCAAGGTGGTGCCTTGGCCCTGGTAGCTGCCGGATTGAATCCCCGAATCCAACAAACGGTAGCCATTTATCCATTCTTATCGGATTTCAGACGTGTATTAGAGATTGGAAACACCAGTGAAGCCTATGACGAGCTTTTCCGTTATTTCAAATTCCATGATCCATTCCATGAAACGGAAGACCAAATCATGGAGACATTAGCCTATATTGATGTGAAAAATTTTGCCCACCGCATTAAAGGACAGGTTCACATGATTACAGGATTAGATGATGATGTCTGTTATCCTGGGACACAGTTTGCCATTTATAATCGATTAGAAGGTCCAAAAGAGCATTTCATCATGCCAGAATATGCCCATGAAGCTATGAACGTCCAAGTCAATGATCGTGTATACAATTGGCTCTGTGGTAGCAAGATTTCCTTTCGATATGTAGAAAAATAAGATACAGAAGAAAAACAATCAGTAGATCCGTGAAATTTGCTGATAAAACTAAAAGTTTATGTACAATTGACTAAAATAGACTTAAACCATTGATACAACTGAATTAGAAGCATAAAGTACATTCTTTAAAAAGTGTACTTTATTTTTGTTTTGTACATTATTCTGGAGTGGTATTTTGTATGTTTTCTAGTACATAATATACTCTAATCTGAGAAATTGATTTGTACATTTTATACTCAAGTAATAGCAGAAGAAGTGGTGGTTCAATTGTACATTTTTTGCAGCTTATTTAAGTTTCTATTGAACGCAAGATATAGATTTTTATTCCGTTGATGGTATAATAAATAATACATAGTGTTATGTTATGAGGTGATAATTTGGCAAATAATAGACAAATTGAAACGTTAGGTGTTTCATATCTGACAACATTTATTAATCGAAATAAGTTGCTTCAGACTTATTTCGAGAACAATGATAAAACTCCAGCGTGGGATGGAGAAATTCATGTTCTTAAAAATGCTAGTGAGAAAAAGAGCGAAATATTTGGGAAAGTACCTGTCCAAATTAAAGCAACTAAACGGAAGAACAATTCAATGAAATCTTTCCCAGTAGATATGCGTGATCTAGAATTGTATTCAAAAAATGGAGGTGTAGTTTTATTCGTAGTTTGGTTAGATGAGAACAATAATCTAAAAGATATTTTTTATAAGTCACTGCCACCTTTTTCTATAAAGAAACTAATTAAAATAAGTAAATTGAAAAATAAGTCTGTAAATAAAAAAACACTTTCGGTACAGATTCATAAACTAGATGAACAAAAACTTTATCCGATGTTAGTTAATTTTGTTACTAATAGTCAGAAGCAGTATAGCTTTATAAATATCGATGGGATGTCAATTGAGAATATTCCAAATGATAAAGAGTTCAAGCTTTACTTTTATGGTCAGGGACATGAAGGAATATTTAATTACCAGAAGGAACACGACCTCTTTCTTTATCTTAGGGATCCTGAAACTGACATCGAAATTCCACTTGAAAATTCAATAGAGATTGTTGAAACTTTCGAAGCAACAGATTTAATTATTGAGATAGGAGATTATATTTTTGAAGATGTAGAGAGACATTATTTTCCTGACGGAAGTGTACAGCTTCATTTTGGTGAAGGTTTTAAAATATCCTTTAATAATGGGAAGGCTCAACCCAAATTTAATTATTCAAGACCTAATATGCTGTCAGATGCTATAAAGTGTACTCAGGCACTTAAAGAACTAGGAAAAGTAGGATTTTTCACACTCAATGGTATTAGTATAGAACTAGATGAACGGTCTTTATCGGATATTAATTCGCTTGATTTAGATAGCCATATAAAAGAATTGTCGAAAATATCAAATTTCATAAAGAAAATGGGGATAAAAAAAGAGCTAGATTTATCCCTCTTTAATGAACAATCTCAAAGAAATTTAAATATCCTTAATTCAGGTCTAGTATTAAAAAACAAGGTGGCGTTAAATTACGAGGAATCGAAATTGTTTAATCTTAAGATTGCTAACATACATATTAGTACTCTATATGCATTTCATGAAGGTAATAATGGAACTATGATAGATATTTTCACTGAAACTCCTTGGTGCAGGAGAGGCGAGGATGAGGATATTTCTTTATTTGAGGTTTTTAGGCCCGAAGATTGGTTAACAATTGATAACTGTAACTTTGATTCGGTTATTGCCTCATACCAAAGATTAGTTGACTGTAGTGTAGAAAATGTGTGTGCTGACGATACCATAATAAAAATAGTTGCTGCAGCCGATATGACAGAAGAAGTTTCAAAAAAAGAACAGTTGCTTAACTGGGCTCAACGTCTTTCTGACTGGAACATGAACCATATAAAAGAAAATAGCATAAGCATCATAAATGATCTTCAAATTAAATATAGAAATCGTGAATTAGATAATACTGAAATAGAGAAGCTTACTAATATTTTATTAAATAATAAAGATAATGATGAAATTTGTTTTGGTGCATCAGTGTTATTAAAATCAAAACCACAAGCTGATTTATTTTGGACTAAGTTAGATAAAGAAACTCAAGAAAGATATCAGGTTTACCCTATTTATAATTTATATAAGGTATTATAACTTAAATTTATTGCAACTCGAATTTTTCTTAATCTTAATATGATAAAAGAGTTTTTATCTGATATATTAGTTGAAGAACAAGAAAATAAAGGAAAATCAAATTTAAAATCGAAATATTTAGTTTGGGATGAAGATGTTAACAAATAATCCAATTAATCATAGTGTACTTAAATTGTCAATGGATTTCGATAATGCTTTTAAAGATAAAAATATAGAGGAAATCCATAGACTAATAGAATTTGGAAAAAATATGGAAAATACTATTGATGATATTTCCAAAATTCATTTATTTTATTCTATTGGGACAGCATATGGTGATATATTTGAACTAAGTGATAACCTAGTATTCAACATAGATACCGATTGTATAGTTCAACAAATTTATTACTTTAGAAAAGCTATCGAAATTTTAAATAATATTGATATAAATCCTGAGAACAATAGATTTGTTCACCCATTATTATGTTCACTATACACCAATTACGCAAATCTATTAGATGCTTGTGGTAGAAAACAGTTAGCTATTAAGATGTATTGTAAATGTATACAAATCAATCCAAAATTCACAATGGCTAGTGGTAACTTGGCTATTTGTTTACATCATTATCGTAATTTTTTGAGTGATAACGAACACCTTCACTTTATTAAAAAAATTAAGAATTTAATAGAAACAAGCATAACTGTTTCAGATCCAAACAGAGTTGATAATGCAGAAAAGCAATTTATTAAACTTTACGAACAATATCTTGATTATAAAGATTTAGATGAATGTTCTTGTAAAACAATCGATTATAATCCTAATTCACAAAAGTATCGTGAATGGTGTTGGAACAACGGGCTGTATCTTAATCCACTTAATGACTTACAAGCTGACGATATAAATAGATATGATGACAATCTTTTACTACCAAGTTTATTATTTCAATCGGATGAAGATTTAAACAAATATATTTCTATGTTTAATCAAATTAAGCAAGAATATGTTTATGCGCGTTACCTCTGTTTTGATAGCATTGAGATTGATTCGGTTCATTATGCTGACGAGAATGTTAATCTTATTGATTGTCTAGACTACGTACAATACTCTATCAGAGTTGAAGGTTTAAAAGCTGCTTTTAAAACACTATATTCATTATTAGATAAAGTTGCAATGTTTATAAATGAATATTATTCTCTAAAAATTGAGACTAGACAAGTAAATTTTCATTCAATTTGGAGGCCTAATAGCGATTTAAATAAATGTTTGAATAAGAATATTGGTCTGTCATCTATATTTTGGATAGAGAAAGATTTTGATAATGGTGATAATTCTTTAACAGCTAATCCAAACTCAAAGCGATTGAAAATTATTAGAAATTATTTAGAGCACAGATTTACTAATATAACATTGAATTTTTTTGATGGAAGTGATGATAATAATGAAACTAGACTGTATCTAACTGAATTTGAACTTCAAGAGTTTGCATTAGATTTATTAAATCTTGTAAGAGAAGTTATTTTTTCACTCAAAAATGCCATTCAAATAAGTGAAAATGAAAAACAAACTAGTCTAAGCAGTGAAGTTGCTTTAATTCCGATAAATTATGAAGAAGTAGATTTGGAAGATAAATTATAGCATTGAGCATACAATTTATAGTCGTTATAAAAAGCAATAGTCTAAATTCATTTAACTAATCGACTTAACTAGAGCTAAACCATTGATAAAACTGAATTAGAAGGATAAAGTACACTCATTAAGCAGTGTACTTTATTTTTGTTTTGTACATTATTTGTTGATTGCTTAATCAATACTACATCTCTATCAGGCAATTCAGACTCCATTTAGTCCTCTAAAACCCACGTTGAGGCGGTATCACTGCTTGTAAAAGATTAGAAACCTTTGAACGAAAGGGAGAATGAAAAGCGTGAAGGTAGCTTCTCTAATCGAATAGAGGGTAAGAATCAGAGTAATAGTTCAAGTATGGCTTCTGGATACTATAGTCTGACATGCTATCAATCTATTTCAGAAGCTGGACAAATTGTAATAACTTTCCTTGAAGGAACTGAGGTAGATTTATAAGAGACTGTGACTGGGAAGTTGCAGTCTTTTTAGGGGTTTAATGGTATAATGAAATTATAAATGTGGATATTGTTTAAATTCTCTTGAGGACGCATAATGTTGAATTTAGTAAAAGGTCACCGAGTTAGCTTGGTAGAAAACCTGTTTGAATCATTTACAAAGTTAACTGAACATCATTTGATGGCGAATGTACACGCAGAAAAAATATTAGAGGTTTTTCAACACTTTATTGCGATTCATGACGAGCCCTTATTTTTTATTTTGGAATTGCCTGTCAGTATTGATAGAGAAAAAGTGATAGCAAAGAATATTATCAAGGAATCCCATAAGGATGTTTATTATATTGATGGTTGTTCAAGAGAGGAATGTCTAGCACTGTTGATTAGATACGGTGATTTGCTTGTTAATGATGGACTAAGTAAGTTTGGATTTGGTGGGCATAAAAGTCATGATGAGATCATGCTTGATAGCTATAATGTTGTGATAATTTATAGTAAAGAACTATCAAAATTTAATGACTTTTTTGAACCTCATAATATTCAATTTGTAGAAGAACTAGTGACAGCTTGGAATACTTTTTCTAAGACCTCACTAGGAATCTCTGAAATCTATGAAAGTAATGGAAAAACTGTTTATGACTTGCCTGAAGAGTTAGCTGAATGGGGAATATATTTAGCTGAAACGCGAACAGAATAGGCATATCTATAGGATTAGAAAGAGAATACTTCAATTCCTTAAAATTTGATTTAGAGCAAGGTGGAGATTGAAGTTGTAAGATAAATAATTGTTATTTATGGCAGAACTCTGGCTCTGCCTTTTTTATTTATAAAGTATATGAAATATGGCATAAAAGACTAAAGAAAAAAATGCTAAACGTTTAATATATTAGAATTTTCTTGCTACTTTTTGAAAAATATTTTTTCCTTACAGAATCCTTAAAAATATTTTTTATACTATTTACAAAATTAAAGGAGGAACAAAATATGAGCAAATATATTTTGGAAACAAATGAGCTAACAAAAGTTTTTGGAAAACAAAAAGCTGTAAATAATGTGTCATTAAAAATTGAGGAAAATTCAGTATATGGATTACTAGGACCTAATGGTGCAGGTAAATCTACGACATTAAAGATGATTACAGGTATGTTACACAAGACGTCAGGTGAAATTATGTTTGAAGGACATGAATGGAGTAGAAATGATTTATCAGATATTGGTGCTTTAATCGAGATGCCACCCTTATACGAAAATTTAAGTGCAAGAGAAAATCTAAAAGTTAGAACATTATTACTTGGATTGCCTGATGCAAGAATTGATGAAGTTTTAGAAATTGTAGATTTAAAAAATACCGGAAAAAAGAAAAGTGGTCAATTTTCTTTGGGGATGAAACAAAGATTAGGTATTGCAATTGCTTTATTAAATAATCCTAAACTATTGATACTAGATGAACCGACAAACGGATTAGATCCATTAGGAATTCAAGAATTACGAGATTTAATACGAAACTTTCCAAAAAAAGGAATAACAGTAATTCTATCTAGTCATATTTTAGCAGAAGTGGAACAAACAGCTGATCATATAGGAATTATACATGATGGAGAATTAAAATATCAAAACACAATTAATCATAATGAAAATTTAGAAGAACTTTTTATGGATGTTGTAAAGAATGGAAAGAGGGTGTAGCTTAATGAAAAATTATATTTTTGCAGAAAATTTGAAACATAAACATAGCTTTTTGTTGAAGATATTACTCATTGCCCCGATTATAGCTTTACTAAATGCATTTGTATTAATGCCATCATATTTTAGCACAAACGCATACAATTGGTGGTATGTGATTTTAATGCCGGCAACTTTCGCTTTAATACCTGCAATGATGCATAGAAAAGAAGAGAGAAAATTAAACTACCGAGCAATTTTTCCACTCAATATTGATTTAAAAAAGATATGGATTTCAAAAATATTAACAGCTTCAATTTATCTAAGTATAACTGCTATTTTGCATATGCTAGGAGTATTTGTTTTTCAATTTTTCATTGGAGAACAATTAACAGGAAACTATGCATCCACGACATTATTATTCGCAAGTGTATTATTGGTTATAACTAACATATGGCAAGTTCCATTTTGTTTTTTCCTGGCTAAAAAGTTTGGGTTTATAGCAAGCATTGTAGTAAATGCTGTATTAGGTCTTGTGTTAGGAATTTTGTTAGCTGACGGTTCTATGTGGATTTATTGCCCTTATTCTTGGGGGATTAGATTGATGGTACCCGTTATGCGTATTTTACCGAACGGTATCCCAACAGAAGTATCAAATCCAATGATTTTAAACACATCCTTACTTGTTCCTTGTATTTTATCAATATGTTTGTTTACATTATTGACTTTCATTACTGCAAAATGGTTTTCTAAGCAAGAGGTGAAGTAATGATGAATATATTGAAATCAGAGTTTTATAAATTGAAGCATACATGGATTCCGTTTGCTCACTTTATCTTACCTGTTTTATATGCTCTAATATTTTATGGGGCAGCAACTATGACAAGTCTAAAAAATTTTTCTGATATGGATATCATAAAAAATTATTTTGTACTTTTAGGAGCGGTATTACCAATAATCTGTGGTGTTATTACATCTAAGGTTGTTGACATGGAAGCCAGTGCGGGACGATTTCAAGTGCTTCTATCAACTACAAAATCCAGAAGCAAGGCTTATGGTGGAAAACTTATAATGCTCTTATTGAGTTTCCTATTTTCTATAAGTTTAGCAGTTTTTATATTTGCAATGCTATTTGGTAATCAAGGGACTATGGCTTGGTTAATTGAATTATTATTAGTTTTTATAGGATGTTTATCTACATATATGATTCATTTGTGGGTATCAATTATGTTAGGTGGTGGTGCATCTATTGGATTGGGATTTGTAGAAACATTGATTGCTTTACTTTCAATAACCAATTTAGGTGAAAACATCTGGTATTTTTTACCTTGTACTTGGGCATCGAGATTATCTGCAACATATATTGTTGGAAGTGAATTGGCTGGTAGCTCATATTTAATTAAAGAGTTTACCATGTGGGGATATGTAGCAATACCTATTACAGTAGTCATTTTTACTGGCTCTTTATTATGGTTCAATAGGTGGGGTGGAAAGTCAATCAGTGAATAATAGCTCTAAATGTATTTGTAAATGGAATATGGTATAATAATAAAATATTTATAAATATGGAGGTGGTTTGGTATGGCAAGAATTCTTGCTATAGATGATGAATTAGATATGCTGACTCTAATCAAGAATATTTTAATAAAAGGAGATCATATTGTTGAAATTTACCAAACCACGGTAGATATTGATGAAAATAGTTTGGGGAAATATGACTTAATATTACTTGATGTAATGATGCCAGAGGTTGATGGAATCAGCTATTGTAAAAATATACGTAGTAAAGTGGATTGTCCGATTATCTTTTTAACTGCAAAAGCAATGGAAACGGATATAGTAGATGGCTTATTAAGTGGAGGAGATGACTATATTACCAAACCATTTGGTGTTGGTGAATTGTTAGCAAGGGTAGAAGCTCATCTGAGAAGAGAACAAAGAGAAAAACATTCGAGTTTAAACCTAGGGAATATAAGATTTGATTTATCCTCCAATCAAGTATTTGTGAAGGAGGAAGAAATTCATCTGACAAAGTCTGAATATCAAATTTCGAAGCTTTTAGCAAAGAGAAAGGGACAAGTTTTTTCAAGAGAACAAATATATGAAATGATTTTTGGATTTGATGGGATTGGTGATTCTTCTTCCATATCAGAACATGTAAAAAATATTAGAGCAAAGTTCTTAAAATTTGGTGAAAATCCAATTTCTACAGTTTGGGGGATTGGTTATAAATGGAATTAATTAGAAAAGGACAATCGCTCAAAATAGTATTTCTTAAATACTTAATGACTGTTGGAGTTGGTTTAGGATGTGCCATCGTACTAGCTTTATTAACTTTTACAGCGTTTTATAGTGTTGGTTTGATTCTTCCGGCTAACCATACAGAAAATTTATTACAAGAAAATAAATATAAAATTTTAAATAAAATAGACTTTGATGAAGCATTGATACCTAAAGGAGCTAGCTATATGTTTTTATCGCCAGATGGTGAAGTGATAAAAACTAATATGGATGAAGCTATTCAACTGAAAGCTAAGAATTTTCACAATCATGAGGGATTTTCAACTCCATATTCTTCATTTATAGAATTTAAAAGGAATGATGGATATGTATTAATCCATTATTCACTAGAGCCACACTACAATAATGATTGGATGGAAAAATATTTCCCTAGTGTAGATTTACTATTAATATTTTTATTAATCATTTTCTTTTTAATGAGTGCATTTGTGGCTACTCTAATCTGGGCAAAACGAATAACAAGGCAATTATCGCCAATGCTAGAGGCATCAGATAAAATCGCCAACCAAGAATTAGACTTTGAAATAGGAAGTTCAAATATCAAAGAATTTAATGATGTCTTAAATAGCCTTGATATAATGAAAAAAGCCTTAAGTGATTCATTAAGAGAAAATTGGATTAAAGAAGAGAATAAGAGAAGTCAGATATCGGCATTAATGCATGACTTAAAAACTCCGGTTTCTATTGTCCAAGGTAATGCTGAATTGTTAAAGGTAACTGATCTAACTGATGAACAAAAAGATTATGTAGAGTACATTATAAAAAATTCAACACGTATATCAGATTATACAAAAGCTCTGATGGAGATGAATCAGTCAATTAAATTAAACTCGTTGAATTTAAAAAAAGTAAAGGTGTCAGAAATAATCGAAAGAGTTAGTGAAATAGCGAGAGAGATTACACTAATACATGACCGTACTATATCTAAATCTATTAATTGTGAAGATTCAAATGTAATGATAGATGTACAATTATTTGAAAGAGTCATTCAAAATATATTTAGTAATGCTATTCAATATTCACCAGACAAATCCAACATTGAATTACTAATAATGACTACAGATAATATACTTTCAATATCTGTGATAGACGAAGGCCCAGGATTTTCTAATGAGGATTTAAAACGAGGAACGGAGCAATTTTACCGTGGAGATAAAAGTAGACATTCAGCTACAAACTATGGTTTAGGTTTATATAATTCTTGGAAAATAATGTTATTACATAATGGACGCATCATATTAGAAAACAACTCGAATAAACATGGTGCATGTGTAAAGTTAGAATTACCATTACTATAATAGAACAGGAATTGTTTTCAAATGGAATTTATTAAAAATATATCCTTTTTGCTTTTGGTGTAGAATAGAAAATTTACTCCGCTATCAAGCAAGAATCGTACATAGTAGAAAGCTAAATTCGACAAACAAGCTTCAGTTTGTTGGATTTAGCAAGATACAAGTTTTTATGAGATGAAGCCTATAAAATTTGTACGGATACTGTAGGGTAAGAAAAGAAAAAATATTTTCATTCTAAAGTTTAAGTTTAAACATTAACTCTATCCCTTTCGTTCTATAATATAGAAGTTTACTAGCACCACATGAGGAGAAATCATGAGGGATATTCTCAGTTGAATAAGTAAGAGTATAATCTACATCTCCAAAGTAGGAGTGGCCAGTTCCAGCAGAAAGACCTTCATAAGTTTTATAACTGAATAGATCGACTACTTTGTTGTCGAATTTTTCCTGTTCTTCAAGTAATCCTGAGGAATAGACGACAACTTTAAAATCAAATAAGCTAAAAACGCTCTAAAATCATTAAATTGATATTAAAGTGTTTTTTATTTTCAAAATATACAATTGAAAAAATTTCCAGCTTTTTTAAAATCACTGTAAGTGTCTAGAGTTTTGGGAAAATGAAAAATTAAATATCATATATCTTGAGAGAGCGAGAAAATCGCTCTCTTTTTTCGTTGAAAAATTAAAGAAAGGAGAAAAAATGTCAGATAATCCAGAATTGATGAGATATATTTAGGGAAATAAATTATATATCTTAATTTTACAATTTGTTGATATCAAAAAACCTGGTATCTAACCAGGTAAAGGGGGTACGAATGAAACTATTAGTAAGAATCTTTACTAAAGTGACCATGTATACTTTTTTAGGCTACGCCTTGTTTATGATTAGGTTGGTAGGTGGAGGTCAAACTTTATTGTCTTTATTACTAATTAGCTTCACTGTTACCGCTTTAATTTATTGTTGTGCAGTTATTGAATCATTTTTAAAACAAAGAAAAAAATCCAATAGGCAATAGTGAATACATAAGCGGGATAATTCTTAACAGATTTCTTAAAGAATGCATTAAATCCAATCAACAAAGGACTAAGAATGGTTGAGAGGACTAGAACGATATAGCATACTGTAAGAAGGATAGTATTACTAGAGTGTTGAGAGATGAGTTCAAGGGCTTTTGGTATAAAGCTGTTGAAAAAACTATTTACTATATTTTCCCAAGAAGATAAATCAGGAGTGGTACTCATCTTATCCAGTATTGATTGAAAGTTAGCTGGGATTTGATTATTAACCGAGAATATTGTCGTTAGAATGCTTAGGACAGAAGGAACCATTTCAGTGATTAGTAGCTTCATGTCTTTTGATTTGAAATAAACATAGCAATTGACAATGATAAGTAGAATGATTTGAGTCATAATAATTACTTGTTTATGTTCTTTAATAAGACCAAGAAGCAGATTTCCTAAAGATAGTGTAACTATTAAAAAAATGATGGCCCATATCCCAGGATTATCTGATGAGCTACTGGGTTGAGAGTCGCCGTATGTAAAAAATATATTGTTTGTAACACTTTGATCAATGTATTGATCTCCCCGTCCATAATGAGTTTGGTTATTATTTTTGTCTAGCATGTCACCTCCATGACCACCTACCAAAAAATATTATAACACAATATATATTTGAGGAATAGCTATGTCTAATAGACTTTAAAAATTAAGAAAAGAAAAAGGACTAATCAAGTAAAGAAAGGATTGCCTATGAAACAAAACCGAACAAAGGTCTCAAGTTTGTCTAGAGATATAATGATTTACGATTTGATGAAGACGATGGGATGGACCAGAAAGCGTGCTATTGCAGCTATTGAAGAGTTAGAGCAAACTCATCTTGTTTATTTTCCTGAAGCTGGTGGCTTGAGGTTACAAGTTGTAGGAGGCTACTAATGGCGGATATCACAATTGATCAACTAGCTACTCTAACTTTTTATCAAATTCCAGAAATATTTTTCACCCGTATTCAATACAGTGAGAACGGCTATGTCAAATTGACTAGTTCTTATCTGATGCTAAGTTAGCATATGGCACTCTTTATAATCGTTGTAAATTAAGTATCAGTTCATTCCAGAAGGGAAATAGAGATTACGTTGATGAAAATGTCACAGGAATTTTAAAGCGAAAATTTCTGAACGCTACGAAAACGACCAATGTTGTCCGTATTGTTCTTTTAAAAAAACTGTAAGGGGTTATAATGATCTAGAAACAACACATCCTTGGTTAATTAAAGAATGGTCTACATTAAATAAACAAGAAATGTCTTCAGTAAAATCTAATTCAACATATAACGCATGGTGGAAATGCCCTGTATGTACTGGAGAATATCAGCAAATCATTAAAGAAAAATTTTACAGAGATAATTCTTGTCCATATTGTAGAAATCAAAAAGTTTTAAAAGGATTTAACGACTTAGCAACAACTCAACAAAGTCTAATGAATGAGTGGGATTATGTAAATAACCTTCTAATAGCAAGGCCAACTGAAATCACAGAGTTGAGTTGGTGGTTATGTCAGGAAAACCAAGATCATCGTTATAAAATTCAAGTTAGAGAAAGAATGGCTTACAGAAAGCGAAATAAAAAGGCATGTTCGATTTGCAAAGGTCACAGAAGAAAGCAAGAACATTTTGTACAGTTTAAGAAGATATAACAAAAATAAGAACACTTTAAATAATATAAAGTGTTCTTATTTTGTTAAAATGTACATTTGAAAAATTTTTAGTTTTCACTTAAATAAGTACATTTTACAGAAGATGAACATCTTTAAAAATTTCCAGTGTTCACTTAAATAAAGTACATAATTGTCAATGATTAGCTCAAAAAAATTTTTTGGTTACGTACTTTGTTTTGTTTAAAAAGGCATATAGAAAACAGTTCTATGGATCCCCTATAACATCTTTCCGAAAAACTATAATTTTCTTGAAAAATATATCTGGCTATGCTATACTACTAGTATAGAAAGATTTGGAGAAAAACATGAAACGCGAGATTTTATTAGAACGGATTGATAAACTCAAACAAGTCATGCCTTGGTACGTCTTAGAATATTACCAATCAAAACTGGCCGTTCCATACAGTTTTACGACCTTATACGAATACTTAAAGGAATACGATCGATTTTTCACCTGGGTCTTGGAATCTGGTATATCAGATGCTGACACCATGGCCAATATTCCCTTAGACGTTCTAGAGCACATGACCAAGAAAGACATGGAATCCTTTATCCTTTACTTACGTGAACGTCCTCTGCTCAATGCCAATACGACGAAAAACGGGGTTTCTCAAACAACCATTAACCGTACCCTTTCTGCACTTTCTAGTCTTTATAAGTATTTGACTGAGGAAGTTGAAAATGAGCAAGGGGAACCTTATTTCTACCGTAATGTCATGAAGAAGGTTGCGACCAAGAAAAAGAAAGAAACCTTAGCTGCTCGAGCTGAAAATATCAAGCAAAAACTCTTTTTAGGTGACGAGACAGAAGGTTTCCTTAACTATATCGACCAGGAATACCCTCAAACACTCTCAAATCGAGCCTTATCGTCCTTTAACAAGAATAAGGAGCGAGATTTAGCCATCATTGCACTCCTTCTTGCATCTGGTGTCCGTCTCTCTGAGGCAGTTAACCTAGATCTTCGAGATCTCAATCTTAAGATGATGGTGATTGACGTCACTCGAAAAGGTGGAAAACGAGACTCAGTCAATGTTGCTGCCTTTGCTAAGCCTTATTTAGAACAATATCTCGCTATTCGAGACAAACGTTATAAGACAGAAAAAACCGATACAGCCCTCTTCTTAACCTTGTATCGAGGGGTTCCAAACCGAATTGATGCTTCTAGTGTTGAAAAGATGGTGGCCAAGTATTCAGAAGACTTTAAAGTCCGCGTAACCCCCCACAAACTGCGCCATACTCTTGCAACCCGTCTCTATGATGCTACCAAATCCCAAGTTTTGGTCAGCCACCAGCTGGGACATGCTAGCACACAGGTAACGGACTTGTATACGCATATCGTTAATGACGAACAGAAAAATGCCTTGGATAGTTTATAAGATACATAATATAAATTATGTAATATTTTAGTGTTAGAAAAAGAGCGTAGGATTTTTTATGAAATCTTACGCTTTTTTATTCTTTATTTTCTTTAACTTCATTAATTTGTATGATTTCTTACTCCAATTGGAAAACCATTTTCCTGATTCATGAATTTGATTTTGAGTCAATCTTTAGAATTCTTTGTTTTCAAATAGTTTAGTGTCAATGTAAAAAATTACTATTGAATAAATAACAGTTAAAAGTAGTTGAATGGTATAGCTAATTATCGAAATATTCTTTGAAACAGGGTTTAAAATATTCAATACTCCTAATGGGCTAAAAGATAATAACAAGTTATTTTGGTCTAATAAACTTCTTGAAATCAGTTCTCCTAAACCTCTTAACAAAACAACTCCAACTAGGGTACTCGATAAAGAATTTGTTATCAAAAATAAACAAATAATTGTAGTACTATAAAAAATAGTCGTAAAAAACGTTGTAATAATTTGAACTATTCCGGCCGTAAAAGTAAGCATATTATCTGCAGATGAAGAGTAAGCTCCAACTTTAAAAAATCCAAATAGTAATGTTGTCACTATAAAAGATGTTAGACATAAAACAACTAAAATTAAGAATGAGGTAAAAATAGATGCTAACAATTTTGAAAACAAAATTTCTACTCGTTTAACCGGTGTGACTAACAATGATTTAATTGTTTTTTGCTGAATTTCTTGATAAAACGGTACTAATGCTACTATAACTCCTACTATCAAAGCAAATATCGAAAATGTATCGCTGGAGGTTTTAAAAACATTTCCAAATGAAGATTCTGGTGCAACCATTCTTAGATACAGTATCAATAGAGAAATGACACAAACAAACCCTCCAAAAACATAGAAAATCTTTTTCCCAGCAAATAATTTGAACAACTCAATCTTTATTAATTTAAGCATATCAAACCTCCATATCTCTCTGCATTTTGATAAAAATATCTTCAAAATTATTTTGTTTCTCAGAAAAATATATGATGGAGATATCCTGACGTAATAACTCTGTGAGTAGTTTCTCCTTTACCTCTTTCATTGATTCTATATCTAAAGATAACTCAAGTTGCTCTATTCTCTCAGTAAAAACAATGTTTAAGTTATTTAAGATAGACTTTGTAAGTTCTAAGTTATCAGTTTTCAACAACCAAACGTTCTTTATAGATCCAAGTGATAAAAATTCTGTCTTTTTCCCTTGGAAAATTACTTTCCCTTGATTGATAATTGTAACTGTATCCACTAACTTACTTAATTCTTCCAATGAATGACTCGAAATTACAATCCCAACTCCTTTTTTAGACAATTCAATGAGCAAGTCTCTAAATTCTTTCATTCCTATGGGATCTAGTCCATTGAATGGTTCATCTAATAATAAGATAGTTGGCTGATGAATTAAGGCTTGAGCAAGTCCCAAACGTTGTTTCATACCTAATGAAAAACTAGATACTTTACAATCCACACTATTGTCTAAACCTACTAAATGCAGATAGTTTAAAAGATCTTCTTTTGATAAGTTTACTTCATCATAAAGACTAGAAATAAGCATTAAATTCTGTCTAGCTGTTAAAGATTCATAAAATGTAGGATATTCAATAATCGTACCAATAGTATTCAAATAGCCCTTTGATTTCCCTTCAATTAGTTTCCCATTGATTTTAATTCCACCAGATTCTTTTTTTACTAAACCTAAAATCGTTTTGAATATTGTAGTTTTCCCAGAGCCATTTTGTCCAATGAGTCCCATTATTTCGCCACTCTGCAACTCAAATGACAAATCTTCAATTACTTTCTTTTTGTTATACGATTTATTTAGACCAATAATTTGTAATAGTGCCATTTCGTCTTCCCTTCTTTATTTTTAATCACTCATCACTTCTGCTGTCATTGGTACGGTATTCCTTACAATCCTTTGTTTTTACAATGACTGTTGTTGATGAAGAGGAAGTTACTTTACGAGAGATGGAAGAAATTATTTGGCTTTCTATTTGTGTCTCTGTATAGCCAGATAAACAAAGAAAAGTCAGAAATACAATGAATAGATAAACTTTTTCAAGTTTTTTCTCCTTTCTACCATTCTTGATAGCGCATTACAGAGTTTTCATTTCGATAGATTTCACCTTTTGGAATCTCATTATCCTTCTTTTTGAATTGAATCCATAAAATTCCTTTATCTGATAGCAAAATGGGGCCATGATCATATAAATAATGAATCTGATGTCTTAAATCCCACAAATAATACTGTGATTTAACACGCTCCTCACTTCTTCTTTCTCCCATATAAGTGAGATAAATATTGCGATATATGAAGGTTTCTGCCTGTGAAGTAGAAAATATCTTCTTATGGTTTTTATTTTCAAAGGTAAATGAAGCGTCTTTATTATTTGCAACCAAGTAAAGAAGATTGTGCCCATTCGTCAATAAATCGACATAATAGCGTTGATCATCCTTTGTTTGATCTATAACCTTTTTCTGCCCATCACTTAAGGAGTAGGCTACAATTTTTGTGGTTAAAGCTGTGTTATTAATTTGTACATAATACAAGTAATCTTTAAAGACATTCGGAAAACCGCTATTTTCTGATTCAATCGTCTGATGAGACCCTGTTTCAAGGTCAAATTCTTCAATTTGATATAGGCTATCGCCTACTTCATAATTTATAAAGAGTTTCTGGTTGGATCGAGCTACTTGAGTAACTGGAACCGTTCCGATAGGTCTCCTATCGATCAGTGTCGTTAAAGATTTGTCTTTTATCTTCCAAAGATAGTAAATCCCTGTCTGATTGAGTTGATCATACTCTTCAAAAACAACAATATCATGATCTACATAGCTAACAGCCACATGAGTCAGATTAGATGTCTTTTCAACATCTTTTATCTTTTGAAAGTCCTTGGTATGTAAATTCATACAGGCAAGATAATTCTGATCTTCGTGTCCTTGGTCAACAGCCTCGCCATAAGCAATCCCATCATTTGACAGCGCGGTAGGTGTAAAGATTTTCCCATCTGGATAAGGGATAGAAATAGAATTTTTTAATAAATCTTCTGCCCTTCTTTCCTCGAACCTTATTTTCCTAGACACATTGGTACTACCGGAAGGAGATTTTTGGGGTGGCCCTACAAGAGTGCAGGCTGATAAGAGAATGATAATCCCAATGATGAAAAATCTTAAAAATTTTTGTTTGACATGATCTTTTTTCTTCATCAGCCTATACCTCATGAATAGCTAGCTATAAAAGATAATGTAGAAAATCAAACCATTCTTCAGCCATGGACTAGTTGAGTTTTACCACTTCGTCAGCTTTTTCCCAAATTACTGGATTATGGGTTGCGATAATGATTATACGCTCTTGATTCTTTAACATTAAGAGCAAGTCCATCACCTCTTGTGAGGTTTCTGGATCCAGTGCTGCAGTTAGTTCATCTGCCAAAATTAAAGGTGGATCTTTTAAAATAACTTTAGCTAATGCGACACGTTGCGCCTCTCCCCCAGATAATTCATAAATCTTTTGATCCAGAGCAAGGTAAGCCAATCCTACTTTTTTGAGCACTTCTTCCTCTTGCTGCTTCTTCTCTTTTTTCGTTAATTTTTGCCCAATCAATCCCAAATCTAAATTTGTAGCGATAGTCTCGTTTTCAAGCAGGCCAAAGTTTTGAAAGAGATAACCTAATTCACGCTTAAAGAAGTGATGCTGTTTGATTTGTTTCAGTTCTTGCCCTTGATAGCTTATATTCCCTTCTTCATAAGGCTCTATCTTCGCCAAGATATTGAGCAAGGTTGTTTTACCACACCCACTATTTCCGATCAGAGCATAGACCTTACCTTCTGTAAATTGCAAGCTCAAATCTTGAAAGACCGTTCGTTGGCCAAATGATTTGGTTAAATGTTCTACGGTAATCATATTAGGCTCCTTTCAGTACAGTGGCTAATAAGTGGTCTTCTTTATGAGACCGGTACAGGAGAATGAACCAAGCATTAGTAATAAATAGCAAGAGAGTGACAAGAGCAATCCACCATTCCGAAGTGAGAATGAATACCAAGAGGCTTCCTAATAGCAAGAGGCTACTTTCTGAGAGCAAAATCATTTGGTGAATGTTTACAAATCCCAGACCTGCAATCTTCTTCAAGAAGATTTGTTTTCTAAACTCTTCAAAATATAGGAAATTCATAGTGTTAAAAAGAAGAACAGAGGTTGCTATACCAAAGACTCCTCCTGCAATCGCCATGAGATTTTCTATTTGTATTTTTTGGGCCATTTGCTGGTAAACGTCCACTGCATAGTCGTACTGACTAACACTTTTTTCAAGATTATACTCAGCGATTAGCTTCTTACTATTCTGAAGTCCATTAAAATAAAGGTAGGGATTTAGAACGGTGAAATATGGATTCACATAGCCTCCAAAACTTTCAGGTTGAATAACCACTAAAACCGGATCGGTAAAGAATTGCTTATAGCTAATTGGTGTGTTGTTGTAGATAAAGCGTTTTTGATGATTCGGAATATACGTTACCTGCGCCTTCATTGATAAGGTGATATTTCCTTGATCATCTCGAGGAGATAGATAATCTTCATATCGTTTGATCATCTCCTCTTCTCGACCTTTTAATTTTTCCGGAAGTAAGAGTCCAAATTCTCCAGCTTGCAAGTGATTCAAGCTCTCTTTTAACTCAGGGGAAACTGAGATCCTTTGGATATCAAGATAATTTGGAGTGACATACAGGCTATTGGCAAGAGGATCGTAATCTGTGATTGAAAACTCTTTACCTGTACTAGGATCCGTCATAACTCCTTTTGAACTAAAAGATACGAGATTATGATAAGCTAAAAGACCACCATTTTCAATACCAGACTCGATGAGCTTAGACCATTTTGCTCTGTCCTCAATTTGCGTCTCTTTGTTTGTTTTCTGTGAAAAATCCTCCCGACTTGTACTAATTTGGACCCAATTCGACTGTTTTAACCAAGCCTCACTTCCCTCTTGGTGAGTTTGCCAGACTGATCCATAAATACTGATTCGATGAATCGCAAGGCCAATTAATGCCACAGCGAGAAATTGACAAATAAAGAGGAAAACCAATATGCGCTTCAATGGAACCTTCCCTTTTAAAAGGGGGACTAAATGAATCGTTTGAATACTATATGCAAAGAGGAAAGATAAGAAAACAGACAAAATTAGTAAAATCCCATTGTAAATAATACTACTGAAAATGACGATGGAATAGGAAAAAGGTGTCAATTGAAAACAATAAATCAGAACAGCACCCATTATACTTGCGCCAATACATCCCAAAAGCAACTCTATACTATCATCTTTTAGAGAATGTCCGAAAACTTGCAAGCGTCTCATTCCTGAAATATATCGAATCCCAGCACTTCTCATTTCAAGTGTTTTTTGTATAATCGTCAAAGAGCTAAAACTAATGATAAAAATAACCAAGGCAAGTGATTGTGAACCTGAGCCAAAAAAGGCAATAAGGGTCTGCAGAGGATTCGGTTTCTCAATAAAAGTTTGTGAGAAACCAAGAGTATGAAGAGTTTGATCCAGCTTTTCAGTTTCCAAATCACCTGTTAATATATAATAATTCTTTAGCAGGCTTTCTTTGGCAGCCAGTTCTTTCTTCTCTCTTTTAATCCCAAGAGGAAGTTTTCCCTCTCCGTAGATTTCATAGGTGAAAACAACCTGCCCCTTAGAGTCTGTTCTTTGTATCTGACGGGCAATTATACTATGATTATCCCTTGCCAAGCGGTCTAAACTGGAAGATAACTCTTCATATGTGACGCTCTTTTCTTGTCTCACCACACCTACTACCGGAAGACTGCGGTGGATAACCGTATTTGGAGAAATAAAGGCAATCCAAATCAAAAAGCTAGAGATGAAAAGGTTTGATAAAATAATAAAGACACGTTTCATATCATCACACTTTCTAAAGCAGAAAAGGAAAGTAATACCTAGCTAGTCAATTAATTTCGTTGTTTAATAATTACTGAGTTTTACAAATTACAGTTACATTCTTTGTAAGCGAATACACTTTTCCACCTTTACTATACTACAAAATCCTTAGTAAAACAATAATTTTTATGTGAAACTAGTTTCAAAAAAAGAGGCTGGGACAAAAGTCCTAGCCTCTCAATTGTCTTTGGATTGTCGAGCAAGACGCAGTGGTTGACTGGGCTCTACTACGCTGAATTCGTCAGCTTTTACAGCCCTACTCAACTGTGCGGAGGTGGGACTACGAAATCGAATTCTAACGAATTACCGATTTCTGTCCCACTCTCTTATGACTTTATTCCACCACTGCTTCAGCAATTTCTTCTGCAGTGATTCCTGCGAAGTAACGACCTAGGTTAATGGTTTGTAGGGCTTTAAGAACGTCTTCGCGTTCGTATTTGACACCACGAAGGACATCTTCTACTGCCGCTACGTCTTCGATACCAAAGAAGTCACCGTAAATCTTGATATCTTGAATTTTTGATTCAATGACGTTAGCGAAGATTTCAACCTTACCGCTAGGGAATTTAGTGCCACGACGGACATTGTATTCAGGAGACTTTCCATAGTTCCAATCCCAGGTACCAAACTTGGTTTCCTTGATACGATTGATTTCAGCCAATTCTTCATCCGAGAAGACATATTCTGTCATCTCAGGGTATTCTTTCTTCATGTAGTCCAAAAGTAGGTCCCGGAACTCTTCAACCGTGATTTTTTCTGGCAACTCATCGATAATATTAGTTACTCGAGCACGGACTGATTTAACCCCTTTTGATTCAAACTTATCTTTAGAAACTTTAAGTGCGTTAGCTAGGACTGACAAATCCACGTCAAAGAGAAGACAACCATGATGCATGATACGGCCATTGATATAGGCTTGGGCATTGCCACAGAATTTCTTACCGTCGATTTCTAAGTCGTTTCGGCCTGTAAATTCAGCTTTAACACCAAGTTCAGCCAAAGTATTGATAACTGGAGTAGAGAAGCTCTTGAAGTCAAAGGCCTTGTTTTCATCTTCTTTTGAAATAATGGTGTAGTTTAGGTTGTTCAAATCATGGTAAACAGCTCCACCACCACTGATTCGACGGACTACTTCAATTCCATTTTCACGAACATAGTCACGGTTAATTTCCTCGATGGTATTTTGGTGACGTCCTACAATAATAGATGGTTTGTTAATCCAAAGAAGGAAGATTTGGTCCTCGTCCAAAAGGTGTTTAAAAGCATATTCCTCTAAAGCAATATTAAAAGCAGTGTCGTTTGAATGATTGATAATGTATTTCATAAGATACCTTCTAATACGATAGAGACTGGAAAATAATTCCAGTCTAGTCTATCTATTTTTATTTTTTCTTAGGTGAGTGAACTGCCAAGCCAAGTACATCCGCAAAGGCTTCGTACATCACTTCTGAGAAGGTTGGGTGCCCATGGATGGTCTTGAGCATTTCTTCTACAGTGATTTCCATCTCAATGATAGTTGAAGCTTCGTTGATCAATTCAGCTGCTGCTGGACCAATGATGTGAACCCCAAGAACTTCACCATATTTCTTGTCTGCAATGACTTTTACAAATCCTTGAGCCGCATCTGATGCAATGGCACGTCCGTTAGCCGCAAAGTTGAATTTACCGATTTGGACATCATATTTCTCACGAGCTTGTTCTTCTGTCAAACCAACAGCCGCAACTTCTGGAAGTGTGTAGATAGCTGCAGGAGTTAAGTTCAATTTGGCAACAGCGTGGTTTCCTTTAAGGGCATTTTCAGCCGCTACTTCACCCATACGGAAGGCGGCGTGAGCTAACATCTTCGTACCGTTGATATCACCTGGCGCATAGATACCTGGAACAGATGTTTCCATGTATTCATTGACCTTGATGCGACCACGATCCAATTCAAATTCCACTTCACCAATTCCTTCAAGATCTGGAACACGTCCGATTGAAAGAAGAGCTTTGTTTGCAATGATATCGTCTTTTCCTTCAACCTTGATACGGAGTTTACCATCTTCTTCAATGATTTCTTGCAGTTTAGTATCTGTCAAGATAGTCATACCCTTGCGCTCAAGGATCAAACGAAGGTTCTTAGATACTTCTGCATCCATGGCTGGCACGATCCGGTCCATCATTTCGATGACCGTAACCTTAGAACCAAAGGTCATGAAGGCTTGACCAAGTTCGATACCGACAACTCCACCACCAATGATCACAAGGCTTTCTGGGACTTCATTCATATCCAAGATGTCATCACTCGTCATCACAAGGGATGATTCCATGCCAGGAACGTTAATCTTGCTGACTTTTGAACCACCAGCAAGGATGATCTTCTTAGTTTCAAGCAATTCAGAACCATTTACCAAGACATTCTTATCTTTCGTAATGGTACCGATACCCTTATGAACATCAACTCCGTAGCTACGAAGAAGTCCTGCAACACCACCAACCAAAGTATTTACGACCTTGTTCTTAGTTTCAAGAACCTTGTCCATATCCACTGTGAAGCTAGGATTGTCAATGATGATCCCACGGTTTGCCGCATGACCGATATTTTCAATGATTTCAGCGTTGTGTAGGTAAGTCTTAGTTGGGATACATCCGCGGTTCAAGCAAGTTCCACCAAGTTCAGATTTCTCAACAAGAGCAACCTTACCACCCAATTGAGCTGCCTTGATAGCAGATACGTAACCAGCAGGACCACCACCGATCACTACGATATCATAAGCATCATCGCTCTTATTGTCATCATTTGAACCACTTGCTGCAGCTGGCGCTGGACTCGCTTCTGGTGCTACTGCTCCAGCTGTTGGGATGTTTTCCCCTTCCTCACCAAGATAACCGATAACTTCTGTTACAGGAACAGTCTCGCCGTCCCCTTTTAAGATAGCAATCAAGTATCCATCTTCTTCAGCTTCCAATTCCATGCTGACTTTATCTGTCATGATTTCAAGGAGAATTTCTCCTTCTTTTACAAATTCGCCGACTTTTTTATTCCACTGAACGATTTGTCCTTCGGTCATATCTACGCCGGCTTTTGGCATAATTACTTCTAAGGCCATTTTATTTCCCTCTTTTTCTTGTTTCTATTCTCTCTCGTTGATTAGACCAACATTGAAATCGGGTCTTCAATCAAGGCTTTCAAGTCTTTCATGAATTTGGCACCAGCCATACCATCGACAACGCGGTGGTCAATGGTCAAGCCCAAGCTCATGATTGGACGAATGACGATTTCACCATTAACTACAACTGGTTTTTCAACAGTTGCGCTAACCCCAAGAATGGCAGAGTTTGGCTGGTTGATAATCGGTCCAAAAGATTGAACACCAAACATCCCCAAGTTACTGATAGTAAAGGTTGAATTTTGCAATTCGCTTGGTGCTAATTTACCGTCCAAGGTCCGTCCGATAACGTCCTTGAAGGCTACCACCAACTCTGATAAAGTCATCTTTTCTGCGTTATAGACAACGGGTGTCATCAGCCCATTGTCCATCCCAACCGCCATAGCCAAGTTGACATAGTTGTGAGTGATGATAGTTTTGCCATCTTCCGTCAATGACGCATTGATGTATGGATGTTTCATCAAGGTCTTAACAACCGCAAGAGAAAGCAAATCTGTTACAGTGACTTTCTTGCCAGTTGCCTCCATGATTGGATCCAACACCTTCTTACGAAGGGCCAACATTTGAGACATATCGACGTCATAGTTCAATGTAAAGGTTGGTGCTGTCAAATAGGATTCCACCATCCGTTGAGCAATCACCTTACGCATTGGTGTCATCGGAATTCGCTCGATTTCACCATAAGGTGTTACATTATCAGGAGCCTCTTCTACCTTCTCAATTTGAGCAGGTGACTTAATGGTATCCTTCTCAATATTCTCAGGAAGAAAAGCAAGGACGTCCTTCTTCATAATCTTACCACGATGACCAGTTCCTTGGATCTCTTGCCAAGCAATATTGTGTTCTAAAGCAATTCGTTTTGCAAGTGGTGAAATGCGAACCACATTTGTGTCTTTATATGTTTCCACGTCTTCTTTGTGGACACGACCGTTTGCGCCTGAACCAGAAACATCATAGAGGTTGATCCCAAGATCATCCGCTAATTTTCTAGCCGCAGGAGTCGCTCTTAGCTTATCATCAGCCATGACCTCTCCTATTCTATTATAAGATACTAAGGACGCAGAGAACTTTGCATCGATAGATACAAAGTTTCTTCGTCTGATTCAATATAAGTTACATAATTTAAATTATGTCTTATTCTTTATTATACGTTTTCCGAATGGCATCTTTGATGCTTTCAACTGTTGGAATCATCGCATTCTCAAGATTTTGTGCGTAAGGCATTGGCACATCTTCCCCCGCACAACGGCGGATGGGTGCATCCAGGTAATCAAATGCTTCTGATTCAGAAATGATAGCTGAGATTTCACCGATATAACCACTTGTTTTATGGGCGTCATTGACAAGGACGACTTTTCCTGTTTTCTTAACAGAATTAATAATAATCTCTTTATCAAGTGGAACCAAGGTACGTGGGTCTACTACTTCTACTGAAATGCCTTCTTCAGCTAATTCTTCAGCTGCTTGCATGACACGACGAAGCATTTTCCCGTAAGTTACGACAGTGACATCAGTACCCTCACGTTTGATTTCTCCGACACCAAGTGGAATGGTATAGTCGGGATCAACAGGAACTTCCCCTTTTTGGTTGAATTCTGATTTGTATTCAAGAATGATAACTGGGTTGTTATCACGGATAGAAGACTTGAGAAGTCCTTTCATATCCGCTGGAGTTCCTGGAGCAACAACCTTCAAACCAGGAATATGGGTGAACCATGATTCCAAAGATTGGGAGTGTTGAGCTGCAGATCCAACTCCGTTACCGGCAGCACAGCGAACGGTCATCGGTACTTGCCCTTTTCCACCAAACATGTAGCGCGTCTTCGCAGCTTGGTTGACGATAGCATCCATGGCAATCACTGAGAAATCCATGAAGGTCATATCAACGATTGGACGAAGTCCAGTCATGGCTGCACCAGCTGCTGCACCTGAGATAGCTGCCTCCGAAATTGGACAGTCACGAACACGTTCTGGACCGAATTCCTCTAGCATGCCTACGGAAGTTCCGAAGTCTCCACCAAAAACTCCGACATCTTCCCCCATCAACAATACGTTTTCGTCGCGACGCATTTCCTCAGACATAGCAAGGATAATGGTATCGCGGAAAGACATTAATTTAGTTTCCATAATTCTCTACTCCCCCTTAGTCTGCGTAAATATCTTCGAAAGCTGATTCGAGTGGAGGGAATGGGCTTTCTTCCGCAAATTTCACTGAAGCTTCAACGGCTTCTTTCACTTCTTCTTGGATCTGATCCAGTTCTTCTGCGCTCGCAATCTCATTTTCAAGAAGATACTTGCGAAGGTTTTCGATTGGATCTTTCTTCTTCCACTCTTCGACTTCTTCACGTGTCCGGTATTTACCAGGGTCTGAAGATGAGTGACCAAGCCAACGATAGGTGACACTTTCAATCAAGACAGGGCCTTTACCAGAGCGGACGTGTTCAACAGCCTTTTGGAATCCTTCATAGACATCGATAACGTTGTTTCCATCAGGAATAAACATTCCAGGAATGCCGTAAGCAGCACTACGCTCGTGGATATGCTTGACATTGGTCATTTTTTTGATGTCAGCAGAGATTCCATAACCATTATTAATACAATAAAAAATTACTGGAAGATTCCAGATTGAAGCCATATTGACCGCTTCGTGGAAGACACCTTCATTGGTTGCACCATCCCCAAAGAAGCAGACAACAATCTTACCAGTCTTATGCATTTGTTGAGTAAGGGCAGCCCCTACAGCAATCCCCATACCACCACCGACGATACCGTTGGCACCGAGGTTACCAGCATCAAGGTCAGCGATATGCATAGAGCCTCCCTTCCCTTTACAAGTACCAGTATACTTGCCAAGGATTTCAGCCATCATGCCATTCAGGTCGATACCTTTAGCGATCGCTTGACCGTGACCACGGTGGTTAGATGTCAGCAAATCGTCATCATTTAAAGCCAGCATCGCTCCAACGTTTGCTGCTTCTTCACCAACAGAAAAGTGCGTCATTCCTGGCACTTTCCCTTTTTTTACTAACTGTGCAATTTTTAAGTCCATGCGACGGATTTCTTCCATTTTACGGAACATTTCCAATAAGAGACTTTTGTCTAATGTTGCCATTATTTCGCCTTTCTTAGCATTTATTCATTCTCTTCTATTCTAGCCAAAAATGTAAGCACTGTCAAAGAATTTGCTCATTTCCCTTCACAAACTAAATCGCCTAACATACTGATAGAGATGATTTTCCAAACTGTTATATAAAAGATTCACAAACTTTCACATGATAAGCTAGTCACATCAAAAAAGAAGCTGGGACAAAAGTCCTAGCCTCTCAATTGTCTTTGGATTTTCGAGCAAGACGCAGTGGTTGAGTGGGACGACGAAATCGAATTCTAACGAATTACCGATTTCTGTCCCACTCTCAATCATTTTATTGATGACGTTGGCCAAAGTCATGAATCATTTGTTCTAACTCCTTACGGCTTGGAGTTGTTAACATGTAGAGGTAGTCCCCTTGAAGCTCTGCAAAGGCTGCAGGCATATCCTTCTTCACGCGGAACTGGTCTTGGTATTTGGCCAAAACTTCTTCCTCTGAAAGGACATAGGCTGCATTGGCACGGCGAGAAGTCGCTAAGCAATAAAGAGGCTCAAATTCAGAAGTTGGGAAAGGTTCTCCGGCTACAATAGCTGCATAACCTCGGTACAAGTCGATGGAATGAGCATAATTGTAGACATCGATCGTAAAGCCACCTGCTGGACGATTATTGTACTCGATTGCAATATAGTCATCCCCATCACGGAAGAACTCAATGTGGAAGAAACGTTCCTTCATGCCAAAGGCTTTAACAATCGCTTCCCCATACTGACGCAATTTTGGATCCATCTCTTTGAGGACATAATAAGAATTGTCCATTTTGTAGAGCATCAAGTCAAGTGGCGTATAGGCATAGTCAAAAGTAGTTGAGAAGACAATGTTACCATCGCGATCGACCAGACCATCGAAGGTACAAATCTCGCTAGAAGTGACGAATTTCTCAAAGAAGTACTCCGTATGTCCATCCCATTCTGCTTTGAAATGATTGACATCTTCTGGTGTTTCAAGTTTAAAGGTCGCTGCTGCACCTACTCCATTATCAGGCTTGGCAATCAATGGCAACCCAATCTTCTTCACAGCCTTGTCGATATCTTTTTCTGCTTTTACCACAGCACCAGGAACGACAGGAACTCCTGCTTTCTTGAAGAGTTTTTTCATTTCTGATTTAAACTTGGTTTTCTTCAAATCTTTAGGTTTGGCACCAAAGACATTAAATTGCTCACGAAGTGCCGCATCCAATTCCAACCAGTATTCATTGTGAGACTCGATGCGATCGATTGGGCCGTGTTTATAGAACAGAAAGGCTACTGCACGCTTCACTTCATCTAAGTCTTCCATATTTTCTACACGGAAATACTCTGTCAAACTATTGCGCAAAGGCTCATCTAACTGTTCGTACGGCTCTTGACCAATCCCCAAGACAGTGATTCCTTTGTTAGCTAGTTCAATGGTGAATTGTTGGAAATTTTGTGGATAATAAGGTGAAATAACAAGATAATTCATAGAGGTCTCCTCCCTTTTTGACTTATAGATACATTTGTCCTAAGAAATATGGCATTTGCTTGCGCCACCAGTCCCAATCATGGGCTACATCGTGTCCCCATTCAGCAAACCAAGCAGGGATATTTTTGTGGTCAAAGGCTTCTTTCAGTTTGTAGAAAGATGGTAGACCATCTTGTTCCCAAGCTCCAAGACCGGTACAAACGACAATTTCCGCCTGACGGTAACGGTCGATAAACCAGCCATCATTTTGATGCCAAATGTAATCAGATGGAGAGTTTTGGTAAATCGCTTCATCCCCACCAAATTCACCAACAAAGAAACGAGCATCATAGATACCACTCAAGGCTACAACTTTGTTAAAAACATCCGGATGTTGCAAGAAGAAATTAAGGGCGTGGTAGGCACCCATAGAACAACCAGTCGTCATCATCGGATCAAACCAGCCTGTTTTGTGCTTAATGAAAGGAATGGCTTCTTCAATAACGTAGCGTTCATAGGCCCGATGCATTTCTGCACGGTCGTGAGGGTTTTTCCAATTACAAAGCCAGCTTTCACTATCGACACTTGAAAGGGTGAAAAATTGAACCCGTCCTTCTTCGATAAACTGAGCACAGGCATCAATCATACCAAAGTCATAGTACTCATTATGGCTTCCACCTGATGAAGCGAAGACCACTACAGGAATCCCTGCATGTCCATAACGGTTTAGATACATTTCTCGGTTAAGTTGGCCACTCCAGTGGCTAAGATGTTCAATATTCATAGGTTCCCTCTTTCTTTATTATAAAATTTTTAAAAGCTTCTAGTCCCACTTCTCTGCTAAAAAACGAAGACATTCCGGTAAATGCTCTGCCCAGGCTTCTTCATGGTGGATAGCCCCAGATTGAATCCGAATGGCGATATTTTCTAAAGCTACTCCTTGTTGAATGACATCATGATAGTAACGAAGAGATGAGTCAATATAGGCTTGCTTGATATTCCCCGCCATCAGCGTTTTATCTGTATCATCAGCCTCTTCAGTGCCCACATAGATGTAAATGCGTTGATCTGCATATAATTTTTTACGCTCGATATAACGGTCAAAAGCCTCTTGGTGCAACCAGTTGGCAGAGGAGAAGACTCCCAGACAACCGATTTGATCTTGGTATTCTAGGCCCAAAAATTGGGTAATATTTCCACCAAGCGAAGAGCCAATCATGGCTGTATGTTCTCGATCAGCAAGCGTTCGGTATTCTTGATCAATGAAAGGTTTGACCACTTCCATAACGAACTCTCCGTACTCAATACCCTTGGCACCAAATTGCATACCAGGAATATTGGACTCCTTATACTTCCAGGCAGAGTATTCATTCATCCGCTGTAAGCCATCATTATCAATCGCAACCACAATCATGCGACTAATGTCAGGATTTCGCTTAATGGCTGGAATGACTTTCCAAGAGTGACCTACATAGGCTTCCTTGCTATAGAAGACATTTTGCCCATCGTGGAAATAAACTACGGGGTAGCGTCGATCAGTATCTGTTTCATAATTCTTGGGTAATAAAACCCGCACACGACGGAGTTTTCCGGTATAAGGCACTTTCAACTCGTGTGTCTTCATCTCTAAATAAAAATAGGATTTATTCATTGTCAGAAAACTCTCTATATTCTAAATTTTTATTCATTATACCATTTTTATAAGAAAAAGTCTGAATTTCTCCAAACTTTTTCATTAATTGACTTTATTTTCCAATAAATGTTGCCAGATCTTGTAAAGAACGTTCGGCAATTTTCTCATAACGTTCCTTTTTATCCCGAATGCGTAGGCCTTCTAGCTCTTTGATAATTCCAAAGTTGACATTCATCGGTTGGAAGTGCTTGCTATCAGCATGGGTGATATAGTGGGCCAAGCTTCCGATAGCTGTTGTTTCAGGGAACACAGCTGCTTCTTCACCTTTAAAGAGACGAGCTGCATTAATCCCAGCAACCAAGCCTGAAGCTGCCGACTCGACATAGCCTTCTACCCCTGTCATTTGCCCCGCAAAAAAGAGGTTGGCTTGTTTCTTCGAACGGTAGGTTTGTTCAAGCAGGTTCGGAGAATCCATGTAAGAGTTGCGGTGCATGACTCCATATCTCACAAACTCCGCATTTTCTAAACCTGGAATCATTTGGAAGACCCGTTTTTGCTCGCCCCACTTGAGATGCGTTTGGAAACCAACGATATTGTAGAGACTTCCTGCCGCATTGTCTTGGCGAAGCTGGACTACTGCGTAAGGCGTCTTAAACTCCCCATCACGAGGCCCTTTGTAGTCATCCGGATACTCGAGTCCAACTGGTTTCATAGGACCATAAAGCATGGTTTTGATGCCTCGTTTAGCCATGACTTCAATTGGCATACAACCTTCGAAATACTTTTCTTTTTCAAAAGAGTTAAGTGGGGCTTCTTCTGCATTGATCAAAGCCTCATGGAAATCCATAAATTCCTGTTTGGTCATGGGACAGTTGAGATAGGCTGCCTCGCCTTTATCATAGCGAGACTTAAGATAAACCTTACTCATATCGACGGTATTGACATCGATGATGGGAGCTGCTGCATCATAGAAATAGAAGCCATCTCCACCATTGAGCGCGTGGATCTTTTCCGCCAAGGCATCGCTGGTTAGGGGTCCTGTTGCGACCACTGTGATGGCATCCGTCGGCAATTCAGTGATTTCATCGCGAATCACTTCAATCAGTGGGTGTTGGGACACCTTCTCAGTTACCCGACTAGCAAAGCCTTCGCGGTCCACTGCCAGCGCTCCACCAGCCGGTACCCGAGTCGCTTCTGCTGCTTCAAGGATAACCGAACCCAAGCGACGCATTTCTTCTTTGAGGAGCCCGACAGCATTGGTTAACGAATCCCCACGAAGAGAGTTGGAACAGACTAACTCAGCAAAGTTGTCTGTTTTGTGTTGCGGAGTGGATTTGACCCCACGCATTTCATAAAGCTTCACCGGGATTCCTTGTTGGGCAATCTGGAAAGCCGCTTCCGAGCCAGCAAGGCCTGCACCGATAACATTGATATAAGATTGAGACATGACACTAATACCTCTTTGGGTGAAAACTAAGGCCAGATTAAAACAAGCCACTGGATTGTTAGCCACCCACAAATCTTTCTAAATTCATACTTGGTACATTATACCAAAAAGACAAGCAAAAAGACAGGGAGGATAGTCCTTCCTGTCTGGACTTTCGTCTGTTAGTTGTTTTCTTATAAGCACAACCAAGCAGCAAAGAGGGCAGATAGAATACTGAATAAGGATCCAATCAAGTAATACTCCGCAAAGGCTGGGTTCTCCGAAATTTTATTGTAGCGGGCGATGGATTTGGCCGTAAAGACTAGGCCGATAGAAGCAAATTGGCCGTACACAAGACAGGAACCGATAACCAACCGCTCTAAGAAGCCAATCATGGAACCAGCCCCAGTGATGGTATCCATTTTATCCGCCATCGTCGGCTGGTACTTGGCAAAGAGAATTTTAAAGACGATATTGGTCGGCTTTCCTACTAGGAGGACATAAAAGATTAGCTTTAGGATATCAGTAGGCAGATAGGTCGTGCCATTTTTTGCTCCCCAAAGGACTAGGAAACTAATGATACCGACATGCAAGACTTGATCCAGCGCAAAAGTCCATGCGGCTGATAAATTCAATTGCTTTTGCACCCAAGATTTTCCGTAATCAATCACTGCATGAGTCAGCAAAATAATCAAGCAAATCCACCACAAATCCAGATGACAGAGGGAAACGACAAACAGAGGCAGAGCTACATACAGAATGTGAAGACCTAACACTTTCCTATCCTGATCCTTGCGATCCGCCATCTTTTGGCTTTGAAAATAATAATCCGATAACAAATGACAACTCAACAAGAGAAGCAAGTATGGATTCATTACGATACTAGACAATCCGGTCATAGGCTTCTCCTTTCGCTAAGCTTTGAATACTAGCTAGTGCTGCTGCTCTTCCTCGTAAATAAACCCGAATACTACTGCTTTTCAATCGTTTTGAGAGAGCACTTGGGTTGATCTCCAGTGATTGGGCTAAGTCCTGCTGGCTAAAATTCTCACTATATACACATCTCTTAAGAAGATCTAGCAGGATTTCTTCCTGACTGCCACGCCAACCCGAACGAATGGCTTCTCCTGAAGCAATGAGCGCGTTCACAAAAAAGTCTTGGTTTTCCTTCCCACTTGAAAAATAAATCTGGGTATTACCGTAGTCATTTTTCTGATGAACCAGATTGATGGCTGCGCGTGCATTCCAATAGGCTGGCCCATCCGCTCCAATACTTTGCAAGGGATCAATAGCTGTTACAATCTCTCCAAGTCCAATACCAAAACGAAGTTGAGTCGGGGTTAGTTCTGAACGCAGGGTATCTATGATTTGAAAAACCGGAGCATCCACTTTCAAAAGCGCCTGAAACTCATCCCCCAAGGTCAAAGTGAAACGGGATGCCAGGTAATCCCCGAATACTTCGTTCATCTTTTGAAGCGTTTTTTCTACCTGTTTTTGCAGGTCAAAACGTTCTTGAACCATTTTGGAATCAATGACATCTGCAATCAAAGCAAGATACATAAGCCCACCTCCTTGTGTCTATTATAACGAAAAAAAACAAAAATGTCTATTATAACAGACATTTTAAAAAATTGCCGTTATAATAGACATCGAATCATTCTAAAATCTTATTTCACTTTTTCTTCTTCGTAGTCGCCATTGCTACATACGACCTGCTTCCCGCCACCACGAACTTTTTTCTCAACTAGGTAGTGACCACATTTCGGACAGTCACGGCCAATCGGTTTGTCCCAAGAGGTGAATTCACACTCCGGGTAGCGATTACAGCCATAGAAAATACGGTTGCGCTTTGTTTTACGCTCGATGATTTGACCTTGGTGACAATTTGGACACTCCACCCCGATTTCTTTGACAATGGCTTGAGTATGACGACAATCTGGAAAATTACTACAAGCATAGAACTTACCAAAACGTCCTAATTTAATCACCATCGGGCTACCACAGACTTCACAATCAAAACCAGCTGGTTCGTCTTTGATTTGGATTTTTTCCATCTCTTCTTCAGCCTTCGCGACTTCTTTAGAGAATGGTTTGTAGAAGGCATCAATGACCTTTTGCCACTCTTCTTTTCCGAGTTCGACATCATCGAGTTTCCCTTCCATCTCCGCTGTGAAGGTCACATTAACGATATCTGGGAAGAATTCAACAATTAGTTTATTGACGATTTCCCCTAACTCGGTTGGTTCAAAACGTTTGGCTACAAGCTTCACGTAATAGCGTTTTTGAATGGTCTCAATCGTTGGTGCGTAAGTTGAAGGACGGCCCACGCCATTTTCTTCTAGCGTCTTAATCAAGGTCGCTTCAGAATAACGGGCTGGTGGTTGGGTAAAGTGCTGTTCAGGTTTGCTATTGACCTGAGTGACGGTATCCCCTTCTTCCATATCCGGTAGCATCTTGTTCTTATCCGAATCATTGTAAATTGCTAAATAACCGTCAAACTTCACCTGACTACCATTGGCTGTGTATTGAACCCCATTTTGCCCTAAACGGACATTCATGGTATCAAACACGGCTGCTGTCATCTGGCTAGCGACAAAACGATTCCAAATCAAGGTGTAGAGCTTGAGCTGGTCCTTGTCTAGGTACTTGGCAATTTTCTCAGGCGTATTGTAGACGCTAGAAGGACGAATCGCTTCATGGGCATCTTGGGCACCAGAAGCATTCTTGATCCGGCTACCGTGCTTGGAATACTTCTCTCCAAATCGATCAACGATAAAGCTAGCTGCTTCATTTTGAGCGACTGGACTAATCCGAGTCGAATCCGTACGCATATAAGTGATCAAACCTTGAACACCTGATCCAATATTGATTCCTTCATACAACTGCTGCGCCACCATCATGGTCTTACGAGTACGGAAGTTAATCTTATTGGCTGCGTCCATCTGCATGGAAGAAGTTGTGTAAGGAAGCGGTGCATTGCGTTTACGTTCCTTTTTCTCAACTTTTTCAACGATATACTCTTTCCCATCGAGATGCGAAAGAACAGCTTTCACATCCTCCTGGTTTTGCAGTTTCATCTTCTTGCCATTCATTCCATAGAAATTGGCTTGGAATTGCTTGGTTCCCTTTTTAAAGGTCCCATCAATTGTCCAGTATTCTTCTGGTTGGAAGGAATTGATTTCTTCTTCCCGGTCAATGATCAATTTAAGGGCAACGGACTGCACCCGACCAGCAGAAAGTCCCTTCTTCACCTTTTTCCATAGAATTGGTGAAATAGAGTACCCTACAATCCGGTCCAAGACACGACGCGCTTGTTGAGCATCTACCAGATCCATATCAATCTTACGAGGTTCTTGAAAGGCGTTTTTTACCGCATCCTTGGTAATTTCGTTGAAAACGACACGGTTCTTATCTTCTTTATCCAACTGAAGAATATGCGCCAAGTGCCAAGAAATCGCTTCTCCTTCACGGTCCGGGTCACTTGCGAGAAAGACTTGTTTAGCCTTTTTAGCCTCTTTTTTCAAATCATTGATCAAAGGACCTTTTCCGCGAATATTGATGTACTCTGGTTCGTAGTTGTTCTCAAAATCAATAGACATGGTAGATTTTTTCAAGTCACGAATATGACCCACGCTGGCCATGACCTTATAATTTCTACCAAGATACTTCTCAATCGTCTTCGCTTTCGCAGGAGACTCCACAATAACTAAATTCTTTTTAGCTGTTGTAGTTTTCTTTTTTGTTTTAGTAGCCACTTTTTTACCTCTATTTTGTAATAAACCTCATAGAGTGTAAACTATTTTTTTCGTGATGTCAACCGTGAAGTTCTCCTATAGAGAAACTCATTTTAAAATTCAAACTCATCTAGGACATCTTTTCCACTGGTGATCAGCTTTGCTCCTTCTTGAATGAGGTGATGACAGCCGTCTGAACGTCCATCCAAGATTGAACCAGGAATAGCAAAAACATCCCGCCCTTCTTCCATAGCACGCTCACAGGTGATCAAACTTCCAGACCGCATCCGCGCTTCAGCTACAATAACTGCTCTGGAAAGCCCAGCAATAATCCGATTACGCTCTGGAAAATGGTGCTTTTGAGGGCCTTGTCCAGGACCGTACTCTGTTAAAACTAAATGGCTCCCACTCATGTACTTCTGCAATTGTTTATTGGATCTAGGATAGAAGACATCTAACCCAGTACCAATCACCCCGATTGTTTTTCCTCCATTCCGAATAGTAGCATAATGGGCCGCTGCATCAATCCCCTTTGCTAACCCACTCACCACAATTAATTCGTTGTTTAATTCGTTAATGATTTTTTCGACAGATTGAATCCCTGTACGGCTACAGGATCGACTCCCTACAACCGCAATCTTTGGCTGTTTAAGAAGATCAATATTTCCTTCATAAAACAACAAAACAGGTGG
Source organism: Streptococcus viridans (assembly GCF_900636365.1). Lineage (NCBI taxonomy): Bacteria > Bacillati > Bacillota > Bacilli > Lactobacillales > Streptococcaceae > Streptococcus > Streptococcus viridans. The sequence goes on along the minus strand of NZ_LR134266.1, from coordinate 956,241 downwards.
GTTATGCATCCAGAGAAGTTCTTCAGGATATTCTGGATCCATAATAGAAATCGAATCAAACTCCTTGAACTCTTCTCTTAAGACCTTGTCATCAATGCGAATGTACCGTTCCATAAATAGTGTTTGATTGCGACAACCTGCAATTTTTGCCATTAATTCTAAAGAGGGCCACTCCCCATTCATTTCCCAGTAATTGACAATGTTAAAAACCTGTATATTTGACAGGCCAGCAACCTTTAATTTATAAAGTTCATATTTGTTCATTTGTAAACCTCAATTTCTACTATCTATTTATAATATTCGTAAAAGAAAACAAAAAAAGCTCTAAAAATAGAACTTTTTAATGATTTTCTAAGATGTTAAAATGACAAACTGCCCCCAAAAGATTACTTGAGTTGTGGTAACGAGCTGATTGAATCTCCACTAAAGAAAATCGTTGCTCCCCACTTTCCTCCATCAAGCTTTTATACTGATGGTTGATCTCTTCTAAAAGAAGGGATTGACTACTAATTCCCCCACCAATCGTTACTTTTTCAAGCCGAACCAAAGACTGAAGGTTATAGATTAGGATCGCAATTTCCCGACAATAAGAAGCAAATAAGTCTTGCAATTCCTCATGATGACCGGCTTCAAGGACTTCAAAAACTTGAACCCCATCTTCTTCTGGAAATTCTAAGAGCTGACTAGCATTAGCCACAAAATTAACTGCAGAGCCTGAATTTTGAACCAAACTGGAAATCCCATGTTTCAAAATCTCGGTCTGATATTGCTTTTGTCCAGGAGTCACTTGCTTCTCCCCTAAGCTTGGCCAACGAAGATAATCCTTGAGATTCCAGGTGGAAATTAAGGACCCATTGGAAGTCAAGGCTAGACCTACTCCAGTTCCTAACACAAAGGTGGCTCCACAGCCACAATCCTGGAGGTTCCCAATTCGAGCTTCCGCCAAACCTGCAGCATCCCCATCGTTGAGGACGGTCACTGGGACTTGAAACGCCTTGTTTAAACGAGAAGCTAAAGGAATATTCCTTAAATAAGGAATGAGGCCACCTTTAAAGACAAAACCAAGTCGACTATTGATTTCACCCGGAGAAGAGATGGCAATCCCAGTCATTCGATTTTGGAACGAGCAAATCACGCGCTCGAGAGCTTCCCAGAATTCCTCAATAGTATCTGGTGTCGGGACTTTAGAAGAATCACTCACCTGATAGGCTTCATCGACTAAGGCATATTTAATAAAAGTTCCTCCAATATCAAAGGCTAAGAGCATTTCCTTCCCCCCTAGTCATTATCTATCATGGATTTAATGGGTTCGAAGCTTCGGCGATGGATAGGAGTAACCCCATGTTTTTCCAATCCTTCAAGATGCTTGGTTGTCCCATACCCCGCATTCTGACCAAAATCATAGCCTGGATACTCTTGGTCATATGCCGCCATCATCTGATCACGGGTCACCTTCGCCACAACAGAAGCTGCCGCGATAGACAGGGAATTAGCATCTCCTTTAATAATGGAAGTCTGTGAAATAGGCAAATCTAATTTCATAGCATCGATCAAGAGATGTTGAGGCTGTTGGTCCAATTCTTGAATTGCCTCTAGCATGGCTAATTTGGTTGCTTCATAAATATTAACCTGATCAATGACCTGATTGTCTTTAACCCCAATCCCGACCGAAAGAGCCTGATCTAGAACTACTTGGTAAATAGCTTGATGCTTCGATTTAGGGATTTTCTTGCTATCATTCAAACCTGGGATTTTACAATTTTCAGGCAGAATAACGGCTGCAGCAACTACAGGGCCAGCCAAAGGGCCGCGCCCTACTTCATCTACTCCTGCAATGAGTTGAATCCCTTGAGCATAAAGTTCTTTCTCATAGGCTAGCATTTTTTCTAAACGCAAGTCTTCGTCTACTTGTTTTTGGAGTTCGCGTTTTCGTTTACTAATAGCAGCCTGAACACCTGCTCGACCATCAGCAATCAACTCTTCAAACAAGGGATGATCCAGCCTATCAATCGTTGCCAAACACTCTTTGATTTCTTTAATCGTTGGCATCCACTTCACCTACACGATCAAGGGTATAGCGACCCAAACGACCATCTCGTACATCCTTGACAAACAAACTGTAGAAGCGATCATAATCATCTCGGAAACCTAAGCGTTGGGTCATCTCCATGATGATTTCCGGTGCTTCCTGTTCCAAATCCATTTGCTTATAGCGTTCTTGTAACTCTTTTGGGTAGTGGGATTTAAAATACTCCAGACCAAAAATAGTCACCTCATCCATAGGCAATAACTGATCCTTAATAGCGCCCGTTAATGCTAATTTTAGAGCTACATCTTCATCTTCAAATTTTGGCCAAAGAATCCCTGGGGTATCCAAGATTTCGAGGTCCTTATTGGTTTTCAACCACTGTTGCCCCTTGGTCACCCCTGGTTTATTCCCGACGACGGCAATCTTTTTCCCTGCTAAGCGGTTCATCAGCGTTGATTTCCCAGCATTGGGAATCCCAATAATCATGGTCCGAAGGGTTTCGATTTGAATTCCTCGTTCCTTCTGACGGGCAATTTTATCGGCCATCAAAGACTTAGCAGCATCTGTAACCTTCTTAACCGTAGATTGCTCTTTGGAGTTAATAGCCAAAGTTTTGATTCCTTGTGACTCAAAATACTCCTGCCACTCTTTTGTGGCGACAGGATCAGCCAAGTCTACCTTGTTCAGAATCATCAACTTAGGCTTGTCACCAACAATTTTTGTTAACATAGGATTTTGACTTGATAGAGGCAAACGCGCGTCCACCAAAATTGTCACAAAATCCACAAATTTAATATTTTCTTGTACTTGTCTTCTAGCTTTGGACATATGTCCAGGAAACCATTGAATAATCGCCATGAAATGAAATCCTTTCAACATTCAATCCTATCTATTATACCATGAAATATAGTATTTTCTTTTAAAACTGCTTCCCATTTTTGCCATAAAAAAACGAAGCTACATCCGTAACTTCGTTCCTTTTTTAGCGAATTTGCTCAAAATGCAAGTGAACAGCAATGTGATCACCATAACCACTTCGTTCCAAATCTCGTTGCAAACGATAAGAAATATAGTGTTCAGCAATGGTAATATAACCAGCACCAAGTAAGCGGTGCTCAACCATTGACTGGATCATGCTGATAGTGGCACGTTCCACTTTAGCTTCTTCCAAATCCATCACAACTTTCTTGGTCACTTGCGCCAAGTTTTGGCGAAGATCATCCGTCAAGACATAGACTGTTTGTGCTGCCTTCAAAACAGCTTGATAGATTTTATCTGGGTCAAATTCTACAACTTCACCACTACGTTTAATGACTTCCATCTTATTCTCCTTGATCATCAATATACTTCTATTATCTTAATAAATAGGGGATTTGTCAAGAATCTAAGACATCAATAATCCGGACGAAGAACTCCCGTAATGATTTCTTTGGTCGCATGGTAATCCCCATCAACTACTACCTTGATAATGCGCTTAGCTTCCTCAGCGGGTGCTGGCACTAATGGCAAACGAGTTGGCCCAGCTTCAAAGCCCATATAGTTTAAGACTGCTTTGACAGGAGCTGGGCTTGGATAAGAGAAGAGAGCATTGACTTTAGGGATAAATTGGCGCTGGATAGCCGCTGCCTTTTTAATATCATTATTCTCAATAGCTTGGAACATTTCGTGCATTTCATCACCATTCGTATGAGATGCTACTGAAATCACACCGTCTGCTCCAAGATTCATAGCGTGGAAAGCATCCCCGTCTTCCCCCGTATAGATGAGAAACTCCTCTGGCTTATGCTCGATTAAGTAAGCCATATTGGCAAGAGTCGTACACTCTTTAACACCGATGATGTTTGGATGTTCGGCCAAGCGGAGCATGGTTTCAGGAGTCAGTTCAACAACCACGCGCCCAGGAATATTATAGATTATGATCGGCAAGTTAGAAGCATCTGCAATAGCTTTAAAATGCTGGTACATCCCTTCTTGAGAAGGTTTGTTGTAATAAGGAACAATCGCTAACCCGGCAGCAAAACCACCAAATTGGTCTACTTCCTTTACAAACTCAATGGAATCTCGGGTCTCATTGGTCCCGACACCAGCAATCAAAGGAACCCGTCCGTTCACCACCTTTTGAACTGCAGCAAATAATAAGAGCTCTTCATCGTGTGTCAGAGTTGGACTTTCGGCCGTTGTACCAGCTAAGAGAATTCCATCTGTGTGATGGGCTAATAAATGCTCAATTAAGGGCGGAATGGCCTCAAAGTTGATCGAGCCATCTTCATGAAAGGGGGTGATAAAGGCAGTAATCATTTTACAATCTTTTAAATCTTGATAAGACATTGATGCTCCTTCTCGATTCAATCATAGGGAAGAGGGACAGCACCAAAAGTTGATGACTGTCCCCATTACATATTATTCAGTTATAGAATTATTTCAACTCAAACTTCAACTCAGTTGTTGGGCGTACCAATCCACGTTCGTGAAGAGTTTCTGCGATTTGCACTGAGTTCCAAGCAGCCCCTTTAAGAAGGTTATCGGAAACAACCCACATATGGATCCCTTTTTCAGCATCCAAGTCTTTACGGATACGACCAACAAAGGTATCGCGAGAACCGACAGCGTTAATCGCTTGTGGGTATACTTGATGAGCAACATCATCTTCCAAGACAGCACCAGGAAAGGCAGCAATGGCCCCTTTCACTTCTTCGATTGGAGCTACTTCCTTGGTCTCGATGTAGACAGACTCTGAGTGAGCTGACAAGACGGGGATACGCACACAAGTTGCAGAAACGGCGATGCTATCGTCTTCCATGATTTTCTTGGTTTCATTGGTCATCTTCATTTCTTCGTAAGTGTAGTCATTGTCAGTGAAGACGTCGATTTGTGGAAGAGCATTAAAGGCGATTGGATAGTGCTTCTTATCTCCACCTGAAGGTAAGATTTCCGCATGTAAATCACGTGGAGCCACGCCGTCATTCAATACTTCACGCAATTCACGTTGGGTTTCAAGAATAGCACCCATACCAGCACCTGAGACAGCTTGGTAAGTAGAAACGATGATCCGGTCCAAGCCCCATTTCTGACGAACAGGCTCAAGAGCTACCATCATTTGGATCGTTGAACAGTTTGGACAGGCGATAATCCCATTATGAGCATCAAGCGCATGTGCATTTACCTCAGGAACAACCAATGGTACATCTGGATTTTGACGGAAATAAGAAGTGTTATCTACTACGACCGCACCAGCTTTAACTGCATATGGTGCGTATTTTGCAGAAGTAGAACCACCAGCTGAGAAAAGAGCGATATCTACCCCTTCAAAAGCATTTTCAGTAGTTTCTTCAATGGTCACGTCTTGCCCTTTGAATTGCAAGACTTTCCCTGCTGAACGCGCAGATGCAAGATAGCGAATCTTATCGATTGGAAGACTTGATTCTTCCAACATTTTAATCATTTGTGCACCAACGGCACCTGTCGCACCGACAACAGCAACTGTATATCCCATAATAAAACCTCTTTCGGAATTTTCTAAAAATTTGTGAATTTCATCTATTATACTATTTTTCCAGGTAAATGAAAAGCGTATTTTGCATTTATAAAAACAAAAATCCCGATCTAAGACCGGGATAGTTTCTAGATATAAAATAGCATTTTATAAAAATTAATGGATCTCATAATCCAAATCACTCAAATCCTTCTTACCTTGAGTATCTTCCAATAGGAACTGGACCTGTTGCATCCCTTTGATACCTGCAACTATTGAAGTTGGGAAGGTTACAATGGCTTGGTTGATTTGACTAATATTGCTATTGACAATGCGTTTAGAAGCCGCCAAATCTTCATTTTCGTCTGCAATTTCTTTTTGCAAGGCCAAGAATTGATTAGAAGACAAGAGCTCTGGATAATTCTCACCCACTGCTCGGATTTGGGCCAAAACATCATTTTGATTGGAAATAACTTGGTTGGATTCTTGAATAGAAGCACCTTGGCGAAGGGCTACCAATTCACTAAAGACTTTCTCCTCATGTTTAGCATAGGCCTTAGCTGCCTTCAACATTTCGGAAATGGTATCGTAGCGTTTGACAAGAGTAATATCAACCGTTCTCTTTGCTTCTTCAATCATGACTTGATAACGGTTCAATCGATTGCTTTCTCCGATAAACCACATAACAACTACTAAAGCAAAAACAATAAGGGCAATCAATAAACCTGACATAGTTATTCTCCTTTAAAAATATTGGTTAATTCATCAATGAGATCAATCTCTCTACAGAGCTTTTGATACTCTGCAGCAATCGAAAGACTTTCGATTGCCTCTTTTCTATTGGGGGTTGGGAAAAGGTAGCGGTTAGTATATAAGGAAATATAAAGTGTATCTTGTACTAAATACACACACATATCATTCTGAGAAATTTGCTGATCAAACCATTCTAGTATTTTAGGTTTTAAGAATTTTCGAGCCGCCAATTCATCTGTACAATAGATATTGTAGTTTTCATTGTTTTGGATATCCTCTGTTTCAATCTGAACTTCATTAGGTCCAGCACCCGGATAGGCTCCTTTAACTTCTCTTTTTAAAAACAAAGATTTCTTGGTTGGAACAACTCTCAAGTGCCCTGGAAATGAGATGGGAGCTTTTAAAGAGAAAATCTGACCAGAAAAATCTTCAACTTCTTCTCTGACCGTATGAGTATGCCCATTAGAGTCTCTCTTGGTTCGCGTCTCAATGTGATAGGCATAAAGATTGGCTACTACGAGATTCTTTTCATCATGGAAAGACAATTGATGAAAGAGATCAAACTTAGTCGACCTTGGACTAATGACTTGCAAAACAGTCATAGGGTAGTTAGCTGTCAAAGTTAGCTCTGCTTGAGGAAAAACTTCTTTCAAAATAGGACAAAGAAAATCAGTAATATAAATTTCGTCATTGGATCGAACCTGATCTCTGAACAAGGCCTTTCTTTTTTTGTATGCTGGTAAATAATAAAATACCACTACAAGAAAAATGATAACAATCGCTGCTCGCAATCCAAAAAGTGGGAAAGATAGTATAGCTAAAATAATACCAAGTAAGATAGCGTTTCTCCAGTGAAGGTTATTCTTCATTTGTTCCTTCATGATGAACAGCTTAGCCTGATATTGTTCTAATTTCTCCAGTTCACTGATACGTTGAAACGTTTCTTGTGACCACTTGTTGTTTGGACTGTTTTGATCATACACTATAACCATCTCCTTTCAAACACAAATGAAACCATTTATTTACATCATTATATCACCGGTAGTCATAAGTGGCAAACAAATTTATGTATTTGCTTGCAATGAATTTCTACAAAAAAATCCCTTACCAAATGGTAAGGGATCGAGGCATCTCTCGATGAGAACAGCCGGTTCACACAACTGTTCAAGGTCCGCTCCTGCGTTACAATTGAATGTAGACCTCCTCAGCACAAAAGGCTCCTAAGAGCCAATCGACTCATCGCATGTGACTATTATAGCATACTAGATCACAGAGTCAAGTGGTTGATTTCTACAAATACTTTCTTGCTTCCCTAATGCTAAGAGGTGCCATTTGACTAGCATGTTGATCAATAAAAATACGAACCCAATCAGGATTCACCTTTGAGTAATTGCGCAAGCTCCAACCGATAGCCTTGTTAATAAAAAACTCAGTCTGTCCAAAGTTATTACAAATAACCTCAGCTAAGAGATCTGTATCTGTCAATTCTTTACGCATAAGCTGGTGGTCAATGGCGATACGTCTCAACCAAAAATCCTCATCCAGACTCCATTGACGCATGATATTCTTGGTTTCTGGATAGTGAAAAGTGATCTCCCCGATAATAAGGTCTAATTGATCTATACTGTCCCACCATGATTTGGTTTGAGCCAATTCCTTTAGCTTTGGAAAATCTTCAGGTCTAAGTTCTTTCTTCTTTTTATCCAGATAATCCATAGCAATATATTGAAACTCACGGTAGGGTTGCTGCCAACACTCTTCCACAAAAGTCCAATCAATTGGATCCTTTATGAAAGGCTTAAAAAAATCTCTTTCAATCTTTTTGAGAATTGGTTTTTGAACGCCAAGAAAGCTGAATCTATTTTTCATATAAGCTTCCATTGCTGAGAGTTTCTCTGGATCAGCTTGGTCTTCTAACAATTTCAAAAGAATTTTTGTATCCATATGATTCCTCCTTTTTTACATCAAAGGCCCAATCAAAGAAAAGAGATAGCCACCTAGACGATGAGCCATAGGCATTTTAGACAAACTTTCCAGAGTGACTTCCTCTGAGAGGGCTTGGGTTCTCTCAAAATCTTGTTCAATATGAAGCACTTCTGGATTTTTATAAAGATAAATACCATCTTCAAAATTTTGATAGAGACTTCGATAGTCTGTATTAATGGTTCCTACCACAGCTTGTTTGGCATCAGAAACATAAACTTTTGCATGGACAAAACCTGGGGTATAGCGGAAAATACGGACGCCAGCATCCAAGAGCGCTTTAAAATAGGTCAGCGCAATATCAAAGGCATACTGTTTATCTGGAATCCCTGGCATGATGATCCGAACATCTACTCCTCGTTTGGCCGCAAAAGTCATGGCCCGAACCAATTCGTCATCCAAAATCAGATAAGGCGTCATGATATAGACATAATTAGTTGATGTATTTAGAATATGTAAATAAACATTTTCTGCAACCTTGTGGTAGGTCAGCGGTGAATTGCCATAAGGGAGTACAAAGCCCTGACTCTTTCTTTGTTGAGGTTTTTCTTGTAGATAGTACTCCACATCCGTTTTATCCTCTATTCCAGTCACTGTCCACATGGTCAAAAAGAGAGCTTTTAGCGTTTGAACTGCTGAACCATCTAATCGAAGGGCTGTGTCCTTCCAATGACCAAAGCGTTCTCGTTTATTGACATACTCATCAGCAATATTAACGCCACCAGTGTAAGCAACTTGACCATCAATCACTGTAATCTTTCGATGGTCTCGGTAATTGTAATAGGTTGATAGAATGGGCTTGACTGGTGAGAAGGTCTGAGCTTTTATCCCAACCTTGTGCAAGCGCTCGATATAATCATAGGACAAGGTAGTCATCTCATTCATTCCATCAAACATAACACGAACATCCAGACCTGCCTTGGCCTTCTCCTCCAAAATAGCTAAAATCTCACCCCACATGATCCCTTCGTCAATGATGAAATATTCCATGAAGATAGAACGCTCTGCCTTTTTCAAATCTTCCAGCAAGGCTGGAAGCATGTCATCTCCAAGTGGGAAATAGGTAACCTCAGTGTCTCTGTAGATAGGAAACTGTGCTGGACTATGCTCCAAAAAATAAGCTAATTTCTGTAATTGGCAATCACTTTGGGATAAATAATCAGCAACTTCTGGATCGGTGCTTAAATGGTCGGATGCCTGCACTGTAGCTTCCTCAAGCCGTTTCTTCAAGCGTCTTACACCCAAATCGGCAAGTGAAAAGTAAAGCAGAGCCGTCCCAAAAATTGGAAAGAGGGCAATGATAATCACCCAGGACAGTTTGGAACGAGAATCCATGAAACGATTGAGCAAGTAAAAGAAGGTAAAGACACTCAACAAGTGTTCCCATAAGATAATGGATGGGAAATGCTCTTGTAAGCTGAGATATGAAAAGACAAGAAAGGCCAATTCAAGTAAGAAGAACAGGAGAATAGGAACCTTTCGGTTAAGTAGAATTTGGGCCCATCTAGAGGGCTTTTGAGGTAACAGTCTAGCACTGCTTACTTGAGACATATAGGCTCCTTTCATGACGGGGAGACCATCACAACTGTCCGGTCTCTTTCAGTAATTTTATTTGTATCGTTTTAACCTATGAAAAAGTCAGGGATAATTAGCTATTGCGATTAGGATTGGCGTTGTTTCTACCGTATTTTTCTGACAGGTCCATCCAAGGTCTTTTGCATCCAGATGATATCATGCCATTGATCAAATTTATAGCCAATTTTAGGAAAATGAGCAACTTTCACATAGCCTCGTTTCTCATGCAGGGCAATACTAGCTGGATTTGGCAGGGCAATGCAAGCTAAGAACCGCAAATAACCACGCGCCTCCAACGCCGACTCTAACGCCTCATACAATCGAGAACCCAGTCCTTGCCCACGATGATCTTGATCCACATAGACGGATACTTCCACCGCCCAATCATATGCTGATCGATCATAATAGGTTGAGGCATAGGCATAAGCAAGGACTTGACCGTCTACTTCAGCTACTAAAAAGGGAAAACGTTGAAGGATCTTTTCGATACGCCCTTCAAATTCCTCTATCGTCGGAACCTGGTATTCAAAAGTGATGGCTGTTTTCTCAACATAAGGGGCATAAATCCTGACAAGTTCAGGAGCATCTTCAAGGGTGACTGGTCGTATCTTCAGCATGGTCTTCTCGCTTTCTATCTCTCTATTATACCCCAAAAGCACAAAAATAGAGGTTGTCCGCCAACCTCTATATATTTTTTTAGAACAATCCTAAAGCAGTACCATCTTCTGCCACACCCATGTTCAAAGCAGCAGGACGTTTTGGTAATCCAGGCATAGTCATCACTTCACCTGTCAAAGCAACAATGAAGCCTGCACCAGTCTTAGGTACCAATTCGCGAATGGTAATGTCAAAACCAGACGGCGCCCCGAGGAGACTTGGATCATCTGAGAAACTATATTGGGTCTTAGCCATACAAACTGGCAACTTGTCCCAGCCATTTTTCACGATCTGAGCAATCTGAGTTTTGGCTTTCTTCTCAAAGACAACATTGTCGGCCCGGTAAATTTCTTGGGCAATCTTAGTGATCTTTTCTTCAACAGAAAGGTCATTATCATAAAGACGACTGTAATTGGCTGGACTTGTTTCAAGTGTCTCCACTACTGTTTCTGCTAGGGCCAACCCTCCATCAGCACCATCAGCCCAAACGCTCGCCAATTCAACAGGAACTTGAATAGAAGCACAGAGTTCTTTCAGAGCTGCAATTTCAGCTTCTGTATCTGTGACAAATTCATTAATAGCCACTACTACAGGAACTCCGAATTTACGCATATTTTCTACGTGGCGCTCCAAGTTAGCAAAACCTGAACGAACAGCTTCTACATTTTCTTCAGAGAGAACATCTTTGGCAACTCCACCATTCATCTTCAAAGCACGAATCGTTGCGACAATCACCACTGCAGATGGACTAACAGGAAGATTTGGTGTTTTGATATCCAAGAATTTTTCAGCTCCCAAATCCGCCCCAAAACCTGCTTCTGTCACTACGTAATCGGCTAAACGAAGAGCGGTTGAGGTAGCTAAAACAGAATTACATCCATGAGCAATATTAGCAAAAGGTCCACCATGAACAAAGGCTGGAGTTCCATAGATGGTTTGGACCAAGTTTGGCTTGATCGCATCTTTCAGAATCAAGGCAAGCGCCCCTTCCACTTCCAAATCACGGACATAAACTGGACTACGATCATAGCGGTAACCGATCACAATATTAGCCAAACGACGTTTCAAGTCTTCAATATCTGTCGCCAAGCAAAGGATGGCCATAATCTCAGAAGCAACGGTGATATCAAACCCGTCTTCACGAGGAATCCCATTGAGCGGTCCACCGAGACCGACCGATACGTGACGCAAAGCACGGTCATTCAAGTCCACTACCCGTTTCCAGATAATCCGACGTTGGTCAATGCCTAGCTCATTTCCTTGATGCAAATGATTGTCGATCAAAGCTGAAAGTGCATTATTTGCTGTTGTAATGGCATGCATGTCACCCGTGAAATGAAGGTTGATGTCTTCCATTGGTAGAACTTGGGCATAGCCTCCACCAGCTGCGCCACCTTTAATCCCCATAACAGGACCTAAAGAAGGTTCGCGAATGGCAATCATGGTTTGTTTGCCAATTTTATTTAAGGCATCTGCCAAACCAATGGTGATGGTAGACTTTCCTTCCCCTGCTGGAGTCGGGTTAATCGCTGTTACCAAGATGAGTTTCCCTGGTTCTTCTTTCTGAACGGCTTGGATCTTGTCAAAGGTTAATTTCGCCTTATACTTTCCATAGAGTTCTAGGTCATCGAAGTGAATACCCAATTTCTCTACCACATCTGTGATTGGTTTCAATTCAATACTTTGTGCAATCTCGATATCTGTCTTCATCTGAATCTCCTCACTATTTAATAATCCTATTATACAGAAATTTCACAAGGATATATATTTTAACTCTCAAACTTTTCCCGTTCGTTCGGTTTTTGCTTAGTAATTCTGCTTTTTCAGCCTTTATTCCAATTTCTTATACCCCTCTATATGAAATAACTATGAGTCGCTTAATCGTCTATTCTACCGCCTTTGTATCCCCTTGACCAACAATCGTAAGAGCCATGTTCTTGGCTTTACTACAATATAAAATTCTTGTATAATAAGCCTATGAATATTTTGATTACTTCCGGTGGGACGAGTGAAAAGATCGATCAGGTTCGTTCGATTACCAACCATTCCACTGGTCAACTTGGAAAAATCATTTCCGAACGTTTTTTAGAGGCAGGATTTTCTGTGACTTTGGTGACAACCCCAACTGCGGTTCAGCCCAAAGAACATCCTCATTTAAGAAGGATATTCATCAAAAATGTCGCTGAACTTCAAACCGTCCTTGAGAAAGAAACTCCAACTCACCAGGTGCTCATCCATGCCATGGCCATCTCTGACTACAGCCCTATCTATATGTCAGGTTTCCAGGCTGTCAAAGAAGCTAGCAATTTAGAGCATTTTCTTCATCAATCCAACAAGGAATCGAAAATTTCTTCAGAGGAAGATTACCAAGTTCTCTTTTTGAAGAAAAATCCTAAGTTGATTTCCTTAGTAAAAACGTGGAATCCAGACATTCGCTTGATCGGCTTTAAACTGCTGGTTGGTGTAGCACAGGATCAACTCCTAGCCGTTGCTCGTGCAAGTCTCGAAAAGAATCAGGCAGAAATGATTGTTGCCAATGACTTAAGCGAAATTCAAGACGGAAAACATCGAGCTTACTTAGTTACGAAAGATGCTACTCAAATAGCCGAAACGAAATTGGATATTGCTCAAAAAATTTACCATCACATTAGGAACAAAGGATAAAACCTATGGCGAATATACTACTGGCTGTAACAGGGAGCATTTCTGCCTATAAGGCAGCGGACCTCACCAGTCAATTGACCAAGCTTGGTCACCAGGTAAAGGTTCTGATGACTCCTGCAGCTACAGCTTTTATTACCCCTCTAACCCTTCAGGTCCTCTCCAAACAAGCTGTCCTGGTAGAGATCATGACAGAAGACGATCCAAAACAAATCCAACATATTGACTTGGGGAAAGAGGCCGATCTTTTTCTAGTCGCACCTGCTAGTGCCAATACCATTGCAAAATTAGCCCACGGCTTTGCAGATAATATCGTAACAAGCACTGCTTTGGCCCTCCCGTCTGAGGTGAAGAAATTCCTAGCACCCGCTATGAATACCAAGATGTTGGACCACCCAGCTACACAAAACAATCTTGAAACCCTAAAAAGCTACGGCTACCAAATCATCCCACCGCGCGAAGCTTTACTAGCTTGTGGCGATCAGGGATCTGGCGCTTTAGCTTCCATCGAAACCATTCTAACTACTATACAGGAGTCGCTCTCATGAGAAAATCTTCTTCATCCATTGCACAAATTTCTATCTTCTTCGCTATCATGGTGACCATTCATTTTACATCAACCATGATCTTTCAATTCTTCCCCTTTCTAATTCCACCGACCTTCGTCCATATTCCAGTGGTCATTGCCTCTATTCTTTATGGACCTCGTATTGGTGGGACCTTGGGACTCTTGATGGGACTCTTTAGTCTCACCATCAACACTATCGTTCAGCTACCAAGTAGTTATTTATTCAGTCCCTTTGTTGAAAAAGGAAACATTTACTCTCTGATTATCGTACTGGTTCCCCGTATCCTCATCGGGATCACCCCTTACTTTGTGTACAAGTTGATTCATAATAAATCCGGACTGGCAATCGCTGCAGCGGTTGGATCTTTCACCAACACTTTCTTTGTGCTTTCAGGTATTTTCATCTTCTTTTCAAAAAATTATCCAGGTGGTATCCAAGCCTTCCTCGGTGCTGTTTTAACCACCAACTCATTGATTGAGGTCCTAGCGACAGTCATTCTGACACTAGCTATCATCCCACCTCTCTCAAAAGTTAAGAATTCATTATAAGTCATTTTCGTTTATCACACTTTTCAAATGAAGGTGTGATTTTTTGTGGACACTCAACATATAAATTTGAAAACAATTGCTATTGAATCTAGTTTTTTCAGAAAAAAAATGCTATAATGTAAGCGATTAATTTATAGAAATAAGGAGTTGCACTATGACTTACCAAGAAAACTTCCAAAAATGGGCTGATTTCGCTGACCTACCAGATTATCTTCGTCGTGATTTGGAAAACATGGATGAAAAAACGAAGGAAGATGCCTTCTACACAAACCTTGAATTCGGTACCGCTGGTATGCGCGGATTGATTGGTGCTGGGACTAACCGTATTAATATCTACGTTGTTCGTCAAGCAACTGAAGGTTTGGCTCGTTTGATCGAATCTAAAGGTGGAAATGAAAAAGAACGTGGTGTAGCCATCGCCTACGATAGCCGTCACTTCTCTCCAGAATTTGCCTTTGAATCAGCAGCCGTTCTTGCAAAACACGGTATTAAATCCTATGTCTTTGAAAGTCTCCGTCCAACTCCAGAACTTTCATTTGCTGTTCGTCACCTCAACTGTTTTGCAGGGATCATGATTACAGCTAGCCACAACCCTGCTCCGTTTAACGGATACAAGGTTTACGGTGAAGATGGTGGCCAAATGCCTCCACACGACGCGGACGCTTTGACAACCTACATCCGTGCCATCGACAATCCATTCGCTGTAGAAGTTGCGGATGTTGAAGCTGAAAAAGCAGCTGGTTTGATTGAAGTCATCGGTGAAGCTATTGATGCTGAATACCTCAAAGAAGTCAAAGACGTGAACATCAATCCTGCCTTGATTGAAGAATTCGGTAAAGACATGAAGATTGTCTACACTCCACTTCACGGTACTGGTGAAATGTTGGCTCGTCGTGCTCTTGCTCAAGCAGGATTTGACTCTGTTCAGGTCGTTGAGTCTCAAGCAACTCCAGATCCAGACTTCTCAACAGTAAAATCTCCAAACCCAGAAAGTCAAGCAGCTTTTGCACTTGCTGAAGAACTTGGTCGCCAAGTAGGCGCTGATGTTCTTGTCGCAACTGACCCTGACGCTGACCGTGTTGGTGTTGAAGTCCTTCAAAAAGATGGTAGCTACCTCAACCTTTCAGGTAACCAAATCGGGGCCATCATGGCGAAATACATCTTGGAAGCCCATAAAAATGCTGGTACTCTTCCAGAAAATGCAGCCCTTTGCAAATCGATCGTATCAACTGACTTGGTAACGAAGATTGCTGAAAGCTACGGCGCAACTATGTTCAACGTTTTGACTGGTTTCAAATTCATCGCTGAAAAGATTCAAGAATTTGAAGAAAAACACAATCACACTTACATGATGGGATTTGAAGAAAGCTTTGGTTACTTGATCAAACCATTCGTACGTGATAAAGATGCGATTCAAGCTGTCCTTGTCGTTGCTGAGCTTGCTGCTTACTACCGCTCTCGTGGTTTGACACTTGCTGACGGTATCGAGGAAATCTACAAAGAGTACGGCTACTATGCTGAAAAGACAATCTCTGTTACCCTCTCTGGTGTTGACGGTGCTGAGCAAATCAAGGCGATTATGGCAAAATTCCGTGAAAACGGTCCAAAAGAATTCAATGCAACAGCAGTTTCAATCACTGAAGATTTTAAAGCACAAACATCTACTGCTGCTGATGGCACTGTAACAACCTTGACAACTCCTCCAAGTGATGTATTGAAATACACACTTGCGGATGGTTCTTGGATTGCCGTTCGCCCTTCAGGTACAGAACCAAAAATTAAGTTCTACATTGCCGTTGTTGGTGAAAGCAACGAAGATTCTCAAACTAAAATTGCTAACATCGAAGCTGAAATCAATGCCTTTGTAAAATAAGAAACCACAAAAGATGAGATCAACCAATCTCATCTTTTTTTCGTATCAAAATACAGCATTTTTTCGCCCTTTATGGCATACTAGATTTATAAGAAAGCGAGGTAATCTCATGGAACAATTTTTAGAAGATATTAAAGATCTTGAAGTAACCACTGTTGCGCGTGCGCAAGAAGCCATCGACCAAAAAGAAACAGCAACCTTCTTTATTGGACGTAAGACTTGCCCATATTGCCGTAAGTTCGCTGCTAAATTAGCAACTGTAGTAGCCGAAACTAAAGCTCATATCTACTTCATTAATAGTGAAGAACCAAGTCAACTAGACGCTTTACAAGCCTTCCGTTCAACTTACGGCATCCCAACTGTCCCAGGATTTTTACATGTCAAATCCGGCGAAGTCACTGTTCGTTGCGACTCATCCATGTCTGAAGAAGAAATCAAAGCATTCGCTCATCTATAAAAAATTGAGGCTGGGACAAAAGTCCTAGCCTCTCAATTGTTTTTGGATTGTCGAGCAAGACGCAGTGGTTGAGTGGGCTCTACTACGCTGATTTCATCTGCTTTTAAAGCCCTACTCAACTGTGCGGAGGTGGGACGACGAAATCGAATTCTAACGAATTACCGATTTCTGTCCCACTCTCAATTTTCATTTTCTGTAAAAGTCGTCCAAATCTTTTGCTGGGGTTTGGCAAAAGGATAGGCCGAAAATTCTTCTGGTTGCAACCAAACAGTCGATTCACTGGTTGCTTGTTCTCCTTCTTTTACTAGGCCGTAACGAAGTTGAACCTGCCACTTGCGATGCGAAAAGACATGCTGGACCATGGGATAAGTTCTCTCTTGCCAATCAATGACCAAGTCATAGTCCTGTTCAAAGGAGAGAATCTCTAAATTGTCCTCTGCTTGTTCTTTCTCATCCAGTAGAGACAATTGGCCCAGGTTCTCAGTTAGACTATCCACTTCAATCAAGGGAAAATGCCAGAAGCCTGACAAGAGTCCTTCCCGCTCATTTTTTTCCAGCAGGTAGCGCCCTTGACTATCCTTGATAATAAAGGCTGTAAGATAGACTGGTACTGGTTTCTTCTTAGGAGCCTTGATGGGATAGCGATCCATGGTCCCATGCTGATAGGCCGCGCTAAACTCTTTTACAGGGCTCTCTTCGGGCCGTGGATTGACTGGTGATTCAATATCTGAGCCCAGATCCATCAAAGCCTGATTGAAATCACCCGGGCGGTCTGGATCGATCAAGACTTCCATCATGGCGTGAAAAATCTTGCGATTGGTCGGGACTCCGATATCGTAGTCCACCTCAAACAAACGAGCTAAAACCCGCATGACATTGCCATCCACTGCTGGCTCTGGCAAGCCAAAAGCAATACTCGTAATGGCACCAGCTGTATAAGTTCCAATTCCCTTGAGTTTTGAGATAGCCTCATAGCTTGATGGGAAAACATCCCCATGGTCCTCCATGATTTGCTGAGCAGCTTTCTGCATGTTGCGGACCCGTGAGTAATAGCCCAAGCCCTCCCAAGCTTTTAAGAGCTTTTCTTCTGGAGCCTGAGCCAGATCCGCAATCGTCGGAAACCAGTCTAAAAAACGCTCATAATAGGGAATAACCGTATCGACACGTGTCTGCTGGAGCATAATCTCTGAGATCCATATTTTATAAGGATCCTGTGTCCGTCTCCAGGGGAGATCTCGTTTATTGGCATCATACCAGGCTAATAACTTTTCTCGGAAAGAGGCAATTTTTTCCTCCTCCCACATGATAATCCCGTAATCTTTTAAATCCATCATATTCCTAGTATACCATAGAATGACTTCTACTTTAGAGATTCTGACTCTACCATAAAAAGGCCTAGGAAACACCTAAGCCTTTCAATCATTCTTATCGTTCCACAGCTTGAGCTGCTGTGATCAAGGTCAATTTGTAAACGTCATCTGCATTACATCCGCGAGAAAGGTCGTTAACTGGTTTGTTCAACCCTTGCAAAACTGGTCCTACTGCAGCAAAGCCACCGAGACGTTCTGCCATCTTGTACCCAATGTTACCCGCCTCAATACCTGGGAAGATAAAGACATTGGCTTGTCCTGCCACCTTGCTTCCTGGAGCTTTCAATGCTGCTGTTTCTGGTACAAAGGCAGCGTCAAATTGCAATTCCCCATCAATTTCAAGGTCTGGACGAAGTTCATGAGCGATTTTTGTTGCTTCCACAACTTTATCAACACTTTCACCGAAACCAGAACCTTTGGTTGAATAGCTCAACATGGCGATTTTCGGATCGATGCCAAACATCTTGGCTGTGATAGCAGAGTTGATGGCAATTTCAGCCAAGCCTTCAGCATCTGGATTGATGTTAATCGCACAGTCTCCAAACAAGTAACGTTCAGAACCACGAACCATGAGGAAGGCACCTGAAGTGCGTTTGACATTTGGACGAGTTTTGATAATTTGAAGGGCTGGACGAACAGTTGCAGCTGTTGAGTGAATGGCACCTGATACCATACCATCAACGATTCCCAGATGTACCAACATAACACCAAAGTAGTTGACATCGTCTTGCAAAATTTGACGCGCTTCTTCTTCTGTCATTTTACCCTTCCGACGTTCTACCAAGGAAGCTACCATCTCATCAAAGCCTGCGTAAGAATGCGGGTCGATAACTTCGTATCCTTCCATAACTCCTTCAATTTCAAGGTAAATACGAATTTTATCTGGATTACCAAGCAAGACAGGTGTAACGTCTGTTTCTTTGACAATGCGTTTTGCTGCTTGCAGAATACGAGGCTCTTCCCCTTCAGGTAACACAATACGAGCATTCTTACCAACGAGGTTGGTTTTGAGGCTTTCAAAAACTTCCATGAGTTTCTCCTTTGAAAAAATTAAATATTTGATAACTGTTTTAAGACTTGGCTAAAATCATCTGGCAGAGAGCTTTCAATTCGGAGCTCCTCATCCAAAAAAGGATGATAGAAAGCCAAGGAATGGCAATGCAAGGCTTGTCGAAGAATCCCATCTTCTAACGAACCTCCATAGAGGTCATCTCCCAAAAGTGGAAAACCAATATGAGAAAAATGAACGCGAATCTGATGGGTCCGGCCTGTATGCAACTGGATATCCACCAGATGAATATCACCGAAAGACTGAACAATTTGGTAGCTGGTATGAGCATACTTACCACCTTTTGCTACTTTTCGGGTAATAATGGAGTCTTCATCACGCGCAATGGGAGCAATGATATCCCCTTTACTTTCCAACTCCCCCTTACCCTTTACCAATGCAAAGTAACGTTTTTGAATGGTCTTAGCCTGAAGTTGTTTATCTAAGCGAGCATGGGCATAGCCATGTTTGGCAAAAAGCATGATCCCACTGGTATCCTTGTCTAAACGGGTGACAATATGAACGAGCTGATTTTCATACTGATTGCGAACATAGTAACCCTTGACAAAGTTCGCAATGGTATTGGAATGAAGGGAGCTAGGAATGGATGCCACTCCTGCTGGTTTGTTGATAACCAAGAAATGATCGTCTTCGTACAAGATTTCCAAATCACGATCAATGGCTTCCAAGGCTTCATAACCTTCCTCAGAGGGAATATCAATCGTTACCTTGTCTCCGATATCCAGAAGATAAATGGCATTTTGTTCGACGCCATTGACTAAAATCTGACCTCCAGAAAACTTGATCTTGGCCAATAAGCCTTTTGAAACCTGATGTTTCTTCAGAAAGGTTTTAACCTTGACATGTTCATCTGCAATAAATTCGAACCTCATTCGTCAATATCTCCGATAAAGGCATCCTTGACCCGATTCCAGAAACTGGTATGGCTTGGGCTCGCTACGAAATTGATCTTGTGGTTATCAATCTGGTACTCGATATGGGCGATATTTCGATAGGAATAGGTTGAATTATCAACAGAGAGAATGTGAAAACCTGGCCGGCTAGGAGTGATTTCAATCTTATCTTTTTTGGGAACAATAATCGATGACCCCAAAGTTCGATAGACACGATTATTCAGACTAGCGATTTCAGCAATCTGAAGCGCTTCGATCGTCGGGTGAAGCACAGCTCCTCCCAAAGATTTGTTATAAGCTGTGCTACCTGTAGGGGTCGAAACCGTAATACCATCCCCTCTGAATCGCTCAAAATGAACGCCATTGATGGTTAAATCAGCCACCATAGTTCGATCGCTACGTTTGATTGTCGCTTCGTTAAGGGCTCGCATAATCTTCGTATCCCCATTATCAAAAGTCACTTTGACATTAAGGATTGGGTAAGATACCTTGGCACCTGTATCGAACTTGAGATTTTCTACCAACTTGTCAATCTCATCATCTAAATAGTCCGTATAAAATCCAAGATGCCCCGTATGCACCCCAACAAAACGAACCCGATCCAATTGACTCTCGTACTTATGAAAAGCCGAAAGCAACATGCCATCCCCACCGATAGAGATCACGATATCCGGATGCTTCTCAGTTAAGATAAAATTATTCTTTTTTAATTTATAACGAAGTTGTTGAAAAACCTCTTCGCTCTGGCGTTTTCGATTCCGAATAATCGAAACCTTTTTACCTGTAGTCCTCATCTGTATCATCACTATTTCCGACGCCATCGTTTAATTTACGATGCATTGGATCAAAAAGAGCTTGCGCCTCCTGAATGGCATCACGAATGGCACCCATTTCCTCATCGAGTTGATAAGCCAAATTCGCGGTGACTTCAAGACGCTTCTTAATCTCGTCCGGAAAATCTCCTTTATATTTGTAATTTAATGAGTGTTCAATGGTGGCCCAGAAATTCATAGACAAAGTACGAATCTGAATCTCTGCCAAAATCGTTTCATAGCCATTAATGGTATCTACTGGATACTCTACCACTACATGATAGCTTCGATACCCACTTGATTTCTTGTGACGAATATAGTCTCGTTCTTGAACCACGCGCATATCCTGACGCTTCCGCAAGACTTCTAGGACTTCGTCTACGTCATCTACAAATTGAACCATGATCCTCAGACCAGCAATATCTTGCATATCTTGAGCCAGGTTCTCTTCAGATATACTTCTGCGTTCCATCTTTTCGAGAATACTCTCAATCGGCTTCACACGACCGGTCACAAACTCGATTGGGGAATGCTTTTGTTGTTTGCGATACTGCTTTCTTATCCCACGAAGTTTAATCTTCAACTCCCCAACTGCTTGGATATAGGGATCTAAAAAATTTTCCCAATCAATCGCCATTGAATCACCTTGTCATCTCAAAGTTTTTTGTATAAAATAAACACATCTATTATTATATCATAAAGAGCTTGCAAACGAAAGAAAAGGACGTAGCTATGAATCATTTAGAAATTGAATTTAAAACCTTACTAACCAAAGAAGAGTACCATTCTCTAGAAGACTTTTTCAAGGACCAACCTCCTATCCGACAAACCAATCACTATATTGACACGCCCGACCAAGCTATCCGGAATCATCGGATGGCCTTGCGAATTCGTACCTTAGCTGATCGGGCTGAGCTAACCCTTAAAGTACCGCAAGATGCGGGACATTTTGAATACAATCAAGCCCTTACTTTTGAACAAGTAGAAGCCTTTCTCTCCAAGAAGAAACTCCCTCAAGGTGAGATTGCCAGCTTTCTCACTGATTTAGACATTCCACTAAATTCCTTAGATGTCTGGGGAAGTCTAGAAACAGAGAGACGGGAGAAAAGAATCCCTAAAGGATTATTAGCTTTTGACCGTAGTCGGTATAACTCTATCGAGGACTATGAGTTAGAAATGGAGGTGGATGCTGCTTCAGATGAAACTTATTTTCACGAATTTCTCAAGGAAAAACAAATTGAATACAAGTCAGCAAAAAGTAAAGTAGCAAGATTGGCTCAAAGTTTGCTAAAAAGCTGAAATTACTGAATTTTTTTGCTAAAATAAGACTAGACAAAAATATCTAAATGAGGATCAAATACATGTCAGAAAAAAACAATATGAAGCTCTTCGCACTCAACTCCAACCAAGAAATTGCACAAAAAATTTCGGAAGTTGCTGGCATCCCACTCGGAAAGCTTTCTTCACGTCAATTCTCAGATGGTGAAATCCAAATTAATATCGAAGAAAGTGTGCGTGGATATGATATTTACATCATCCAATCTACTAGCTTCCCAGTGAACAATCACTTAATGGAATTGTTAATCATGGTAGATGCTTGCCAACGAGCAAGTGCCCATACCGTAAACGTGGTCCTTCCATACTTTGGGTATGCTCGTCAAGACCGCACTGCTGCTCCTCGCGAACCAATTACAGCAAAATTAGTTGCCAACATGCTTGTCAAGGCAGGGGTAGACCGTGTTGTAACCCTCGATCTTCATGCGGTTCAAGTACAAGGCTTCTTCGATATCCCAGTAGACAACTTGTTCACGATTCCTCTATTTGCTGATCACTATATCAAACAAGGTTTAACCGGTTCAGATGTAGTGGTTGTCAGCCCTAAAAATTCTGGAGTGAAACGCGCACGCAATCTTGCAGAATATCTAGATGCCCCAATTGCTATCATCGACTACGCCCAAGACGACTCTAGCCGTGACGAGGGCTACATCATCGGGGATGTTAAAGGTAAAAAAGCAATCCTGATCGATGATATTTTGAATACAGGAAAAACCTTCTCTGAGGCTGCAAAAATTGTTCAACGCGACGGCGCTACTGAGATTTATGCCGTTTCTAGTCACGGACTTTTCGTTAAAGGAGCTGCAGAATTACTAGACCAAGCACCGATTAAAGAAATTTTAGTTACAGACTCTGTAGCAACCCAAGAACAAAAACCAAAAAATGTAAAATACATTACTGCAAGTGATTTGATTGGGGATGCCCTTGTACGTATCCAAGAGCGTAAACCAGTTAGTCCACTCTTTGCATACCACAAGAAATAAGGTGATATCGTGATTTATTTTGACAATGCGGCAACCACTCCCCTAAGCCCAGGAGTAATCAAGGTGATGACAGAAACGATGGAGACCAGTTTCGGAAATCCCTCTAGCCTCCACTCCCATGGTCGTCAAGCGAAAAAGATTCTTAGAGATGCTAGGGAATGCGTTGCAACTTGTTTAAAGACCTCTAGTCAACAGATTATCTTCACTTCTGGCGGGACCGAAAGTAATAACACTGTTATAAAGGGCTACTGTCTCAAACATAGACAGCAAGGGAAGCATATTATTACCACGGCTATTGAGCACCATGCCGTTTTGGAACCGATTGAGTACTTGGTCGAGGAGTTTGGGTTTGAAGTGACCGTTATTCAACCCGTTGATCAAAAGATTCGTCCTGAAGATATTCGTGCTGCACTTCGTCCCGATACTATTTTGGTATCCACCATGTATGCCAATAACGAAACAGGCGATCTCTTACCCATCAAGGCCATTTCTGACCTTTTAAAAGACCATCCTGCTGCTTTTCATGTCGATGCTGTCCAGGCCGTTGGTAAACTTTCTATAGCACCAGAAGAGCTAGGAATCGATTTCCTAACCGCATCCGCCCATAAATTTCATGGGCCAAAAGGGGTTGGCATCCTCTATGCTAGAAAGCCTGACTTTTTCAATCTCTTACACGGGGGTGACCAAGAAGACAAGCGTCGGGCTAGTACAGAGAACTTGATTTCAATTGCTGGAATGGCTCAAGCCCTCAAAGAAGCAACTGATCAGTTAGAAGCAAATTATCAGTATATTCAGAGCTTATCTGAACGTATCCTAACTGGTCTAGAAGATCTAGATTTCTATCTGAATAGCACAGACACTAACCTTCCTCATGTCTTAAATATTGGCTTTCCTGGTATCAGCAATGATATCTTACTGCTTCGTTTAGACATGGCAGGTATTTCAGTCTCAACCGGCTCCGCTTGTACAGCAGGAACTGTTCAACCAAGTCATGTCCTTGCAGCTTATTACGGCGAAGATTCGCCTCGCTTGAAGGAATCTATTCGCATTAGTTTATCTGAATTCAATACTTCTGATGAAGTCGATATTTTTATTACAACCATTCACAAAATTTTAGGAGAATTACATGGCATTTGAAACTTCTGTCTCATTAACAGACTGCGATTACACATACGCAATCCATCCAAATATTAAAAAATATACCCTACGCGACAATACCTTTGCCCAAACAAAGGTTGGAAACTACGAATTAAATCGTCTATTAGAAGCTGTTCCAAATAGCGGAGATGGCTTTAAGCTAAAAATTATTATCAATAAGGATTTAACAGGATTTAAAATTAACATTACTGACAAGTCAGGCCTTCGTTTGGTAAATATTTTTAAAAATCCAGAAAACAAAATCATCCAACAAAAATTCTACTTCCTCATGGACAGTTTAGTTGAGCGCGAAATCTTTGAAAGGATTGAAAAGTAATGACCAATGCTCCTCTAGTCCTCACCTATTTGGATGCATACCAAAAGGAACGTCAGATTAGCTACGATAATTTGGATCACTGTCTACTAGCTTTTTCAGGCTGTGTGACCCTTCCAGATTCCTATCAGGTTGTTTCCGTGACCTACAAGGGGCAAATTTTACCTTTCACTGGAAGAATCGGTGACTTCTATCGCTATCTGATTCAGTTTGATCAGAGTTTAAGAAATTCCAACTAACAAAGAAAAGCACCATTTTGGTGTTTTTTTAGTAGAAGATAGTTGCTTTATTCACAAACTTTTTATAAAATAGATTTGAAAGGTTGTGATATTGTGAAACAAGATAAGACTAATCCAATTCCTCGTGCTACTGCCAAACGACTCTCTCTGTATTACCGCATTTTTAAACGCTTTAATGCAGAGAAGATCGAGCGAGCAAATTCAAAACAGATTGCTGAAGCCATCGGTATTGACTCCGCGACTGTTCGTCGCGACTTCTCCTACTTCGGAGAGTTAGGACGACGTGGTTTTGGTTATGATGTCAAAAAGTTAATGAACTTCTTCGCAGATCTCTTAAATGATAACTCCATCACCAATGTTGCTATCGTCGGGATTGGAAATATGGGAAGTGCCCTGCTTCACTATCGCTTCCATGAGCGAAACAAAATGAAGATTGTCATGGCATTTGATACGGATGATCATGACTTAGTAGGTACTAAAAGTAAAGATAACATTCCGATTTACGGCATCTCAACACTAAAAGAAAAACTAGAGGGACAAGAGATTCAAACAGCTATTTTAACCGTTCCAAGTGTAAAATCTCAAGAAGTTGCAGATTTACTGGTTGAAGCTGGTATCAAGGGAATCCTTAGCTTTTCTCCAGTACACCTAACAGTTCCAAAGGATGTGGTTGTCCAATATGTCGATCTAACCAGCGAACTGCAAACCCTTCTCTACTTTATGCGCAAAAATTCATGATAAGCAAGAGAGTGGGACAGAAATTGGTAATTCGTTAGAATTCAATTTCGTCGTCTCACCTCCGCACAGTTGAGTAGGGCTGTAAAAGCTGATGAAATCAGCATAGTAGAGCCCACTCAACAACTGCGTCTTGCTCGATAATCCAAAGACAATTGAGAGGCTAGGACTTTTGTCCCAGCCTCTTTTCTATACCAATAAATCTGTCTCCTCCCGGTAGCTGTAATAATCATCAGTTGAAACAATCAGATGGTCAAGAAAAACAATTCCTAGACAATTGCAGGCTTCAATCATTTGTTGAGTGACGCCATCATCATTCTTGCTCGGATGAATGATTCCGGATGGATGGTTGTGAACTAAGATTAAGGACGTCGCCATATGCTTGATGGCATAGTGCAATATCTCTCGAGGTTCTGCAATGCTACGATTGACTGTACCGATAAAAATCACTTGTTGATGAATAATTTGATTTTGGGTATTCAGATACAATGCCAGTAAATGCTCCTGTTTCTCATGGCCTATTTTTTGTTGCATCATTTTTGCCAGCTTCTGACTACTCATGATTTGTTCCGTTTCAATCACTTGTGAGGTCTGGATTCGTTTCCCAAGTTCCATAGCAGCTAATAGCTCAATGGCCTTAACTTTTCCAATTCCTGGAACTTCCTGTAACTCCTGAAAGCTCATACTAGCCAGTTCCTTTAAACTCTTTAGCGAGCCCAACAAGTCTTGAGCAATCTCGTAGACTGTTTTATTTTTGTTCCCCGTCCGTAATAAGATGGATAGCAATTCTTGATGACTGAGCTTATCAGGGCCTTCTGTTAGCAAACGTTCTCTAGGTAAAAGACCAGATTCTTGAAATACAATATGATACATAAAAACCTCCTCAATTAATAATTCGCAATTGAGGAGGAAAATGGATGATTCTGTATAAAATTTATATAGGACAAACTACTTCCCTTAGGTTTTCAAGGATTCGATTTTCTTCGTTTGAAAAGTTAATTCTATAGCCTTCTTGCACTTGTTCCAAAGTCGCTAGGAATTGACGAATTTCGTATCGAATTAAGTGCTCTTGATTATCAGGAAGGTTTTTAATGGTTTCAAAGACCTGTTCAACCTCGTAGATCCCCTTGGTAATGAGCCCCGTTTTTGGAAAATCATTGACCAGTAAGCCATAGAAGTTTCTTAACAAAGTATAGATATCTTCTGTGTGCATTCGGTTCCTCCAAGCTTCTTTCTATCACTCTTCTATTATAAAATAGAAAGCATGCAAAAATATGTCAGTCAGGTAACATTTTATGACTATCCTCTTACAAGTTGGCAGAAAATTAACAAAAAAAGAGGCTGGGACAAAAGTCCTAGCCTCTCAATTGTCTTTAAATTTTCGAGCAAGACGCAGTGGTTGAGTGGGCTCTACTACGCTGATTTCATCAGCTTTTACAGCCCTACTCAACTGTGCGGAGGTGGGACGACGAAATCGAATTCTAACGAATTACCGATTTCTGTCCCACTCTCTTTTCGTTGATTATAATTGCATTTGATTATAAGATTCTGTGAAAGCTTCTAGTATATCTTTTGGTGCTTTTGAGTAATCTACTGAAGTTTCCAAAGTACCTTTTACAATCGTACGATAAGTTGCTGCAGCATCCTCACAGGTCACCAAGGTAATTTCATTTACCCCTTCTCTATCTGCAATGACATCGACTCGATCTGGCGTCACTGTTTCAACAGAATTGATGACATAGGTATAGACTTTATCCTTATCAGTGATATAGATTTTCATTCCAGCTTTGGCATGTTCTAATGGAGAAAAGAGCATTTCATTTGCCCCGGTCAAACCAAAGACATGGTGACTAGCCAAGGAGTAATTCCTTTGCCCCATAACTTGGTCCTCTTTCATGGTACCTGCCCCATAATAGAGTCCCACATTATCTAAGCCTTTAAAAATCGGAAGGTTCATCTTCAATTCTGGAATGGCTATCCCCCCAATAACAGGCAACTTCTGCGCCTGCCACTGGGCATTGATAACAGATTCTGTAGAAAGCGATTTGACTTCTTTAAAATCAAAGCTAGTCTTGGCATCTTTATTCTTATCGATAGTCTTTTTCGATACCTTGCTAACCTGGTACTGATTGGTATGCCAAACCATGATCATGTTCCGAATCGGAGCATTAAAGATCAGAGCGATAGACAAAAGGATCAGCAAGGTAGCAAAGATATTGATCAAGCGATTGCGTAAGCTTGTTTTCCTCTTTTTTCTTCTTCTTGAAGCCATTTTTTATCCTACCCTTCACTTTCAGTTTCAGTCTCTGACTCATCTTTTTCGTCAGCTTGAACCGTTGTAAAGGTTACGATTTGGGCATCTTGATCCAGACGCATAACTTTCACACCCATGGTCGAACGTCCAGTTTGAGAAATATTGGCAACGCTGGTACGAATCATGACGCCTGTATTGGTGATAATCATCAAATCCTCATCTCCTTTGACAGTCATGAGTCCAGCTAGAGGACCATTTTTATCAGCTACATTAGCAGTTTTAATCCCTTTACCACCACGTCCTTTTGTTGGATACTCATCTGCACGCGTGCGTTTACCGTATCCCTTTTCAGTGATAATCAATACTTCATCTTGATCTGTAATGACGCTTGCACCGACCACTTGGTCTCCTGGACGAAGGTTGACACCTCGAACCCCAGTTGCCGAACGGCCCATGTTCCGAACCACAGACTCTTTGAAGCGGACAGAATAACCAAATTTAGTCCCGATGATCACGTCCGTATTTCCGTCTGTGAGGAAGACATTGATCAGCTCATCCTCGTCTTTGAGGTTTAAAGCTTTCAAGCCATTTTGACGAATATTGGCAAACTCAGCTACACTAGTCCGTTTCACCAAACCTGAACGGGTTGTAAAGAAGAGATAAGCGTCTTCACTACGGTCTTGAGCAACGTTAATAATGGTCTGAATGGATTCTCCATCATCTAACTTAAGCAAGTTGACAATCGGAAGTCCCTTGGCTGTACGACCGTATTCAGGGATTTCATAGCCTTTGAGACGATAAACACGTCCCTTGTTGGTAAAGAAGAGCAAACGATCATGGGTACTGGTAGAAACCAATTCACGGACAAAGTCATCATCCTTGACCCCTGTACCTTGAACACCACGTCCCCCACGTTTTTGAGCAGTAAATTCATCCTGATCCAAGCGTTTGATGTAGCCTTTATTAGACAGCGTAATCAATACATTGGTCTCTTCAATCAAGTCTTCGTCTTCCAGTGAAAGAACTTCTCCCACCATCAACTCCGTGCGACGTGGATCTCCAAACTTGCGTTTTACTTCATCCAGCTCTTCCTTGATGATCGCGACCACACGCTCTGGCTTGGCTAAAATGTCAGCGAGATCAGCAATCAAAGCAATGAGATCATCGTATTCGCTTTGAATCTTGTCACGTTCCAAACCAGTCAAACGACGAAGACGCATATCCAAGATAGCTTGACTTTGACGCTCAGAAAGTTTAAACTTACTCATCAATTCAGCTTGAGCTTCTGCATCTGTCTGGCTATTACGGATGATTTTAATCACTTCATCGATGTGATCAAGAGCGATTAAGAGACCTTCCAAGATATGAGCACGAGCTTCCGCCTTCTCTTTATCAAAAATCGTCCGACGAGTCACTACTTCTTTTTGGTGCTCAATATAAGATCCTAGGATCTCACGAAGAGAGAGAATCTTAGGGACACCGTTTTGGATGGCCAACATGTTAAAACCAAAGTTGGTCTGCATTTGGGTCATCTTGAAGAGGTTGTTCAAGATAACATTGGCTGATGCATCGCGACGGACTTCAATGACGAAACGAACCCCTTCACGGTTGGACTCATCCCGAACTGCCGTAATTCCATCAATCCGTTTTTCTTGAACCAAGCGAACGATGTGTTCATGCACTTTAGTCTTATTGACCATATAAGGGAATTCTGTAACGACAATGCGTTCGCGCCCTGTTTTGGTCTCTTCAATCTCCGTGCGAGAACGTAAGACAATTGAGCCCTTTCCTGTTTCATAGGCCTTATGAATACCTGATTTGCCCATGACCAAGGCCCCAGTAGGGAAATCTGGTCCAGGAAGCACTTCCATCAACTCACGCGTTGTCACATCAGGATTGTCCATCATTAACTTGACAGCATCAATAGACTCACCGAGGTTGTGTGGCGGGATATTTGTCGCCATCCCTACCGCAATCCCTGTCGCACCATTGACTAACAAGTTAGGGAAGCGAGCTGGAAGAACGTTTGGTTCCCTTTCACTGGCATCATAGTTATCTGTGAAATCAACTGTATTTTTGTTGATATCACGAAGCATTTCAAGAGCAATCTTGCTCATACGAGCTTCTGTATACCGTTGGGCAGCGGCTCCATCTCCATCCATAGAACCAAAGTTCCCATGCCCATCTACAAGCATGTAACGATAACTCCACCATTGAGCCATTCGAACCATAGCCTCATAAATAGAGGAGTCCCCATGCGGATGGTATTTACCCATAACATCCCCAGTAATACGGGCAGATTTCTTATGTGGTTTATCTGGCGTAACACCAAGTTCATTCATTCCATATAGGATTCGACGATGAACTGGTTTTAAACCATCTCGAACGTCAGGAAGAGCCCGAGCCACGATAACACTCATAGCGTAATCGATAAAACTGGTCTTCATTTCCGATGTTAAATTAACATCAACTAAGTTATTATCCTGCATTAAAACAATGCCTCTCTTTAATTAATTCACCATACTATTATAACACATTTAGTGCTTTTTTTCTCCTTCGGAACACAAGAGTAAAAACGTTTACATCGTCTAAATTAAGCGTAAAACCGTGACAAAGAATTGTAAAAGTGGTAGAATAAATGCGAATGGGAAAACCCAAAAAAATAGAAGGAGACGTTTAGAATAATGACATTAACTAAACAACATAAAAAAGTTATCCTTGTTGGTGACGGCGCTGTAGGTTCATCATATGCTTTCGCACTCGTTACTCAAGGAATCGCACAAGAATTAGGTATCATTGAAATCCCTCAATTGTTTGAAAAAGCGGTTGGTGATGCTGAAGACCTTAGCCACGCTCTTGCCTTCACTTCTCCTAAGAAGATTTATGCTGCTAAGTACGAAGATTGTGCGGATGCTGACCTCGTTGTTATTACTGCTGGTGCTCCTCAAAAACCAGGTGAAACTCGTCTTGACCTCGTTGGAAAAAACCTTGCCATCAACAAATCAATCGTTGAGCAAGTTGTTGCTTCAGGATTTGACGGTATCTTCCTTGTAGCTGCTAACCCAGTTGACGTCTTGACATACTCTACTTGGAAATTCTCAGGTTTCCCTAAAGAACGCGTTATCGGTTCTGGTACTTCTCTTGACTCAGCTCGTTTCCGTCAAGCTCTTGCTGAAACTATCGGTGTTGATGCACGTTCGGTTCACGCCTACATCATGGGTGAACACGGAGACTCAGAGTTCGCTGTTTGGTCACATGCTAACGTTGCCGGTGTGAAATTGGAACAATGGTTGCAAGCAAACCGTGACTTGAACGAAGCTGACCTTGTAGATCTCTTCATCTCTGTACGTGATGCTGCTTACTCAATCATCAACAAGAAAGGTGCTACTTACTACGGTATCGCCGTTGCCCTTGCTCGTATCACTCGTGCTATCCTTGATGATGAAAATGCAGTACTTCCACTTTCAGTCTTCCAAGAAGGTCAATACGGAGTTGAGAACGTCTTTATCGGTCAACCAGCGATCGTTGGTGCACACGGTATCGTTCGTCCAGTAAACATCCCATTGAACGACGCTGAAACACAAAAAATGCAAGCTTCTGCAAAAGAATTGCAAGCAATTATCGACGAAGCATGGAAGAACCCAGAATTCCAAGCAGCTTCTAAAAACTAAACAAATAATGAAACACCATGTCTTAGGACATGGTGTTTTCTTGATATCATCGAAAAGGGCACTGAGAGTTCGATACTGCTCTTAAAAATTCACAGGTATCTTTCCTATCCAGATACAAAAAAAGAGAGCCTCTCCGCTCTCCTATCCTTATCCACCCTGAGGGAATCGAACCCCCATCTCAAGAACCGGAATCTTACGTGATATCCATTACACTAAGGGTGGCAACTGTTATAGTATATCAAATTCTCGAGAATTTTACAAGTAAAAAAAGCTTACCGAGAGGTAAGCTTTTTGAATATTACAATTCGATATCGCCAAACAAGTCAGCCATTGAGAATCCAGTTTGAGTTTCTGGAAGTTCAAAGTCACGTTTTTCTTGTTTTGGACGACGTGGACGTTGTTGACGTTTTTCTTGTTTTTCGCCTTCTTCTTGAGCTGGACGTTCTTCAAGAGCTTTAATAGAAAGTGATACACGTTCATCAGCAGCATTTACTTCAAGAACTTTAACAGTTACTTCTTGTCCAACTTTAAGCACATCTTTTGGATTTTCAACACGTTTGTGTGAAATTTGTGAGATGTGTACAAGTCCATCGATACCTGGTAATACTTCAACGAATGCACCGAAGTCAGTCAAACGTTTAACAGTACCTTCGATGACATCACCAGCAGCCAATTTTTGTTCAACGCCATCCCATGGTCCAGGTGTTGTAGCTTTCAATGAAAGTGATACGCGACCTTCTTCTTCGTTCAAGTCAAGAACTTTCACTTCGATTTCTTCACCAACAGTTACGACTGATTTAGGTGAAACGTTGCGTTCGTGTGACAATTCAGTCAAGTGAACCAATCCATCAACACCACCAAGGTCGATGAAAGCACCGAAGCTAGTGATACGAGCAACTTTACCAGTTACAACGTCACCAACGTTCAATTTACCGAATACTTCAGCGCGAGCTGCAGCTGATGCAGCTTCAACAACTTCACGACGAGAAAGGATGAAGCGGTTTTCTTTTGCGTCAACTTCTTTGATTTTAGCATCAAATTCTTGACCTACGAAACGTTCAGTGTTACGTACAAAACGAGTATCAAGCATTGAAGCTGGAATAAATCCACGAAGTCCTTCAAATTCTACTGAAAGTCCGCCCTTAACAGCGCGAGTTCCTTTAACAGTAACAACTTCTTCTTCACGTCCGACCAATTTGTCCCATGCTTTGCGAGCTTCCAAACGTTTTTTAGATACAAGGTAAGTTACTGTATCAGTATCTTTACCAACTACTTGACGAAGAACAAGCAATTCAAGTGTTTCACCTGGTTTTACCAAGTCGTTGATGTCCGCATCACGATCGTTTGTCAATTCGCGAAGAGTCAAGACACCTTCGACACCAGTTCCAGAGATTGCAACGTTAGCTTGTGTAGCGTCAACTGTCAAAACTTCAGCAGTAACAACATCACCTGGCTCAACTTGGCTAACACTGTTTAGCAAATCTTCAAATTCATTCATCTAAAAAATCCTCCAACAATCAAGTTTTCTAAACTTGACATACTTATAATTATTTTTCCTAAGCAAGCACTCGCAACGTAATCAAAATGATCTACAACGACATCTTCATATAAAGAAATAAAATACCTGAGTAGATATTTTACCACCTTATCTGATATTACCTAGAACTGGGGTAGCTGGATTCGAACCAACGCATGAGGGAGTCAAAGTCCCTTGCCTTACCGCTTGGCTATACCCCAAAAAGAGCGCTGACCTTAGTCACTTTATCATCGTCACAATGAACACTAATGGAGAGAGAGGGATTCGAACCCCCGAACCCGAAGGAGCGGATTTACAGTCCGCCGCGTTTAGCCTCTTCGCTATCTCTCCAAGCAAATCAACAGTCACAATTATACCATTGATTTTATTAAAATGCAACCCCTTATTTGTGCAAATTATAATTTTCGATGGCACTTTCCACTGCTTTTTCAAGGGATTTATAAAGACTGTCTACAGATGCATTTTTTACGAGGGCAAATTGAGCCCCCATATCAGCAATCTCAGCAATAGCCTTCTTCCCAATCGTTAATTGGTAGCCATCAAAGGTTTCCTTACCTACAACCACTTTACTATCTGCAATTTGAATTTCGATTTTTTTATCTTTTTTACTCATTCTTCTACCTCATTTCAACCCCTTTATTTTACAAAAATTTTCACATGCTTGCAAGCCGAAAATGTTTCATGATTAAATTATTTTATTTTGCTAGTATTTATTCCTATGAAAAAAAGAGGGAGTCCCCCCTCTTATGATTGATTTATTCAGTTACCTTGAAGATCCATCCTTCTGGTGCTTCTATATCACCAAACTGGATGCCCGTTAATTCATCATAAAGCTTGCGGGTAATTGGTCCTACTTCTGTTTCTGAATAGAAGACATGGAAGTTATCTCCGTGCTGAACTCCCCCGATTGGTGAAATAACGGCAGCAGTTCCACAAGCCCCTGCTTCGACAAATCGGTCTAAATTATCGATTGGGACATCACCTTCGATTGGTTTCAAACCAAGACGATGCTCAGCAAGATAGAGCAAGGAATACTTGGTAATAGATGGCAGAATTGATGGGCTAAGTGGAGTCACAAACTCATTATCAGCTGTGATCCCAAAGAAGTTAGCAGATCCCACTTCTTCAATCTTGGTGTGGGTCGCTGGATCCAAGTAAATCACGTCTGAGAAGTTCCGAGACTTAGCTAATTTACCAGGTAAGAGGCTAGCGGCATAGTTTCCACCGACTTTCGCTGCACCCGTCCCATGAGGAGCTGCCCGGTCATATTCGTCTTGGATTAAGAAGTTGGTTGGAACCAAGCCGCCCTTGAAGTAGTTTCCTACTGGCATAGCAAAGATCGTAAAGATGTATTCTTCTGCTGGCTTCACTCCAATGATATCTCCGACTCCAATCAAAAGCGGACGAAGATAGAGGGTTCCACCTGTTCCATACGGTGGGACATATTCTTCATTGGCACGCACTACTGCTTTACAAGCTTCAACAAACATATCCGTTGGAACTTGAGGCATCAAAAGACGATCAGCAGTCCGTTGCAGGCGTTTGGCATTTTCATCTGGACGGAACAATTGAATACTGCCATCTTTTGTACGGTAAGCTTTCAGCCCCTCGAAAGCTTGCTGTCCATAGTGCAAACTTGGAGAAGATTCCGAAATATGAAGTGTAGCATCTTCGGATAGTTCTCCTTTTTCCCAAGCACCATTGCGGTAATAGGCGATATAGCGGTAAGGTAATTTCATATAAGAAAATCCAAGATTTTCCCAATCAAGTGATACTGTCATGTCTGTTATCCTTCTTCCATTCAAGACTTGCTAAATAGCAAGAGCCACCACAAAGGATGACTTTATTCATGTACTCTATTTTACACCATTTCATGAGAATTTCAAGTGAAATTTGCAATTTTCAGAAAATTTATCGAGCAAACAAAATTAGCCATAAACTGGCTAATTTTGTTTTTATTCGATTCTAGCAGTAAAGACTTCTTGATCAGAAATTTGATCATTGACAAAGGAACCATTGCTAGTTCGTTCTGATAAGTTGAGTTGGGTAACATCCACTTCTGTCACCTGACCTGTAGTGGAGGTAATCTGAAGGATTTGATCCTGCTCTGCTACTTCTTCCTGGCTCGTGAAGAGATCAAAATCAACTTGGTCCGTGAAGACTGGACCTGCCTTGAAGACGCGGTGTGGTTTAGACTTCAATTCACGTAAGACTTGAAGTCCGCGTTTAGCCCGGCTGGTCACTGGAATATCGTCCTGGGACATCCGTTTCAAACTGCCTCGCTGGGTCAGAATGTACATGCTTGGAGTCGTTGACTTAAAGACAGCTATCACTTGATCTCCATCTTTCAGGTTAATAGCTTTGACTCCTGCTGCTTTAGCCCCAACTACTGGCACCTCTTCAATATTGAAGCGCAGACCATAGCCATTTTGGGTAATGATCATGATGTCCTCGAGGACAACTGGTGCAACCGCTACGATACGGTCCTCTTGGTCTTTCAGCTTAGCGTACTTCGTTGATTTGGAGCGGTAGGTCCGCCATGGGCTCAATTCCTTGCGTTCAAAGCGCTTGATTTGTCCTTGTTGGGTAGCTGCAAAGTAGGTCACACCCTCAAACTGATCCACAATCTCCGCAAAAAGTATTTCTTCTTCCTGCTCAAAATTGGTCAAGGTCTGACTGAGGTGTTCGCCGATGTCCTTCCACTTGGTATCTGCTAATTCATGAACAGGTCGATAAATGGCATTTCCTAAGTTGGTAAAGAGCAAGAGATGCTGGGTAGTCTTAGCAGGCTCTACGAAAATCAATTCATCGTCGTCCCGCTTACCTACTTCCTCCACTGTAGATGCATTGAAAGAACGAGGAGAGGTCCGTTTGATATAACCAGCACGGGTCACGCTAACGTAGGTTTCTTCTTCGACAATGAGGCTGGCTGTATCAATCTCAATTGTTTTAGCAGTGTCTTGTAGCTCACTACGACGCGGATTGCCAAAGAGCTTCTTGACTTCACGCAATTCCTTCTTCATGAGATTGAACATGGTCCGTTCATCCCCTATGATAGCAGCCAAGGTCGCGATTTGCTCCTTGAGGTTAGCATGCTCTTCTTCCAAGGTGACGATATCTGTATTGGTCAAACGGTACAATTGCAAGGTGACAATGGCTTCTGCTTGCTCTTCTGTGAAATCATAGCTGATCTTAAGGTTTTCCTTAGCATCTGCCTTGTTATCAGAAGCACGGATTAAGGCGATGACTTCATCAAGGATGGAGATGACGCGGATCAATCCCTCTACAATGTGGAGGCGTCGTTCGGCCTTTTCCTTGTCAAAGCGAGAGCGAGCGACAATGATATCTCGACGGTGAGCAATGTAGCTTGATAAAATCGGTAGAATCCCAACTTGACGAGGGGTATAGTTGTCAATTGCCACCATATTGAAGTTGTAGTTGACCTGTAAATCTGTGTACTTGAACAAGTAGTTCAAGATTAGATCTGCATTGGCATCTTTCTTCAACTCAATGGCAATGCGAAGACCATCCCGGTCAGACTCATCCCGAACTTCTGCAATACCGGCCACCTTGTTATTGACACGAACATCGTCGATCTTCTTGACCAAGACGGCCTTGTTGATCTCATAAGGAATCTCAGTGACGACGATTTGCTGCTTGCCACCTTTGAGCTGCTCGATCTCTGTCTTAGAGCGGACAACCACCCGTCCCTTACCAGTTTCATAGGCTTTCTTAATCTCATCGCGCCCTTGGATAATGGCACCGGTCGGGAAATCAGGTCCAGGAAGAAACTCCATGAGTTTGTCTACCTTAGCAGAAGGATGGTCGATCATGTAGACCACCGCATCGATGACTTCAGCAAGGTTATGGGGCGGAATATCTGTCGCATAACCAGCTGAAATCCCTGTAGCCCCATTGACCAAGAGGTTTGGAAAGGCTGCAGGCAAAACAGTTGGCTCTTTTTCTGTATCGTCAAAGTTCCAGGCAAATGGCACTGTGTTCTTTTCGATATCTTGAAGGAGATAACCAGCAATTTCAGATAGACGGGCTTCCGTATAACGCATGGCAGCCGGTGGATCACCGTCCATAGAACCATTGTTACCGTGCATCTCAACAAGAATCTCACGATTCTTCCAGTCTTGAGACATGCGGACCATGGCATCATAGATCGAACTATCCCCGTGAGGGTGGAAATTCCCCATGATATTTCCGACAGACTTGGCCGACTTGCGGTACCCCTTGTCATGGGTATTGCCATCCTTATTCATAGAATAAAGGATCCGCCGCTGAACAGGTTTCAAGCCATCCCGAATATCAGGAAGAGCCCGTTCTTGAATAATGTATTTGGAGTAGCGACCAAAGCGCTCTCCCATGATGTCCTCTAAGGACATATTTTGGATATTACTCATATAAGATACAAAGGGACGTTACGGCTTGCCGAAAATTTCTGTAGAAAAATAGGAAATTGATGCAGGGTTCCATGAACCCAAAGCGATTTATCTTTTTTCCTAAGAAATTAGTCCCGTGTTCAGTTACTACAAGTAACCAAACGATCCTTTCTGTAGTTTTTAATACGTAGTTAAATGTTAGAATCAAGAGTTTCACACAGTATTTAGGGCGTGTTCAACTCCTTTCAAAGAATGTTGAATAGATTTTTAGAAAAAGGAATTCAGTCACTTCAAGTAACCAAAGACTTCTTTCTGTAGTTTAAGATGTTTAAAATAGTTGATTGAATCAATGATTCGACAGATTTTTCTCAGCATAAATCATCATCTTCTCAGCCACTTCCTGATCATAGGCAAATTCCATCTTTTGGGCTAATTCTTGCGCTTCACCATCGAATAACTTCATGGTAGCAAATAAGGATTGGCTGATTCTCTCTAGACTAGATAGATCAAGAAGTGCTGAGAAATCCTTCTCCAGCTCAGCAGGCAAATAGTGAAAAAGGTACTTGTAGTTCTTTCCGATATCAACTATTCCCTTATCACTTGCTACCTGCCAAGCTAGTATCTTGAGGAGTTCTTGCTGGCAAATGCCATAGAGGTGGTCGGTCGCATAGAGGAGCTGATTTCTTCGTATCCCTTTGACGACATAAGCCGATACCCACCAAAATTCATTGCAGGATGCTGCAAATTCCTCTTCGGAAGGTGGAGCGATCCAGTAGCGCTTGGCATTAGGCTGATAGGCTTCAAACAAACCATTTTCGTCTTTTAGCACTCTGAAACCTGCCTCGCTGTCCACCCACTCTTGGATATGTTCTTTAGGACAGAGTGTCAAGTCGATGCGATTGCCATCTTCAAAAAGCATGAGATACAGACGACGGTGTCCAAGGACATTGTGCTGTTCAATCAGACGCGTTCCAAACTGGTCTAGCCAAGATAAATCAGATAACAAGTCGTTCAGATTCTCAACAATATAGACCACATCATAATCTTGGAACTCATCTTCTTGGGTCTGTGAATTGATCCGCGAGCCGGATAAGGCTACTGCTTCCACTCGCAGGGATTCACCTATTTGCAAAATCAGATTCATCATTTCTGTATCAGTTCTCATCTTTTACTCCTTCATCACTTAAAGGTGTTGGATATTTTTTAACAGGTTAGAGCAGTAAACTATTGATCACTTCTGAACTTTCTATACAATCAACGATAAGATATTATTAAGGAAGCGTCCCGTAGCCTACTGATCTTGCTCAAAATAATAGAGATAAAGAGGTGGCAGATAGGAAACCAGAATCATCAGAATAATGACTACAAACATGAACTGATGGAGCTGAAATAGCATTACCACATACAAGCTCAGAAGAGGACCTATAAGATAGGATAGGAAAATCAAAAGTCCCTTCCGCAGATTTTTCTTATAAACAAAGCACAGACGAATCAGTGTGTAGACTAAGGCTCCTATTATCAAGGGAAAGCCATATAAAATCATGAGAATGAACGCCTCAAAAGAACCATATTCTGGGTCACTAATATTGGATTCTAGTACCTTTAGCATGCATAGCGTAAAGACTATCGGCACATACAAGCCTATCAGTCTGATTGTTCGACGATTCATGTAGAATGCAAGAAAGACAGATGGTAAAGAAACTAAGAAAATATAACCAATATAACCAAAATAAGCCAAATCATTCTTAATCACCACTCACACTCCTTAAAACGCTGTCGTTTCTTCCAAGGTAAACTTAACGTTATCTTCGATCCATTGGCGGCGTGGAGCTGCCTTATCGCCCATTAGGACTGAGACACGGCGTTCTGCACGCGCTAGATCATCAATGGTGACACGGATCAAGGTGCGGGTTTCTGGGTTCATAGTTGTTTCCCAAAGCTGATCCGCATTCATCTCTCCCAACCCTTTGTAACGTTGGAGGGTTGCCCCACGACCAAAGGTCCGGCGTAGGTCCTCCAATTCACTGTCTGTCCAGGCATAAGCCACTTCTTCTTTCTTCCCTTTGCCTTTAGACATCTTGTAAAGAGGAGGCATGGCGATATAGACACGTCCTGCTTCGACCAAGGGACGCATATAGCGATAGAAGAAAGTTAGGAGTAAGGTCTGAATGTGAGCACCATCCGTATCCGCATCGGTCATGATGATAATCTTGTCATAGTTGGCATCTTCAATCGTAAAGTCAGCCCCAACTCCAGCACCGATGGTGTAAATCATGGTGTTGATTTCCTCGTTTTTGAGGATATCGCTCATGTTGGCCTTCTCAGTATTGAGAACCTTCCCTCGAAGTGGAAGGATGGCCTGGAACTTACGGTCTCGACCTTGCTTGGCCGATCCACCAGCTGAGTCTCCTTCGACCAGATAGAGTTCATTCTTAGCAGCATTCTTGGACTGGGCCGGGGTCAATTTACCAGATAAAAGTCCCTTATCCTTCTTATTCTTCTTTCCATTACGACTCTCATCACGCGCCTTCCGAGCTGCTTCACGCGCATCCCGAGCCTTGATGGCCTTGCGAATCAGATTGGAAGCTAATTCCCCATTTTCCATGAGGAAGAAGGTCAACTTATCAGCGACAATCCCGTCGACGACTGGTCGTGCAAGTGGACTTCCTAGTTTGTCCTTGGTCTGCCCTTCGAACTGCAAATGGGCTTCTGGAACCAAAATAGAAAGAACAGCTGAAAGACCTTCCCGGTAGTCGGATCCTTCTAGGTTCTTGTCTTTTTCTTTGAGAAGTCCTGTTTTTCTTGCATAGTCGTTCATGGCCTTGGTAATGGCTGTCTTGAGTCCAGTTTCGTGGGTTCCCCCATCTTTGGTCCGGACATTATTGACGAATGACAAGATATTGTCGGAATAGCCATCATTGTACTGGAGAGCGACTTCTACTTGGAATCCTTCTGATTCTCCATTAAAGTAGAGAACCGGCGTCAAGGTTTCCTTATCTTCATTTAAGTACTCAACGAAATCCTGGACCCCATTCTCGTAATGGAAGGCGACGTAGTTGTCTTCTTCCTTACGGAGATCTGTCAACGTCAGCGTCACATCCTTGAGCAAGAAAGCCGACTCCTTGATCCGTTCCGCAATGGTATTAAACTTGAAATCGGTCGTTGAGAAGATGGTTGGATCCGGCATGAAGGTAACCTTGGTCCCAGTCTTAGACTTAGGAGCCGTTCCTATCTTCTCAAGAGTGGTAACTGGTTTCCCACCATCTTCAAAGCGTTGCTTGTAGACTGCTCCATCACGGGTAATCTCAACCTCAAGCCAGCTAGAGAGGGCGTTTACGACCGAAGATCCCACTCCGTGGAGACCACCAGAGGTCTTATACCCCCCTTGACCAAACTTCCCTCCAGCGTGGAGGATCGTAAAGATGACCTCAACGGTTGGTTTACCCATGGCATGCATCCCTGTCGGCATCCCCCGACCTTGGTCCGCTACAGTTAGGGAACCGTCTTTGTTAATCGTAACGTCAATTTGAGAACCAAAACCAGATAGGGCTTCATCGACCGCATTGTCGACAATTTCCCAGACCAAATGGTGGAGACCATTTCCATCTGTCGATCCGATATACATCCCTGGACGTTTACGGACCGCATCCAACCCTTCTAGTACCTGAATGGCATCGTCATTATAATTATTAATGTTGATTTCCTTTTTAGACACAAGGAACCTCCTGTTTGTTCATCTTTTCTATATTACAGTTTTTTAGGAAATTTTGCAAAATTTTTCTTTATTCTCTCCCTTTAATTAGCCCATTTAAGCACGATTAGCTTAAACCGACTATCCGATGTGACAATTATGGACGAAATTTTCTTTTTCATTCAAAGCAATTTTGATATAATGAAACTATGATGAAAACAATTCTTTTACTCGTATTAGCATACTTATTAGGTTCTATCCCTTCTGGTTTGTGGATTGGGAAAGCCTTCTTTAACATCAATCTACGCGAACACGGTTCTGGAAATACAGGGACCACCAATACCTTCCGTATCTTAGGGACGAAGGCAGGTCTTGTCGTCTTTGCAGTTGATTTCCTCAAAGGAACCTTGGCTGTTTTATTGCCGACTATTTTTGGGGTTACAGGGATTTCGCCAATGGTCTTTGGTCTTCTCGCAGTCCTTGGTCATACCTTCCCAATTTTTGCAGGCTTTAAAGGAGGGAAGGCAGTCGCGACCAGTGCAGGAGTCCTCATCGGCTTCTCACCTCTCTTTCTATTAATCTTAGCTATATATTTCTTTGCTAGCCTCTATTTAACTAGCATGATTTCTTTTTCAAGTGTGACAGTCGCAATTTTGGCAAGTATCGGAGTCCTCATCCTCCCACTGACTGGTTGGATCCTCCCAAGCTACGATATCATCTTTACCATTATCGTCCTCGCACTTTCGTCCTTGATTATCATCCGCCACAAGGACAACATCAAACGCATCCTCAATAAGAATGAAAATATCGTCACCTGGGGTAAAAACATCACCCATCAAAAACAAAAAGACTAGAGTCTAAACTCTAGTTTTTTTTATGTTCAATAATAGAAAGTCTTTAGAAGAGAGCAAACAGGAGTCTCCCTCTCCACTTCTTCTATAAGGTCACTGTCAAGAGTCTCTCTATTTCTTGATAAAGAATCTGTGTTGGCTGATAGGCTTTGCTTTTCTGAGCCAGAGCCTTTAGGTGCGACCAATCTTCCCGAGAAACCAATTCATTAAATAAGCGCAAAACTTCGGAATCTGTTTTTTTACGAGAGACCAATCCTATTTGGAATAACTCAGCCCGAACCGCATTGTCAAACTGGTCATAGTCCTGGGGCAAAATCAGACTTGGAATGCCCTGCTCGATACAGCCCATCAGGATCCCTGCACCTGCATGATGAATGGCAAAGTCCATTTGATCCAGAACATCTGAATAAGGGAGGTAATCAAAGATCAGAAGATTTTCCGACAACATCCTTGGTGGATGCTCCAAACCACTAGGGTCGCCTAGGGTTACGTAAAATACATAGTCAGGATATTCTTGGCTCAAAAGCCTTGCCAACTCCACCATCCGCTCTTTTTCCCATTTTAAATGAGTGCCGCAAGTGACGAGGACCCGCTTTTTAGAACTCGTAAAATACTGTTTCTGCTCTTGAGGAAGCCGATCAAAAGATAAACAGCGATAACCAACCCATTTAAGCTGGGATGGAAAATCATCTCGAAACTCCAACTCTTTCATGCCCAGAGCCAAGATTGAATAGGGAGAATAGATGGCTTCTGTCCCATCTTCACGGTACAATTTGAAATTCTCTAGGCTATCGAGATTCTTCTTAACCAGCGCAAGTCCAACTTTCTTTGCCAGACGGATGACTTGCCTACCCAGTGCATCTCTCCACTTGTAGAAGATTCCCTGATGCGGTTTCCAGCCACCTAGATAAGCAGGGGTTGTCGTGCGACTTTCAATCGCTACTGGACTTGGAATGGTCGTAATCCAGGGAATACCCAAACCATATGCTAAAACTCCAGCAGGAACTGCTACAAAATCTGCAATAACCAAGTCTGGTCTTCCCTCAGAGTCCCAAATTCGATTTATTTCGTCAAAAATTTCAGGGACCAGTCTGCTATTGTCCATTAATTGTTGGTACATGATCAATAGATTTGCTTGCTTGGCTGTATTGGCTATATCTTCCATCACTGTCGGTCGGTCAGGAAACAAGGCAAGGCAGTCAAAACCAATCTTCTCAACCAATGCCTTTTTCTGAAAACCTGTAATGACACGGATATGAAAACGAGGATCTTCCAGCAAGGGCTTCACCAGAGTCAAGGTTGGAAATAAATGGCCACTAAAGGGAACGCTTATTACATCAATTTTTATCACTTTTTCTAATCCAGTCATAGATGATTCCTTTCACATCTTCTCTGTATTCATAGCTATAATGATCCGTATCCACTTGAATATCCGCTGAGTGGTGATCCAGGATACGTGAATAAGGATCTTTCTTTCCTTTGATGACCAGTAGTTCTAGCTCCTTTTGACGTAAGAGAAGCTGGGAGACCGGGCCAAGCGCTATCACACGCAATCTTGGAAGGGAGACCTGATTCCCTAAACTTCTGAGCCACTGGGTCAGCATATTGACCCCTGAACTCTTACAAACAAGAACCACTTCCTGCGCTTCCAACAAGGGAGACAAGTGCTTCTGTAACAGCTTTTGGAAACCAGGGTTCAAAATCGTATGCCAATAGTAAATGATATTGGATGCAGAAGCTGACAAGAGGGATACTTGAGGAAACTGTATATGTTCAAAATCTTGATTGAAGGGAAAATTGCTGGCTACTACTGTATAGCCGGATGGACAAATCGCATGAAGGAGGTCTAGCTGCCCAGCTGTCAGCCCGGCACAAGTGACATCACTGCTCCCACTAAGAAAGAGAACCAAGCGATTAGAGTTTAGCATGGTCTGATCAAGAGATAAGGCAGACAAGCGATCAAGATAGGACTTCATCTTACTCATAACGAATCTTTCCGTCCGTCACACGAATCTTCCGTCCCCGCCAATTTATCACAGGTGGAGTCATTAGAACATAGATAAACAGCCAAGGAAGCAGGAGATCATTCAGCACTTCGTAGATGACTTCATCCAAGTGTAGGCGATTAGATAGAATGTTTTGTCGATAGAGGAGCATCCATACTGCCTTGAATACCAGTAAGCCCAAGACTAGAAGAAGGTAAGGCCACCCTAAAAAAAGACTTAGGATCAAAGCTGGAAGAGGCAGAAAACTCGGTAAACCTATGAGGAAAAAGACCTTCCAGTCCAGGTGTTCTTTGAGATAGATAGAGCTAAAGAGAAGCCAACGCTTCGTCTGGAGCAGATATTGCTTGACGTCCTTGATAGTGGTTCGAACATTACAGGTGACCCGTGTTTGGATAATGGATACTCCTTTACTCCTTAAAAAATCTGCCACGGCTAAATCATCACATAGATAATCCTTAATTGCTGTGAAAAGCCCCTGGTCTTTTGCAAGTTCTAGCGGTAGGATATAGAACATCCCGTTGAT
Organism: Streptococcus viridans; assembly: GCF_900636365.1. Taxonomy (NCBI): domain Bacteria; kingdom Bacillati; phylum Bacillota; class Bacilli; order Lactobacillales; family Streptococcaceae; genus Streptococcus; species Streptococcus viridans. The sequence continues at coordinate 911,836 of NZ_LR134266.1, read as the reverse complement.
GGAGTGATTCGCCTCAACTTCTGCCATGGTAAAATAAGTAATAAAAGAATTGCCATTTACAAATGCTGCGACCAGCTTGGACCAGAAATTGCTTCTCTCCTGGTTATAGGGAATACCTGTCAGAATGACCTCTTGACCCAGATAGGCAGTCAGCTCCCCCATCTTAGAAAAATCGATCACACTATCATCGTCCAAAACAATCAGATAAGGCCGAGTCAGCTCCTCTACAACCTGCTCAATCTTGTAACTCTTGGGATTAATCCCTTGAGGGACATCTTCAATGAGAAAGATTCGAATGCGTTGGGCAAAGGAAGCATCTTGGCAAATCTGATTTGCTACTTGCTGGGCTTCTGTATCAGACTGGTCGATCAACCAGTAGAATTCCACTGCTTCTGTTTGCTGGAGATTGGCCCGCAAATCATTCGCTAAACGAGGATCCCCAGAGAGGATGGGTTGGACCACAGTAAAAAGCTCTTCTGGGAAGTCCGCAATATGAGACAGGCCTTTTTTATAATAAATGAAGGACAGCAACCAACGGATGAGAAATAAGAGAAGATAAGCAAGGCCTAAAAATATAAATATAAATTTCATCTATTAAGTCCCTTTCGTAAATACCTTGCAAGGAGACGAATGATCCATCTTTGAGGAAGCAGACGACCTAGCAAAACGAGCAAGCGATAGCGAAGGCCGATAACAGCATAGGAAGTATCTCTTTCTATGAATCGAATCAACTGCTGAGCGACTTTCTCAGGCTTCATCTGCAAGCGACTTCCTCCCAATGCTTCTACTAGTTTAGGAGGAAAAATACCTGTTTGGACTGGTCCAAGAATATAGAGACCTAGCTGGACCGGAGAATCTAATTGACTTAGTTCCTCCTGGAGAGCAAGAGTGTAGGTCTGCAAGGCAGCCTTGCTGGAACTGTAGGCTGCTAGATAGGGATGAGGATAAAGGGCAGCCAGAGATGACAGCTGGACCAGCTGGATCTTCTGATTTTTCTGCACTAACTTCTTGATTAGGTGGACCGGAGAATGGTAATTGACTTGCCAGAGGTCTTGCTCACTGGCTGAATCAAGGTCACTCCCACGGGAAAAATAGGCTAATCCCGCACAATTGACGAGAAGATCTGCATCTAGGTTCTCTACAAAAGCTTCTAGAGCCATTTGATCTAGCATATCTAATGTTAGGATTGACAGTTGCGCCTTGCTCCCAGTTAGTTCCTCTTGGACTTGGGAGAGTTTATCAGCATCTCGACCCACTAAGACCAGATAATCCAGCCTTCTTGCCAGTTCTTTCGCTAGCTGCCGGCCAATCCCTCCTATAGCCCCTAAAATGATCGCTTTTTTAATAGTATCTTCTATCTTCATAGCTCTAGTGTACCAAATTTCGATTAGATAGAAAACTTCTACTGCCATTCTTCAACATTTAATGTACAATATATACCCTAAAAAAATGAGAAATTCACTTTTAATTATTGAAATATGGATTAAAATCATTTATAATACCTTGAATAAAAAATAAGTGAGGAATTTTTATGAAATTCTATTCATATGATTATGTATTGAGTCAGATTAGCCAACAAAATTGGATCATGGTGATCATGTCCATTCTCTTAGTGTTGGTAACGGCTTTTTTCGCCTTTAAGGCATATAAGGATAAACGAGGAAGTAAGTTCCGTGAATTATCAATCATTTCTGTCTTAATCCTAGTGGCCTTTGTTTTGATTGGTATTTCAAATTTCCAAAACAACCAGTCCAACGACAATCAATTTCGCTCTTCCCTACACTTTATCGAAGTCGTTTCAAAAGAGTTAGGCGTTGAAAAGGAAGGTGTCTATGTCAATACTTCAGCGACGACCGATGGAGCTATTATCAAGGTAGACAAGCAATTCTATCGTGCGATTAGCGGAACTGACCCAGATAGCTATTTACTTGAAAAATTGGACTTATATAAATCAGATGTAGAACTGGTGGAGGTAGAAAAATAATGGACTTTTTTATCACAATTGCAATTAAGTTGGCTTTAGGGCTTGTTTCCCTAGTTTTTGTTATTAATATGACCGGTAAAGGAAATCTAGCCCCTAGTTCTGCAACAGACCAAGTTCAAAACTTTGTTCTTGGTGGTATCATCGGTGGGGTCATCTACAATAGCTCGATTACCATCCTTCAATATGCCGTCATCCTCATTATCTGGACCATCTTGATTTTGTCACTCAAATGGCTCAATACCAACGTTTCCTTCATTAAGCATCTAATTGATGGAAAACCAACCATTATCATTAAAAACGGGAAATTAGATCCAGAAGCTTGTCGCTCAAAAGGCCTTTCTGCTTCTGACGTCGCTCTTAAATTGCGCTCTCAAGGGATTTTCCAACTGAAAGAAGTTAAAAGAGCAGTTATTGAGCAAAATGGTCAACTCATTATTGTCCGAATGGGGGATGAAAATCCCAAGTATCCAATCATTACTGATGGTGTGGTCCAAGTGGAGATTTTAGAAACTATCGGTAAAACCGAAGAATGGCTTATGACCGAGCTGAATAAAAAAGGATTTGAAACTGTCGATGACATCTTTATCGCTGAGTACGACAAGGGTGAGATTAATGTGGTGACTTATTAAAAACTTACTTCAACTCCTACTTAATCAAAAGGACTCTATTCGCAAAATAGAGTCCTTTTATTTTTTGTCTATTTCCCGACCGTACTTCGATAACTACTAGCTGTTAAGCAATCAAACAGGAAAGATCGGTTTAATAAAACTATTGCAACTGTGATGATTGCAATTAGTCGCAACATTAAAAAAGTCAGAGCGAACAAGCAAAGGAACACGAGCCTATTTGCAGCTTTGTTAAACTCATTCATCAAAGTCACTAGGCAAATGGAATCAAGCAGAAATAGCTAACTAATAATATTCCTCTTAGAATGGTTCCAAGCCATTTTTTATTTTCAAACACAAGACCGAATTTCAATAAGGAACTGCTCACGTTTTAAGGAAGCTAGCTAAGATATATGGGAGGTAGATCTGCCTCAGATAAAAGATGGAGAAGAAATGTTTAGCCCCTCTACCCTAGTCCTTGTTATAGAGATTCAAAGAAGGATGGAGAAGACCATCATCCACTAAATATTAGATGGATTGGAGTAAATTCCTTTAGGGATGGTAGCAAGTAAAACAACTCCCTCTTTAAGAGGTTTATGACGAATCAAAAACTTTAAGGTTTTAACAAAGAGAAAACCAGCGTCATTTAGCGCTGGCTAGTTATCTAGGCTTTAGCCTAAGTATAAATACCTTGTTTTTTGTTCTGAAATAAGTATTCCTTATAAGGAATCGACTATATCCTTAACAATTTCCATAGGTTTGTTTTTCTTACGACCATTAACGGTTTCAACGATATTATACACTTTTAAGCGATTGTCATTACCGAAGACAAACTCAAAACGAAAAGTACGGCCGTTTGGTGCCGTTGTATCAAATTCCGTTTTATATTTATCATGAATAGGGCTAACTGGAAATTTATTGAAGAGCAATCGGCGTTCCTCCCCGGATTCTCTCAGACAGTTTTCTAACTCCCGACAATAGTTATAAAACATCTGATAGAGGTCTTCTTCCGAAATTCTTCTTCTAAAAACTAATGATTTAAAATCCCAAAAAATTCTGCGCGGGATTTCAATGCTAAATGAAAATCCCTCTTGATTGATTCTTTCTAAAAATTTATCTCTTGTAATCATAGAACCACTTTCTCTTTTATCAATCTGTAGTAAACCTTTATTATTTCTAATCATAGTCTTCCATAATGAAATAAAGCAGATCCATCAAGGTGAGTTTCTTACGACCATTAACGGTCTCAAATAGATTATATACTCTTAGTTGTTGATTCTTTTTGAAAACAAACTCAAACCGAAAATCCCGACCATTTGATTCGACTACATAAAATCCGGTCTTATATTTACTCTTCAGCTATTCTGCTTCCATTTTCCGGTCTTCTATCTCCCTACAAAGTGAAAGAAATATCTGATAGAGTTGCTCTTCAGAGAGCTTTTTTCTTCGAACCAATGACTTGAAGTCATTATAGCCCCACCATGGGATTTGGATATTGAATGAAAAACCTTCCTGATTCACATTATCGATAAATGCTTTTCTAGAAATCATACCAATTCCCCTTCTTTTGGAATAGCTTTTGACTCTATTATACCATCTTTTATCGTTTCACAAAAGAAGCATCCCAAAAGGGTTGCTTTACTCTATTTCTTAATAGTATTCCCCTTGGCGGTAGTTCCAAGAGTTGAAATGATCGGATAAGTGCATCATAATCTTATCGATATCCAATCCCTTACGAATCACAACTGGACAAGTATTGACAGAACGGCTACCTGCTCCTTGTTCTGGGATCAGCTTACCTTCCGCATCGACCATCGAAACCATCACTCCTTGTTCATAACGCGTTTCAATGGTCTTGTCTGGTTGGATAGAGGCTACATAATCATCGGCTTCGATGACCAAGTCCACAGCATCTTCGATCCGCTCACCGATTCCTTCGACCTTACCTCGGTTTCCTTTACCAGATGGGTTAGCAGATGATGCGTAAACCATCTTGCCTTCTTTTTCCCACATTTCTTTGGCGATTTGCTCACCAGCTTTACCAAATTTAATGACAAAACAGCTGGTTCCACGCACATCTGTCATGAGTTCCTCACGTCCATCTCCGAAGGCTTGTAATTTTGCATAGGCATCTTCACGCCAAGGAAGGATACAACCAAGCAAGATATCTTCATCCCAATGTTTTTGGTAGAAGGCTTCGATTTCAGGATTCAATTGAGCAAGGGCACGGAGTTCATCCATGCTTCCACAAAGAACAACACCTGGTTTGTTGCGGTTGCGTTCTTTGGCTTCGAACTTCCGTTCCAAGCCAGCCTTGTCGCTGGTCATGATGATGTAACCCACCTTAGTCGGGCAGACAATACAACCACCCTCTCCTTTCAAAATGTCAAATCCTTCTTGTGAAAGTGTTCCGTCCCATTGAATGTGTTTTGTCATAAATTTCGTCCTCTTCTATTCTTTTTTTCTATTCTATCAGAATTTCCAAAAAGCTTCAATATATTTTCTGAAAATTCTTAATTAACTATACAATTTTTATTGCCAATAGGTGGGCCGTTGCTTTTCATAAGCGGTGATCAAGTCTTCGTACTGAAGTGTAATCCCGATATCATCCAAACCATTGAGCAATTTGTGCTTCCAATCCCCATCGATCTCAAAGCTAAACTCTCCTACAGGCGAAATGATCTTCTGCTCTTCCAAATCCACTGTGACTGGATCTGTCGGCTTCAAGCTTGCCAATTTTTGACGAACATCTAGCGGTTGGACAATCGGAAGCATGCCATTATTGAGCTCATTATTGTAATGAATATCTCCGAAGGATCCGGCGATAACGACCTTAAAACCGTAGTCCGCTAAAGCCCAGGCAGCGTGCTCCCGAGAGGAGCCAGCCCCAAAATTATCACCAGTGATCAAAATGGTTGCCTGACGGTATTCTGGTTTGTTAAAGATGAATGTTGGATCCTCAGTATACTGATCATCCAAATAACGCCAAGCATACATGAGGTACTTACCAAAGCCTTTTTTATCAATCAACTTCAAAAATTGCTTGGGGAGGATTTGGTCGGTATCGATATTATCGTTCATCAAGGGAACGGTTGTCCCTGTATAAATGGTAAATTTCTCCATGATTCCTCCTTTATTGAACTTCAGGCATTTGGCGCACATCAACAAAGCGACCAGCTATTGCTGCTGCAGCGGCCATTGCTGGGCTACAGAGATGGGTCTTGGCCCCAAACCCTTGGCGATCTTCAAAGTTTCGATTGCTAGTTGAAGCACAGTGGACCCCGTCTGGTACCTTGTCTGGGTTCATCCCGAGACACATCGAGCATCCTGGATCACGCCACTCAAAGCCAGCATCCATAAAGATTTGATCCAAGCCCATTTTCTCCGCTGCTCGTTTGACAGGACGGGAACCTGGAACTACGATGGCGGTCAAATTAGGGGCTATTTTCTTCCCTTCTACGAAACGGGCAGCCAGCTGTAAATCACTGAGGCGCGCATTGGTACACGAACCAATAAAGACATAACCTAATTCAATGTCTGCTGGTCTTTGACCAGGTTCTAAATCCATATAATGATAAGCCCGCTCATCATTCATATCTCGAATCTCTGGGAAGGGGGTCTCAAAATCCACTCCCATAGAAGGATTGGTCCCCCAAGTCACCATCGGAGCAAGATCAGATACATCCATGCGGATAACCTTGTCATAAACGGCATCGTCATCACTGACTAGAGTCTTCCAATCGGCTACTGCTGCCTCAAAATCACTTGGAACACATTCGCGTCCTTCTAGGTAATCAAAGGTCTTCTTGTCTGGATTCATGATTCCCATCTTGGAGCCAAATTCAATGGACATGTTGCAGATGGTCATCCGCTCTTCCATGCTGAGGCTATCGACTGCCTCCCCTCTATACTCGACCACATGGCCGACTCCACACGCAACACCATAGCGAGCAATCAAGGCTAAAATGTAGTCCTTGGCATAAATCCCCTTTTGAGGTTTTCCAGTAAACTCGACCAACATCTTCTTTGGTTTGACTTGCCAGAGGGTTTGGGTGGCAAAGACATGCTCCACTTCACTGGTTCCAATTCCAAAAGCTATAGCACCGAAAGCTCCGTGGGTCGCCGTATGACTGTCTCCACAGACAATAAATTTTCCGGGCTGGGTACGACCAGTCTCAGGACCAACCATGTGAACAATCCCCTGTTTTTCAGAACCGTGACCTGCGTGATCGATTCCAAAATCTTTGACGTTTTCAGCTAATTTATCAATCTGTGCCTTGGAAATCACATCCCGAATATCATAGATGTTAACAGTTGGGACATTGTGGTCAAAGGTTCCAAAGGTTAAATCTGGGCGTCGAACCTTTCTCCCTGTATCCCTTAGACCTTGAAAGGCTTGCGGACTCGTCACTTCATGAATATAGTGTTGGTCCACATACATGAGTTGGGGCTGGCCTTCCTCACCGGTCACTATATGCCGTTCCCAGATTTTATCAAAAATTGATTTTCCTGCCATCCTTACCTCCATAGAACGTAGAGTGTGTATAGGGTAAGAAGGGTTCCTAAGAGCCAGGTAACCTTAAAATACCACTTCTGTGTTTTGTGATGAAAGAGTAGCCCTCCTATCCAGGCTCCTAGCCCTCCAACCGCAAAAGCATAAAAGAGCAAGGTCTTTTCTGGTATCCGCCAGGCATTTCTTTTGGCCTTTTCCTTATCAACTCCGTAGAGAATACCTACGAAAAGATTCCATAGAAGGATTAAGCCAGTAATCATTCCTTTTACACTCATAATCGTTTTATAATCTCTTCTGTCATTTCTGTTGTCGAAGCACTTCCCCCTAGGTCTCTCGTAAAGATCCCTACAGCAAGAGTAGCTTCCACTGCCTTTTCAATTCGACTAGCATCTTCTTCTCGATCAAAACTTTCTCGCATCATCATGGCAACAGATAGAATCATAGAGACTGGATTCGCCACGCCCTGACCCGCAATATCTGGAGCCGATCCATGAATGGGCTCATACATGCTTGGTCCTGACTCTGAATGGCTAGCCGATGGCATGACCCCAAGAGTGCCAGACAAGACACTCGACTCATCTGAAAGGATATCACCAAAGAGGTTTTCCGTCACGATCACATCAAAACGTGAAGGATTGGTAATCATGAGCATGGCTGCTGAGTCTACCAACTGGTGCTCCAAGGTCACATCCGGGAAGTCTTGAGACACTCGATCAGCTACTCTTCTCCATAGCTTAGAGGTTGCGAGGACATTTTGCTTATCAATGCTGGTGACTTTCTTGCGACGTCCACGCGCAATCTCAAAAGCCTTACGTACGATACGCTCCACTTCTTCAACGGAGTAGTCGTTGATATCCCGTGCTTGATCTTCTTCTAAGATATGCTCTCCAAAGTAAATCCCGCCTGTGAGCTCGCGAACCACTACGAAGTCCACACCATGGATGCGCTCCTCCTTCAAAGGAGAGAGGTGTTTAAGGGCATCGTAGATTTTGACCGGACGAATGTTGGCATAAAGGTTGAGCTCCTTACGAAGAGCCAACAAACCTTGTTCCGGCCGAATCGGCGCTTGGTCATACTGAGGACTTCCGATAGCTGCTAAGAGAATAGCATCAGCTTCCTTGGTAGCTTCTAGAGTAGAAGCTGGTAGAGGATGGCCAGCCGCATCAATCCCAGCTCCACCAAATGGATGCGCTTGGACTGAATAGTCAAAATTTGTTATTTCTGCCACTGCTTTCAGTACGGACAGGCCAGCCTCCATGATCTCTGGTCCAATCCCGTCTCCAGCTAGGGCGACAATCTTCTTCGTCATAGTGTTCTCCTTTAGGCATCTGGTAGATCGCGATAGGATACAATGTGACCAATCTCTCCAGCATTCTCTTTTTGCACCAAGGCATTGGCATTGATATAGGCAATCGCTGACGCCTTCAATACGTCAAAGTCTAAACCAGAAGCGTTGAAGATGGTATCCGTCGCTTCATTTTCAACAGTAACCAGCACACGCGCCTGGGCGTCAATTCCATCTGTCACCGCATCAATAGTGTAGGAAGTCAGACGAACTTCTTGGTGGAAGAATTGATCAATAGCGTTAAAGATTGCTTCCACTGAACCTTGACCTTTGGCAAGGTATTCAAGAATTTCACCATCTTCATTTTTCAGACTGACTGCTGCAGTAATGCTTTCATCATCATTAGTTGTGAGGCGAAGATCATCAAAGTGGAAGCCTTCTGGATTTTCCACTGCTGTTCCAGCAACTAGGGCACGAATATCAGCATCTGTGATCTCATGTTTCTTATCTGCCAGAGATTTAAACTTAGCAAATAATGGCTGGATGTCTTCTTCTGTGAATTCAAGTCCCAACTCATGCAGTTTTTCGACAAAGGCATGGCGACCAGACAATTTACCAAGTGGAAGACTGTTGCTCTTGACACCCACCAACTCAGGCGTGATGATTTCATAGGTAAGAGGATTTTTAAGGACCCCATCTTGGTGAATCCCTGACTCATGAGAGAAGGCATTGCCTCCAACCACAGCCTTGTTCTTAGGAATGGCAATCCCTGAGTAACGTGATACCAACTCAGAAGTATTGATGGTTTCATTGAGGACAATCGGACTCTCCACTTGGTAATAGTCTTCGCGAATATTGAGGGCAACCGCCACTTCTTCAAGCGCAGCATTTCCGGCCCGTTCCCCGATTCCATTGATGGTCCCTTCGACCCGCCCTGCGCCATTTTTGATAGCGGCGAGGCTATTCACAACAGCCATCCCTAGGTCATCGTGACAATGGGGCGAATAGATGATTTCCCGGTCCGATTGGACATTTGTGATCAAATGGTGGAAGATGGCTCCGTACTCTGCTGGCGTCGTGAAACCAACTGTATCAGGAATATTGATGTAGCTAGCCCCTGCATCGACTGCTGTCTGTACGACTTGCAATAGGAAATCCAATTCCGTTCGGGTTGCATCTTCTGGTGAGAATTCAACAACTTCAAACTTAGAACGAGCGTAAGAAACGTGTTCTTTGATGGCTTCAAGAATCTCTTCTTTTGACTTGTTGAGTTTAAACTCCCGGTGAATAGGACTGGTTGCGATAAAGACATGAATTTGCGGATACTTAGCATCCTTCAATGCTTCATAGCAAGCATCGATATCGGATTTAACAGAACGTGCTAAGCCCGTCACTGCTGTCTTGGTCAGAACCCTTGCAATCTCTTGTACAGCTGTGAAGGAATCAGGACTCGCAGCTGGAAAGCCCGCTTCAATCGCAGATATGCCCCACTTTTCCAATTGCTTAGCAATGGTAATCTTTTCTTTGATAGAAAAATTAACTCCAGGAGTCTGTTCTCCATCCCGAAGACTGGTATCTAAAAATTCAACTTTACGCATAGGGTCTCCTCTTTTCTAAACATAGTGAATAAAATAAAAACATCTCGCCAGTTACCTAAGCGAGATGTTTTGTTACTCCCGCTTGGTAAGCCAAACAGGACTAATGCTTTTGCACTAGCCCGAGTACCTCAACAACAAAGCGAATTGAATAAACTTAGCTGTTTTCATGTTTGACTTTCTCCTTTGATTGATGTCTTGTTTAGTATTTTAGCATAGGGAAAATAGAATGTCAAGAATTTTCTATAATATTCTGAATTTTTTGAATAGAAACAAAATAAAGACGAAAGTCTCTTTCTTGCTTTCGTCTGCTAGTCTTATTTTTTCCTGTAGAGATCAAAGATGATTTGATCATTGTATAGATCAATGGTATTAGCCTTGACATAAAAATCCATTTCGTTTTTAATCTTGGCTAGCTCTATCTTGATCGTCGCTTCTTTGCTATCAATTTTTACAAAGTCAGGTAGATCCTTGTTTGTAGACAGCACCTGCATCACGGTCTTCTTAGGAAGTTTCAAGGTCCCAACTGAAAAATCCTTGAGGGTCAAGAGGATACTTCCATCCTCTAGCTTACTTGGCTGGAAATAGATATAGAGGGGGTATTCCTTTCCTAAAAAGTCCATCTTCCCCTCTAGTAACATCTGTTGATTGTCTGCATACAGTTGATAATCACTCAAATGATAACTTTTAAGCATGACCTTGATGGTTTCATTTAGTTGAGCCCTGGTTGTGGTCATACTACCGATCTTGACGTCTCCTTGTTGGCTAGAAGTCTGTAGTTGGCGGACATCCTCTCGTACCGTTGAGAAGCGAGCCAATATAACTAGACTTGTAGCGAATAAGAAACTGACCAAGCCTAGAAAGAGCCATTTCCAGATGTTGATCGGCGTTTTCTCTCGTCTCTCCTTAAAATGAGGTCCTGTGGTTGGTGGCTTAACCTTCTTTTCACTCGAACCATTTTTTCTCAGTTGCATGTATTTTCTCCAGTACAGCTTCTTTCATGATCTCGTAGCCTGTATTATTGGGATGGAAACTATCCTCATCATACAAGGCATCATTGGTCACAGTTTCTTTTCCTAATTCGCTCTCTGTCACCCCACTCTTGCCATCAATGCCCTTATAGAGGAGGTCATTGATTGGAATAAAGTAGACGCCATGATATGCAGAGAGGGTCTCCTCCGTTCTTTGGTTCCACTGATCAACAAGCGTCTGCAATTCCGTTAGATCGGGGAAGTTGAGATACAAGGGGTTATAGATCCCCACCACGTAAACGGGAAGATCCGGGTTGTCCTTGCGAGCCAATTCGATGATCTGTTTGAGATTTTTCTCATAGGTCTTCGATGCTTTTTCGAAGCGGTCCAGATCTAAGTTACTGGTATCCTCAAGAATGGCCTTTCGCAGATCATTGCCCCCGACAGTAATGGTCAGTAACTGAGCTTGCTTCAGATCCTTTCGAATCTCCTTTTTCTCCTGTATGCGTGACAAAATTTGACTGCTCGTATTGCCAGAGACACCATAGTTGATCGCTTTGAATTCAAGACCGGATTCATTGGTCAAACTCTGAGCAAGAAGGGGAACAAAGCCTCCTTGATTGGTGCTATCTCCTACGCCTTTGGTCAAGGAATCCCCAATCGCTACATAGGTGACTGTCTTTTTTTGGACACTTGTTGACTGTTTGGTCATCACTGGTTCTGCCGAAGGAAGGAGCCAATTGACCAGAAAAAAGCAGACCAGAAAAGTGACCAAACAATACAAGATCATCTCTAGTATTTTTCTACTATTCATATACTCCTCATTCGTCCAGCTTTCAATTTAACTTTCTTATTTTTAAGTCAGGTTTAGGCTTGGTAGACAATCTTGCCCTGACAGATGGTATAAGCCACCTGTCCCTTGAGGGATTCACCGACAAATGGGGAATTGGCTGCCTTGGAAGCAAAATGATCAGACACTAGACGGTCAGCAGTCGGATCAAAGATCACAATATCTGCTGGTCCACCGACTTCCAAATAACCCGCTTCAAAGTTATATAATTTAGCGGGATTATAGGTCATTTTTTCTAAGAGTTCCATCAAGCCGAGCTCTCCTGCATGGACCAAATAGGTCAAACCAAGCGATAGAGAGGTCTCTAATCCTGTCATGCCGGAAGGAGCCTTGGTGATATCGGCTACGTTCTTTTCATCCGCATGATGAGGTGCGTGGTCCGTTGCGATTACGGTAATGACTCCTGACTTCAAGCCTTCGATGACTGCACGACGGTCCTCTTCCCGACGAAGAGGCGGATTCATCTTAGCATTGCTTCCCTTAGACAGCAAGAGGTCTTCCGTCTTAGAAAAATGCTGAGGAGCTACTTCTGCTGTCACAGGAGCGCCGATTGCTTGGGCAAACTCAACTACCTTCACACTCTCAGCTTTAGAAAGGTGTTGGATGTGGAGGTGGCCTCCTGTCGCGTGGGCAATCATAGCATCACGCGCTACCATAGAGTATTCTGCTACGCCAGTCGCACCGCAAACCTTGAAGTGTTCCCGAGCGATGTGCTCATTGAGTCCCAGTATACCGTTCAACTCTGGATCTTCTTCGTGGAGACTAATGAAGGTCCCCAGACGTTTTGCTTCTTCCAAGGCTTGACGGACTACCTTGGTACTTTGCAACGGAATCCCATCATCTGAGAAACCGACAGCCCCAGCTTGTAACAAGCCTTCAAAGTCGGTCAGATGTTGACCATCAAAGTTCTTTGTAACCGTCGCAACGGTCTTGACATGAATGGCTTCCTTAGCAGCAGAATCCAAGACTTCTTTTAAGGTCTCGACATCCGAAATGGTTGGAGTGGTATTGGCCATCATGACGACTGTCGTAAAACCGCCCGCTACAGCTGCCAGAGCCCCAGTGTGAATATCTTCCTTGTGGGTTTGACCTGGTTCCCGGAAGTGAACATGAATATCCACCAAACCTGGTGCAACCACCTTGCCACTCGCATCGACGACTTGGGCTCCTTCATAAGAAAGAGATGGACCCATTTCCACAATTTTCCCCTGATCTACCAAGAGATCACATACTTGGTCCAAACCAGTTTTTGGGTCCATAACCCGACCATTTTTAATGACTAACATCTTCTACTCCTTTATTCATAGAAATCAACATGGGTCTCTAGCAAGCGATCCCCATCATAGCGGAACATAGCTGAAAAGAAGGGTTTATCCTCCAAGAGCCACTCGACAAAGGTGTGGTCCCCCTCCCAAGTTGGCTTACTTAAGACTTGATCATAAGGTACCCACTCCAGTGTCCCTTCATTACACTCGATCAGTTCTCCCTCAAAGTCTGTCACCTTGAAGACATAGGTGTACCAATCCAGATCAGGTGTAAATTCAGGGAAGGTAATGATCCCTTTCAAGACTGGCTTGGCTCTAAGGCCCGTCTCCTCAAAAATTTCACGCGCAGCACACTCCTGTGGTGTTTCTCCAGGTTCTAATTTTCCACCCACTCCGATCCATTTACCTTCATGGACATCATTGGGCTTTTTATTGCGATGAAGCATCAAAAATGCTTCTCCATTATCGATATAACAAATCGTTGCTAATTGTGGCATTTCTTTCTCCTATCTTAACCAATCAATCGGCTTGCGTCCTGCCTCTATCAAAAATTGATTGGTTTTTGAAAAAGGTTGGGAACCAAAGAATCCTCGGTAGGCTGATAAGGGACTTGGGTGAGCAGATTCAAGGACCAAATGTCGATCGTGGGTAATCAGAGGCTTTTTCTTACGAGCATAAGCTCCCCAGAGGATAAAGACTACGGGCTCCTCCAACTCATTGACCACCTTGATCACAGCATCTGTGAACGGCTCCCAAATTTGACCTTCATGGCCATTGGCCTGACCGACAGGAACCGTCAAGCAGGCATTGAGCAAGAGCACCCCTTGCTCTGCCCAAGAGGTCAGATCATGGGAACGCTTCTCTCCAATGTCTGAGTACAATTCTTTGAGAATATTTTGCAAAGAAGGAGGGGCTGGGACATGATCCGGCACAGAAAAACTTAAGCCTTGCGCTTGATCCGGTCCGTGGTAGGGATCTTGGCCTAAAATCAAGACCTTGACCTGATCCATCTCAGTCGTCTGTAAGGCCTTAAAGACCTTGTCACGCGGTGGATAGACCACTCCTTTGCTATAGACCTCATTCATAAAGTCATTAATCTGATGAAAATACCCTTCTGGAAGATGGGATTTGATGGCTTCATGCCAGGGGGAATGTTGCATGGAAACTCTCCGCTATCCAATAAATTCTTACCTTTCATTATACCACATTTGATACAGATCCACTGGATAAAAAAGAGGCTGGACCATTTTATCCAACCTCTGGTTTTGCCTGTTAAACAAGCGAGATTTTTTATGTATTTTCTTTCTTGCTAAATCCTGCTAGACCGATCGAAGCCACTAGCAAAATTTGCGGCAAGAATTGGATGAGGTAGCGGGTCTTCCCACCTTCAAAGATGGTTAAGAAGAGCAAACCGCCAAAGACCGCTAAGGAAAGGAAATTAAAGGCATCTGTATCTCGACGTTTGAGATAAGCCCCAACCAAGCCAGCTGATAGGACGATCCAGATCAACTGTTTCACAAATTCATAATACTTGTACTGTGGGCGATCCGTGCTGAGGAAATAGGTTCGTACCCATTTGGCCAGACTACTATTTTGGGTGAGTGGGGCATAGAGAGGATTAATATAAGGCGTCTTCTCATACTCTACATCTCGGTATAGCCAACCAAGGGTCCCTTCTGCTACCGTCAAGGATTGCTTGTAATAGAGGTGCCCAATCAAACCGAAAGGTCCGTACTCCTTGAGGCGGCGTTTGATTTCTTTAATGACATTTTCCTTCTTAAAAAGCCCATTGTTGTAGTCCGAGCGCTTGTCCTCATCGATATAAGCTAGCAAGCCCTCTTTCATATCTTCTTGGTTATGCCCCATATCCGTCAAGCCTAGATTGATAAACAAGAGTGGTCCTTTGGCCAGCCCTTCCTTTTTCAAAATCGGAACAACCGTTTGATGATTGACCGCTGTGTTCAATCCTGCAAAGACAAATCCCGTCGTCATGACTGTCACCGTAGCAATCTTGCCAAAGGCCTTCCAGTTTCCTCTAAAGAAGAGGACAGCCCAAAAGGCAATCATGACAATAATCGTCGTTGGACGGATCAACATGGTCACGCCAGATAAAATCCCTAAAGCAAACATCTTCTTCCAAGAGACCCCTGCTTTGTTTTCCTCTAAGAAATCCAAGGCCCACCACAATTGAAGAGCAATCAAAGGAAGCGGAGGAATGTCTGTATACATGGAATAGAAATAAGGCGAGTAACAGATCAAGCTGACATAAAAGAGATAAGCTAGATCAGCTGTTTTCTGATTGAAATGCTTCTGGGACAGTTTGTACAAGAGGACGGCACCCAGATTGACATAGAGCATATTGAGAGCCTGCATAACCCACAGACCGCTAGAGCCGAAGAAAACATAGAAAAATTTCTCGTAAAGAAAGAGCGGAATATTATTGGGATTGCGACTGAGGTAGTTGGTGATGGAAGATTGTTTAAGAAGATCAAAAGCACCTTTAAAAACAACCGCGGCATCCCTACGGATCAAAAGCTCCGCACAAACCATAAAGATCAACTGACAGATGATCGCGCCAAGCAAGAAGCCTATTTTATGACGGGTCAACCAAACAATGGCTCTTTTTACCCCATCGCGTTTCAACCAAGCTAGCAGAAATAGCAATCCAGCACCTAAAATGGCTAGCCATGAAATCTCTCTCAGATAGGTCACACTGATCAAGAACCAGTGGACCATCACTAGCAACATGACAACATGAAGCATCCCAAATAGAATACGTTTACTTTTCGATAACATAGGTCCATTATATCAAAAAAACAGCATTTCTGCTGTTTTGGGCTGACACCAAATCATTTAGGTTGAGGAATTTTCTTTATTATTTTCAATCTTCCTTGAAATCAAACTCCATTTCCCTAGACTCTGTAAATTCAAGCCCTCTGTAGAATAGAACAACCAACGAATATAAAATCAATGCCAAAAATAAGCCAAAATGTTGTTCCTGTCACTAATATTTTTATAACCTTTCACACAGACTAGCTACATCCAAATTCCCAAAAAAGACTTCTTACTCGTCTCTTTTCAACCAATTCTCCTTTTGTGCTTTCTCTGCTAAATCTTTCGCTTCATCGATATCCAATGAATTTGAATCAGAGGAAATGTTGGAGTCAATATCTTCTTCCAATTCTTGTAAGATTTGAACATCTTTAGGTGTCAAATTCGAAACTGTAGGGTCTGCTTTTGGTAGAGGACGATAAAACATGAAGAAACCAGTAATGACAATCAGAAGAGCGGCAACCGATATGAGAAAACCTTTCTGAAAATCTTCAACAGGCATTTTAGTACCTTTCGTGGATAATTCCTTCCACTCTGGGTGTTGCTCCTCAGTTGCTTTTTTAGCATTAAACGCAGGTGTAATCAAAACTTGATTCATTAAGGAGATTGCACCAAGGGACATCAGCAAAAACGGAATGTGGCGCGATTTACTAATGATCACTAAAATTCCTCCTGTAATAGCAATCAAGCTGATGATGATATTAACAGTAAACCAAACTATTGCCTGCTTTTTCATTTCCAAATACTTTTCTTTTGTCATGTTCTTCTCCCTTAAGATCGCTTATATCATAAATCTATTAAAACAATTACCATTATCATACAGGATTTTTCTATGTAATTCAAGTTAGCTAACAATTAGTGAAAAGAGGATAAAAAGAGAGGCTGGGACAAAAGTCCTAGCCTCTCAATTGTCTTTGGATTGTCGAGCAAGACGCAGTGGTTGAGTGGACTCTACTACGCTGATTTCATCAGCTTTTACAGCCCTACTCAACTGTGCGGAGGTGGGACGACGAAATCGAATTCTAACGAATTACTGATTTCTGTCCCACTCTCAGTTATATTAGTTATCTTGCCAAGTTTCTTGGTTTTCCTTGAAACGGCGTAACAGTTCCAATCCTTCAGAAGTAATGTAACCCTGTTCTTCAGCCAAATGAATCAATTCAGTGTAGTTAGACAAGGTTTCAAGTTGAACGCCAGCTTCCGCAAATTTCTTATCTGCCTTCTCCAATTGGTAGGTGAAGATCGCTACCACACCAAGGACATCTGCTCCTTCACGTTTCGCAGCTGCAACAGCATCCAAGACAGAGCCACCAGTAGAAATCAAATCTTCAACCACCACCATCTTTTGACCTTGTGGAACACGACCTTCGATTTGGTTTCCGGCTCCATGGTCTTTTGGTTTGCTACGGATGTAGGCAAATGGCAAATTCATCTTGTCCGCAATAATAGCACCATGAGGAATCCCCGCAGTTGCTGTACCAGCAATGACTTCTACTTCTGGGAAGGCTTCCTTGATTTTATCCACGAAGCCATTCTCAATCAGGGTACGAGTTTCAGGATAAGCGAGGGTCACTCGGTTATCCGTATAAATAGGGGACTTGATCCCAGAAGCCCAAGTAAAAGGTTCTTCTGGTTTCAAATAAACGGCTTCAATTTTTAAAAGATGGCTGGCAATATCTTTAGCTAATGACATGATAACTCCTTTTTTACGATTTTAATCGAATACGAATTAAATCAACATATGATTTAAACAACAACAGTACAGGTTAGTAAGTTAGTTAGAGAAGGTCCCATTGGTCTCCCTAGAGCTACAAAAGATCCACTTTTAGTAGCGATTAGTGTTCCGACGATTAGAAGAAAGAAACGATATTTTTCTTTCTTCTAATCTAGTGAATGCGTTAGGGAAGGTCCCATTGGACTTCCCGTAGAGCTACAAAAGTTTCACTTTTAGTAGCTCTTACGCATTCCACTGTCTCTTAATCTCATGGTAAGCATCCCATGGGTTTTCTGCTTGGATGATTGGACGTCCAACGACAATGTAGTCAGATCCAATCGCATGCGCTTCTTGTGGCGTCATGACCCGTTTTTGGTCACCGATTTCTGCTCCTGCAGGACGGATCCCTGGGGTTACACAGACAAAGTCTTCTGCGGTAGCCTTTTTGATCAAATCAACTTCATGGGCTGAACAAACAACGCCGTCTAGGCCTGCTTCTTGCGCCTTACGGGCATAATTAACAACTGACTCTTGGACAGTGGTTTGGATGTTTTGGCAATCACGCATGTCTTCTTCACTGGTAGAAGTCAACTGAGTCACCGCCACCAACTTAGCTCCTGGCCCAAGCGCCTTTTTGGCTTCGCACATCATCTCTACACCACCGGCTGCATGAACTGTCACCATATCCACTCCAAAGGTGCCTAGGACAGACATGGCTGACTTAACCGTATTTGGGATGTCGTGCAATTTTAGGTCCAAGAAAATGCTGTGGCCACGACCTTTCAGATAGTGAACAATTTCTGGGCCGACTGCATAGAAAAATTCCATTCCGATTTTTACAAAGAGTTTTTCATCTTCTGGGAAATGTTCTAAAAAGTTTTTGACATCTTCAAAAGCTGGAAAGTCAAGGGCTATGATGGGACGTTCTTCACGCATGGGTTTCTCCTTTTATGGATGACATTTTTTCCACAAAAAAACCTTGCCCGAGGCAAGGTTACACGAAAATTAGGTAGTATCTACCCTGATTCACCGTCTAGACCTTAGGAGCCTCTCTGGACCACTTTAAAGGTTTTTCTACATTGTAGTACGATATGAAAGAAAAGTCAAGAAATATTCATAAAACGTTCGGATTCAATCTGTTTTTTTCATCTTTCGACTAGGGAAGATTCACAAACATGTCAAATTCTTGACGAAGATCCGATTTTCCTGTAAAATTTTTGTATGCTGAGTAAGGGTTGTTTTAGTTGTAGCTTACTCAGTAGCCTGTTGGGGTTGTAGCCAGCAGGCATTTTTTATTTTCTTGATGATCTTTATAATAGATTTTCTCGGACATGCCGACGCAAACCTTTCAAGCTAGTTATTCCGTACTGATCCATGACCTTTGGTAACTCTTGGATAATAGTCGGACAAGCATATGGATCTGTAAAGTTAGCAGTTCCGACACCAATCGCAGAGGCACCAGCAATCATCATTTCAATCGCTGCTTCTGCTGAATCCACACCGCCCATGCCAATAATTGGAAGTTTGGTCGATTGGGCTACTTGTCGGATGAGTTTCAAAGCCACTGGGAAGATAGCTGGCCCTGACATCCCTCCCGTACCATTGGCAATAATAGGCTTGCCAGTCTTGAGGTCGAAGCGCATCCCGACCAGCGTGTTGATCATGGTCAAGCCAGTAGCTCCTGCATCTTCTGCAGCCTTGGCTACTTGGGTAATATCAGCCACACTAGGAGTCAACTTAACATAGACAGGGACCGACGAAGCTTCTACCGCAGCTTTAACTGCATCATAGGCCAACTCGGGAACCTGACCGATTAAGAGACCATTATTGCCATGGTCCACATTGGGACAGGAGATGTTAAGTTCAATGGCTGTGACATTTGGTGCTTGCGAGATCTTCCGAGATACCGTCGCATACTCTTCGTTAGAAAAACCGGCAACATTGGCAATAATCGGTAAGTCTGGGTAATTCTCAGCCAACCAAGGGAGTTTCTCTGCTAAGACCACGTCTACGCCTGGATTTTGGAGTCCAATGGCGTTGAGCATGCCTGCAGGGGTCTCAGCAACACGTGGTGTAGGATTTCCAAAGCGAGCCTCTGCTGTCGTCGCCTTAATCATGATGGATCCTAATAAGTCCAAGTCATAGTATTTGGCATATTCTTGGCCAAACCCAAAACAGCCAGAAGCTGGAATAATGGGATTTTTCAAGTCTAATCCTGGTAAGGATACAGCTAATCGATTGCTTGTCATACTTTCCTCCCTACATCACAATTGTACCAGTTTCAAAGACCGGTCCGTCTTCACACACGCGCTTATTGGCTGCTTGGCTTGCATTTTCCAGATGCACCACGCAGGCATAGCAAGCTCCCATCCCACAAGCCATACGCGATTCCATAGAAATGTAGGCGCGGGGATGGTTATGGAATTTGGTATTAACATATTTGAGCATGCCAGGTGCCCCACAAGAATAGATAGCATCAAACTCCTGGTCCATCTGATCAATGACCGTAGAAACATAGCCCTCAGTGCCATAAGAGCCATCGTCAGTTGTAATAGTGACTTGGCCATACTGCCTCAATTCTTCCTCAAGGATAACTGCTTCTTTATTTGCAAAGCCAAGGACAGAATGGACTTCTACTCCTTGCTCATGTAGTTGTTTAGCCACTTGGACCAAGGGAGGCACTCCAATCCCGCCACCGATGATCAAAGCACGCGCCCCTTGACTAAGACCTTTTAGGTCAAATCCATTTCCTTGAGGGCCCATGACACTGAGGAAGCTACCGACAGGCAAGTGAGAAAAGATGGCCGTTCCGCCTCCTTCTACCCGATAGATGAGTCGACAGGTCTGGTTGTCTGGATCAATCTCTGAGATAGAAATGGGACGGCGAAGGAGCTTGGAGTCATCCGGTACACGGATATGGAGAAACTGCCCCGGCAACATCTGCTCCACCATTTTCCCCTTCAAGACCATTGAAAAAATCCGTGGCGCAATCTCTTCTTGAGCGATTAACTCCATGTCTTCCATCATGATTTTTCCAAACCGTTTCTTACAGCTGTCACTGACCATTGGTTTCCTCTTCTTTCTTCCAGCAAAAAAGACCTCGCAAAAGCAAGGTCCTACAAATGATCAGCTAGACTTGGTCCGCTGATCTTTTTTCTGTCTTTCCTTGCAGGCCTCTCTGGACCCCTTAAAGGTTAAATTTGTCTCATTATATCGCGCTACTGGTCGCTTGTCAAGTAGAAGTCCGATAGTTCCGCTCATTTCCCATCTGTCTCAGGAGAAAACCCTTCTGGTACAGGAGGGATGTACTGCAGAGCAATCCGATTTTCTGGCTTGTGATCGACCAAGTAGAGGACGAGTAAGAAGAGCCATTCCAGGGGTTTCATTAGATAGTAAATGACATCCATAGCCCATTTCTTCTTGATATGTTTAGCAAAGGGGTAGCCATAACGGTCATAATTACGACGCAGGAATCGATGAAAACGTGGTGTCTTTTCTTCTAAGACCTGCTCAAAGGCATTTGCAATACAGAGCTGGCGATTAACCACAACAGGATGACCATGCCGGACTCCCATCCGCTGGGGCTTGACCACCTTTTCATGACCACCTGCTGCGACTGTACAGAGATAGTGCTCATCAATAATGAGATTCTGAGGAGGGATCTTTTCCGAGAAGGTCCAGTCAGCCGTATTGGTCCAGGCCTTGACCAAGCTATCAGGACGTTGACCAAAGAGCATGAGGACCATGACCAATACCGCTAATAAGGGAAGGGCAAAGATGACTGCCAACCAAGGCCAGTGTTTGGATTGGTGGAGGATCAGGTGAAAGCGCTGGAGAATAGGATTGTCATAGACCCTTTCGAGATCAGACTCCCCCTCCCACTCCTTCATCCTGGTCCGCAAAAGACTAATGGAATAAACCAACAAGAAGACCGTGTGACAACCGATGACTTGTAACTGGATGTCAAATACCACTACTAGCACCAATCCCATCAATATCCCACTGATACAAAAGATATTCAGAAGTGGGGACAAGGAATTGGCATCTCGGTAAGAATAGATGACCAAAGCTAGGAAGGAAATCAGTGCCAAAATAAGGATCGTCGGTAGCGCCTCCGACCAAATCATGGTATGCTTCTGCTCATTGATGAGCTGTTTCGTCCAATCATAACGCGTTAAATCTTTTACCAGATAGATGACGAAGAATTCCAAGATACTACCAAAGACTCCTATCCAAAGGATGACAAAGTACTTGCGATTGTTGACCCTTCGTTTAATTTTTTCCTCTTCTTTCTCATCATAGACGCCAACTAGCTCCTTTTCCAAGGTCTGGGCCTGAATCGTAGACCAGCGAGAAATAACATACAGAATCACAAAGATATTAGGAACAAAATAACTAACCACTAGGGCATGAACAAGAATTGTAACACTGTAAATTCCGACTCCAAAAATAGCATTCCAGAAACCCAAAGATTGGATATTTCCTGGCAAGCTCCTGATAATTAGAAAGACAGACAAACTAAGAAATATCAGGAAGTTGGTCATAAAGTTTATCTTTACTAAACTGGCTAAAAATTTAGTTTCCAGTTCCTGGTTCCATTTTTTGTACCAGTGAGCAATTCTTTTCATAAGTCCTCCAGAGATCATCTTTTCCATCATTCTATCAAGCTACAATCAATCCTTCAATTCTAAACCTGTTTTATAGGCAAAAATCCTTCTAGAGACTGATACTAGCTAGGATTTTCTGTCAAAAGTATGTTAAAATATAAGCATGAGAATCCAACAATTACATTACATTATCAAAATCGTCGAAACAGGCTCTATGAATGAAGCGTCCAAACAACTCTTCATCACCCAGCCAAGTTTGTCCAATGCTGTGCGGGACTTGGAAAAAGAAATGGGAATTGATATCTTCATCCGTAATCCCAAAGGGATCACTCTGACCAAGGATGGGATGGAGTTCCTTTCTTATGCCCGTCAGGTCGTCGAGCAGACCCAACTTTTAGAAGAACGCTATAAAAATCCAGTAGCCAATCGGGAGCTCTTTAGCGTATCCTCCCAGCACTATGCCTTCGTGGTCGAAGCCTTCGTCTCTCTCCTCAAGAAAAGCGATATGGAGAAATACGAGCTCTTTCTACGGGAGACTAGAACCTGGGAAATCATCGACGACGTCAAGAACTTCCGTAGTGAGATTGGTGTCCTCTTCCTCAATGGGTACAACCGGGATGTCCTCTCAAAAATGCTGGATGATAGCCACCTCAAGGCAACCCACCTCTTCACTGCCCAACCTCACATCTTCGTCAGCAAGACCAATCCTCTAGCTAACAAAGAAGTGGTCAAGCTAGAAGACCTAGAAGACTTCCCTTATCTCAGCTATGACCAAGGGACTCACAACTCCTTCTACTTCTCTGAAGAAATCCTCTCCCAAGAGCATCACAAAAAGTCCATTGTCGTCAGTGACCGTGCTACCCTCTTCAATCTCTTGATTGGTCTGGATGGCTACACCATTGCGACCGGGATCCTCAATAGCAACCTCAACGGAGACAATATCGTCTCAATCCCACTAGATATCGATGACCCAATCGAGCTGGTCTACATCCAACACGAGAAAGCAAGCCTCTCTAAGATGGGTGAAAAATTTATCGAATACTTACTTGAGGAAGTCCAATTTGATAAATAACAATTAGCCAGCTACACAAGCACAATAAAACACCTGAAAGAAGTAAACTTCTACTTCCTTCAGGTGTTCTTTTATTGTCTTAATTGAGAAAATACTTGGCCAATCTTCCCTTCGATGACTAGGTCTGCCTGTTTGTCTTGCGGAATATTAGTTTTGTTAATCACGACCAAGTGCTTGCCATGGAAATACTGGATCAGGCTAGCTGCTGGGTAGACGACGAGGGAGGTACCACCGATAATCAGGACATCAGCCTCTTGGATGGCTCGAGCCGCTTGGCTAAAGACGTCCATATCGAGGGCTTCCTCGTAGAGGGTCACATCCGGCTTGACCACCTTGCCACAGTCTAGGCAATACGGAATAGGCCCTTCCAAAGCTAGAAATGCTTCCAAATCATAAAATCTCTGACAGCCCGTACAGTAATTGTGATCGGCACTACCATGGAGTTTCAAGACTTTCTTAGACCCCGCCATTTCATGGAGACTATCAATATTTTGCGTCACCACTGCCTTGAGCTTCCCTGTCTGCTCCAGCCAAGCCAGATAACGATGGGCCGCATTGGGCTTGGCATCGGGATAGATCAGGTATTTTTTATAAAAGTCGAAAAAGTCCTCTGGATAGCGCACAAACATGGTATGAGAGACTAGTTGCTCAGCCGTAAAATGACGCCCCAAGGTGACGCTATAAACGCCATCCGAGCTACGAAAGTCGGGAATATTGGACTCTGTAGAGACACCTGCTCCACCAAAAAAAACAATATTCTGACTGTGGTCAATCACGTCTTGCAAATCTTTTAGTTTATCCATCTCTAACTCCTTACAAGAGTGCCTCGATAAGGGCATTGGCCTGATCGAAATAAAAAGGTTCTCGCTGGTAAACAATCCCCGTCTCCTGAGCCAAACTCACCAAGAGCTCCATAAAATGCTGGGAAGAGAAACCAGTCGTCCGGTGCAATTCTTCCTCATCAAAGGGTTTGATCAAGTGGGCCAAAGGATTGCGAACAGATTTTTCCAACTCCCGCAGTTGCTTGGCTGCATCTTTGGTGGAATCCGGCAAGTCCAAGAGTATGATCAACTCCGTCAAACTGGACGAATTGACTGCACTCTCGCTATGGAAATTCTGCAAAGCTGCATTGTCAGATGACCGGATCTTTTCAAACTTCCAATGGTCATAGCTGGACTCTTTGGAGTTGTGAATGTAGTCTGCAATATCAGGGATCTGCATCTCAATCAAGCGCATAAAAATTCGGTAAATAGCAGGACTCACCGCACGAATAAAGTCGATAATCTGATCGTTGCGGAGCTTGGCCTCTAAATCGTACAGATAGTTAGCCAGTTGCTCCTCTTCTGGGTCCTCATGCCAAAAAAGCTGAAAACCAGTCGCTTCTAGCAAGTCAGTTCTCAACTTTTGGTTCATGATCGGTTGGATATTGAGCTCCCGACGCTCGGTCATTAACTGCAATAAGGTCAAGACCAGCTCCGGAACTTCCTTCTGCTTCTTAGCAGAGCGAAGGACTCGACTATACTGGTAGGTCTGAAGGTCGTAGAGCCACTCATAATGAAGGTATTCTGTCATTAGTCTGCAATCAAGGTTTCAAGACCAACTTTCATCATATCAGTGAAAGTATTTTGACGTTCCTCAGCAGTTGTATCCTCATCTGGATTAACCAAACTGTCTGAAATAGTCATGATAGCAAGGGCATCCACCTGGTGTTGGGCGGCAAGATAGTAAAGAGCTGCTGCTTCCATTTCCACAGCTTTCACACCCCATTTACCAAGCTCTAAGTTCTTTTCAAAGTAGTTTGAATAGAAGACATCAGAAGACAAGACATTGCCGACGTGTGTCGTCATACCGAGGTCTTTGGCAATGTGGTAGGCTTTATCTAGTAAATCAAAGCTTGCGATTTGTGGGAAATCGTATTGAGGCCAATCGTTGCGAATGATGTTTGAGTTGGTTGAGGCAGCTTGCGCCAAGACCAATTCACGGACGTGGACATCGCCGTTTAAAGAACCAGCGGTACCCACACGGATCAATTTCTTCACATCGTAGTCCACGATCAACTCACGCGCATAAATAGAGATCGATGGCATCCCCATCCCAGTACCCATGACAGATACACGATGACCCTTGTAGATACCCGTGTAACCAAACATGTTCCGAACTTCATTGAAGCAAACAGCGTCTTCTAAAAAATTCTCAGCGATAAATTTCGCACGAAGAGGATCCCCAGGAAGGAGAATTTTATCAGCAATTTCACCTTGCTTAGCAGCAATATGGATAGACATAATATAAGATACCAAGGGCGTTAGAGAGGCAAAGTAAAAATAGGAAATCCGACAAAGATGCTTCGCATCTAGGAGGATTTATCTTTTTTACACAGCCTCTAGCCCGGGTTCAATTCAAACCCGAACTGCCCTTCCTTTCATTTTTTTGTTCAGAAAAGCTTTCCGCTCGTGTTCAAATCAGAACACATGCTCTACCTTTCTGTGTGTATTTTGTTTAGAAAACTTTCCGCTCGTGTTCATAGAGAACACACGTTCTAACTTCTTGTTATTTTCTTATAGGTCAGGCCTCAGATTCTATTTGAATCCCAGACTAAACTGCCCTATTGCGTATACATCAATTATACCATAAGAAGATAGGATTCATCTAGCTTGTAGGGTAAATCCCCTCCATAAAAAGCTCCTGAATCTTATCTACTTGAAGACTCCTTTAATTTTCGACCAAACAGACAATCCAATCTTTGGGTCAAACCAACAGTTAGAAAGGCTGTTAGTAATAGGTAAGGCAGAGCATCTAATCCTTGACCTGTAAATCCAATCACTAAACCAGTTGCAGAAAAGGGAGCCTTTAGGGTCACGGTTAAAAAGCAGACAGCTCCAAGAAGTAAGATTGTAGATGGACTCTCAAGTCCAAAAGCTAGAGTGAAAAGTGCTGCTCCTGCCATCCCCAAGGCAAAGGAAGGCGTCAAAGTCCCTCCATAAGCTCCCGCCCAGAGAGTAAGCAAAACAACAAGTGCCTTTAGGACAAACAAGAGGAAGGCCGTCTTCCATGAAATTCCATTAATGACCTCCTGAGCTACCATTCGTCCATTTCCAAGAAGGTGGGGGAGTTTCAGAGATAGGCCAGCTAAGAAAAGAAATGCAAGTGGAAGAGTCAGGAGAATACGCTTGTCTTTAATCCGATGAGCAGTAGCTTGCTTGGTCAATCGCGCAAATCCATAGGCTAGGGGAGTTAAGACCAAGACTAAAATCGGTAGCAGCCACAACCCCTGTAGTGACCAAGTCGTAATCGGCAGCTTGTAGAGTGCATGATCTGAAATCACCCAACCTGCCGTATAAGCAGCCACATAAGTGGAAATCCCTGCCAAGAAAAAGCGTTTAAGTGAAAATGCAATGCCTAAGGTTTCAAAAATAAAAAACACACTCGTTAATGGGACTTGGTAAACCGCAGCCAATCCTGCTCCCGCCCCACAAGCGATCAAGAAAATACGATCTGCCAGCGGCAGGCCAAAACCTTTCGCAAGACGACCTGCCAACAAGGCCCCGATCTCTCGAGGCGCTCCTTCCTTGCCGATCGGTGCTCCTCCTCCAACAGCGATAATTTGCCAGCTAGAATGGAGCAATTGTCTCCAAAAATGAAGGGCGAGACGGGAATCTTCCTCCTTCATCTGACCCTTGATGGAGAGGAGCTTCCCCTTTCGTTGCAAAGAATACCAGACTAAGGCTGAAGTAAGACCTACAATTAGTAAACTGATTCCTATCCGATAAGGGGGAACTCCATCCGTCAAAAAGCTAGACTCATGCTCGGAATGACCAAATACTAGCCCTTCAACAAATTCCAGAAGATCATGAAGAATAATACCTGCAAAACCCGAAACAAGCCCTAGCAGACAAGCTGCTAGGACCATTCTCAATTTATAGGGAATTGCTTGGAGGGTTCTCACAATTCTTTCCATCTTTTTTACAATTCAGCAAGAATCGCTTTCAGCAATCCTTTGAAGTCTCCTTTGACGCGCTCAGTCACTTCCACTACTTCTTCGTGGTTGAGCTCTTCTTGGAAACCTGCAGCATGGTTAGTGATGCATGAAATACCGAGAACTTTCAAGCCTGAGTGAGCGGCCACAATAACTTCTGGCACTGTAGACATCCCAACCGCATCTGCTCCTAAAGTCTTATATGCACGGATTTCAGCTGGAGTTTCATAAGTTGGACCTGTAACACCGATATAAACCCCATCATCCAGTTTAATGCCCAATTTGTCTGCTACTTGATGAGCAGTCTCACGGTATTCTGGAGTGTAAGCTTTCGACATATCAGGGAAACGTGGACCAAAGTCATCCAAGTTTTCACCAATCAATGGGTTTTGACCAGTCATATTGATGTGGTCAGTAATAGCCATCAAGGTACCAGGACCGAAGCCGATACCTCCAGCAGCGTTGGTTACAAGCACACCTTCACATCCCAAAACTTTCATAACACGGACAGGGAAAGTCACAACTTCAAGAGGATTTCCTTCGTAGAAGTGGAAACGACCTTGAAGGGCCAAGACTTTACGACCAGCAAGATCACCATAAACCAATTTACCAGCGTGTCCGACTACTGTGGATTGACCCCAGTTTGGAATGTCAGAGTAGTCTACTACGACTGCATTTTCGATTTCTTCAGCCAATTCTCCAAGACCCGAACCAAGGATCAAACCGAACTCAGGAGCTTCGATTCCTTTGCCCTTCAAAAATGCTGCTGTTTCATTGATTTTTGCTAATAATGTCATTGTGTTTCTCCTTTTATTTCTTAAGTAATCTACCAATTTTGTCAAAGGTGTTAGCGTTGCGAATAGTGATCTGACGATAGAAAGGCATCTTCATCAGATGTTTGTGGTAGGCGGTTTTAGCGTAGCTTGCTTCTGAGAATTTCCCCCAGAAAACAGCTAGCTTGCCAAGGTGAAGCACTTCATCGCCTAGCTTCAAAGCAAGCAACTTCTCTTCTACGGATTCCCTATCTAAGCCCTCGGTGTAAAAGAGCACATCCTTTCGAGGCATCTCCTCTGTCCACCATTGCGGTAGGTTTGCACATTCTGCTTCATAGTCTTCACGACTCAGGAGAGAAAAGCACTGAATGAAGGGATAGTGATTCTCAAAGAAGGTCGACAGGCACTCTACTAACTGAGATCGAGAAAGATCTGTCGTAAAGAAGATATTGCCACTGTTGATGTAGGTTTCCACTTGTTCCAATCCCAGCTCCGTCAATTCTTGACGAAGTTGAGCCATGACCACTTTGTTTTTGCCGCCAACATTGATTCCTCTTACGAGGAGAGCAAAGCGCATCATCTTAAACCAATTTATCTAAGAAGCTTTCTCCGATCATGGCTTTCTCAACACCAAAGTTGTCCGCCACAGTAGCTGAGATATCCGCAAAGTGTCCAACTGGAATCAAGCCGCTACCTTTGAAAGATGGGCTGTAAGCCAAGAATGGGATGTATTCACGAGTATGGTCAGTACCAACGTATGTTGGGTCGTTACCATGGTCAGCCGTAATCATCAAGAGATCATCTTCTTTCATTGCAGCGATGATTTCTGGTAAGCGCTCATCGAACTCATGCAAGCAATCACGGTAACCATGTGGATCACGACGGTGACCGTAAAGAGCATCGAAGTCCACCAAGTTAGTGAATGAGAAACCATGTTTGAATTCTTCAGATTTCATGGCTTTGATCAAGTTGTCAATACCGTGGCTGTTTGATTTGTTGTGGCCCATATCGTGGTTGATACCAGCACCGTTGAAGATATCGTTGATCTTACCAACTGCATAGGTATCGATGCCTGCTTCGTTCAATTTATCCAAAACAGTTGGAGCAAATGGTGAAACAGCCAAGTCACGACGGTTAGCCGTACGAGTGAAGTTTCCAGGCTCACCAACGTAAGGACGAGCAATAATACGTCCGAGAAGAGCTGGACGTTCCAAAGTGATGGAACGAGCATATTCACAGATACGGTAAAGTTCATCCAAAGGAATGATGTCTTCGTGAGCTGCGATTTGAAGAACAGGGTCAGCTGATGTATAGATGATCAACTCGCCAGTTTCCATTTGGCGTGGTCCGAAGTCATCGATAACAGCTGTACCAGAATATGGTTTATTCGCTTCGCGGATGACCTTGCGACCTGAAAATTCTTCGATTTTTGTCAAGATTTCTTCTGGGAATCCATTCCAGAAAGTATCAAAGGGTTCTGTAATATTAAGACCCATGATTTCCCAGTGACCTGTCATGGTATCTTTTCCAAGAGAGACTTCTTCTAACTTCGTAGCGTAACCAGTTGGATTGCTCTCAGCCGGAACAGTCTTCAAGGCTTGTTCACGCGGAATATTTCCAAGACCAAGTTTTGCCATGTTTGGCACATTCAAACCAACCGCTTTTGAGATGTGTCCAAGTGTGTCAGATGCGCCATCTGGTACACCAGCATTGACAAAGTTATTAGCATCTGGAGCTGCTCCGATCCCTACTGAATCCAAAACCACTAAATGCATACGATTAAATTTTGGCATATTGAATGTCTCCTTTATAATTTAAACTGAATACAGTATAACACAAATTTTTGAAAATGTAACGCTTTCATATAAAATTTTATAAATAAGTTTTATATCCTCAGAAAAAAGGACAAAAAGCCCTTTTTAAAGTGATTTGCTAATGATTTTTGGACCTTCTGGTGTCCCTACGATGACTTTTGAAACCATTCCTAAGAAGAGACCATGGTCGACAACGCCGACAGTTCGGTCCAACTCTTCTGCCAAGGCTTCAGCGTCTGGGATCACTTTCAAATCCAAATCAATGATAAAGTTCCCTTGATCGGTCACAAAGCGCTGTCCATCTTTTTCACGGTAAGCTGGTGAATAGCCCTTCTTTTCAAAATGACGGAAAAGATTTTCTGCTCCGTATTGAACCACTTCTACTGGTAGTTTAAAGGCACCAAGCGTCTCCACTTGTTTTGACTCATCAACAATCCAGATGCAGTCTTTTGAGTTGGTCGCAACGATTTTCTCCATCAAGAGGGCACCGCCTCCACCTTTGATGCCGTTCAAAGCAGGGTCTACTTCATCCGCACCATCGACGGTCAAGTCCACCACTTCGACATTATCGATCGCTTTGAGAGGAATTCCCAAGCCTTCTGCCTGTTCATAGGTCACGCTTGAGGTCGTTACAGCTGTAATCTGCAAGCCTTCTTCCTTGATGCGACGTCCCAATTCAGCCACAAAATAATAAGCAGTTGACCCTGTACCAAGACCGACAATCATGCCGTCTGTAACAAACTCAGCCGCCTTAATGCCTACCTGTTCTTTTAGGTTTACCATCTTAGACCTCCATTTCTATTCATATTTAGTATAGCATATCGGCCAGCAGATTTCACTACTTAACTGAAAACCTTTTCAACTTCTCCTTCTAAATGCAAAACCTTGCCCCTCTTGCTAGTTTACGATAGAATAGAAGGGAATACACAGGAAAAGAGAAGATACATGATTACTAGAGAATTTGATACCATCGCTGCGATCTCGACTCCACTTGGTGAGGGAGCGATTGGGATTGTCCGCTTGAGCGGGACAGACAGCTTTAAGATCGCGCAAAAGATTTTTAAAGGAAAAGACTTGACCAGCGTGGCTAGCCATACCCTCAACTACGGCCACATCGTGGATCCGGATAAGGATGAGATTCTGGATGAAGTCATGGTCGGTGCTATGCGCTCTCCTAAGACCTTCACGCGAGAAGATATCATCGAAATCAATACTCACGGTGGGATTGCTGTGACCAACGAAATCCTGCAATTGGTCATCCGCGAAGGCGCTCGTCTGGCTGAGCCTGGTGAATTTACCAAGCGGGCCTTCCTGAATGGTCGTGTCGATTTGACCCAGGCCGAGGCGGTCATGGATATTATCCGCGCCAAGACCGACAAGGCTATGAACATCGCCGTCAAACAGTTGGACGGATCCCTATCTGATCTCATCAACAATACCCGTCAAGAAATCCTCAATACTTTAGCTCAAGTCGAAGTCAACATCGACTATCCTGAGTACGATGATGTCGAGGAAGCAACCACCGAGATCATCCGCGAAAAGAGCACCGAATTCGAAGCCCTCTTGACCAATCTCCTCAAGACAGCTCGCCGTGGAAAGATCCTTCGCGAAGGGATCTCTACTGCTATCATCGGGCGACCAAACGTCGGTAAATCTAGCCTTCTGAACAACCTCCTGCGCGAGGAAAAAGCTATCGTGACCGATATCGAAGGGACGACCCGAGACGTCATAGAGGAATACGTCAATATCAACGGTGTTCCCCTCAAGCTCTTCGACACGGCTGGGATCCGGGAGACAGAAGACATCGTTGAACGCATCGGGGTGGAACGCTCTCGCAAAGCCCTCAAAGAAGCCGACCTGGTCCTTCTGGTCCTCAATGCTAGTGAACCACTGACTGATCAGGATCGTCAGTTGCTGGAAATCTCACAAGACAGCAACCGCATCATCCTCCTCAACAAGGTCGATCTCCCGCAACAAATCGAGTTAGATGAGATCCCTGCAGATCACATCAAGATCTCTGTCCTTAAAAACCAAAATATCAACGAAATCGAAGACCGTATCAACGCCCTCTTCTTTGAAAATGCTGGCTTAGTGGAGCAAGATGCTACCTACCTCTCCAATGCCCGCCATATCTCTCTTATCGAAAAAGCCGTTGAAAGCCTCCAAGCTGTCAACGAAGGCCTAGCCATGGGTATGCCAGTTGACCTTCTTCAAGTCGATCTGACCCGCACTTGGGAAATCCTTGGAGAAATCACAGGGGATGCTGCACCAGACGAGCTCATTACCCAACTCTTCAGCCAGTTCTGTCTTGGTAAATAAAGTTCAAAAAAATCGTATGTTTGAAACATACGATTTTTTTAATTAATTTCCTTGGTCCAGACTTTGGACGGTGAGGTAGGCTTGGTAGATCAAGAAGAGTCCTACTGCTGTCAAGAAGGGAATAGCAAGAGGGAGTTCTGTTTCGATTTGGCCAAATGGTGAATTGCCGACAAAGTGAAGGCCAAAGCCAGCTACAAAATAGAACCAACCCGTCAGCATCAACTCCTTGCGACCTTTTGTCGCTTGAAGGATCAAGTAGAGACCCACCATGAAAAGAGCTGTGTAGGTCCAGTGAGATACGACCCCGTTCATGATCCGACCTAGGATACCAGATACTGCATAAGAGAAACCTTCTGGCATATCTTGACGGATATAAGCAAAGTCCTCCACAATCTGGAAACCAAGACCAGAAGCAATCGCTAAAAGGAAGATGGATTTGATCCGACGCACATTGAACAAGTAGAGGACAAAGAAGATCGGAATCAATTTGAAGGGTTCCTCAAAGAGAGGCCCTGCGATCGCACTCTCATACTGGTTCCAAAAATCGCTATTAGGCGCTACTGCTTGAATCATCTCATGGAAATAGGTATTGGTAAAACTAGACAACCAACCTGCGATAAAGCCCCCACCTAGAAGAGAAAAGAGAACCGGAATCCAGGACAACTTCCACTTCTTGGCAAAATGAAAGAGAGCCCAAACAGCAGGAATCGCATAAACTAGGAGCAAGAGGAAAGAGACACCAATGATCCCATACTGACTGCCTGTCATCCAACCAGCAGTGATAGACTGCGTCTCATAGGCCAGACCGATCGCGAGCAAGAATAAAAATAGAAACAAAATCGATTTGCGTTTCATAAAAAACCTTTCTTAAGAACAATTAAAAAGGCTGGAATCCCAGTCTTTTTGTCTATATGGATATTGTAACAATAAAAGCTTAAAAAAACAATAAATGGCTACGGTAATAGCGACTGCTGATTGCTGCTAATTATTTATGACATTTTGGACCATTCGAAATAACAGAGCTCTTAGTGATTGGTTGCTTTTTATTGTAAAACTAACTGATTTCATCATAGACTACTTTCTTACTATCTTAACTATATAGGGAGATTTTTTCTAGTTCGAATTAGAGAAAACTTTTCAGCCTCGATTGGTAGAGAGCAATAATACAAATGTCCATACCTACTTTCAACTAAATTCTCCTTCTTCCATAGTCCGTTTCTTTTTAAAAATTGTATATCGTCAGAAACAATAGTTACCCATGAATTAGGCTTATCTAAATTATCGTCACTTCGTTGAAAAATATCCCATTTCTGTTCATTGAACCAAATATGATCTATAATTTTATACTTTTTTTCAATCTGTTTTTCTGTCAAGTATTCTCTATATTGTTTCAATTCTGAATCAAATAATTTATAACCATTATTCTCTGATAAAGGATCATAGGAAATCAAATAATATCCTGTACTATCACAATCAAAGTATTGATGTTCAATTCCATCAACAACTATGTATAATTTATCCATCATCCCTCCACGTAATACATTTTACCATTTTTATTGACTCTACCACCAAAGTCTTCCAAACCTTGTTTATATAGAGGTAATTTCCCATCATAAATGCCTTTGATCAAAAAGCCGTAATTGATATAGAAAGACTTCTCAAAGTTAGATTTTTAAAAGCCAATAAATACCTTTAAATCAGTATTTTCAAATGTATAATATTTATTTTCATAAGCAAAACCTTGTGATTTCAAAGTTTCGCCAACAATTTTTTTGAATTCTGTGTTATTCATTAATTACTATAACCTCAGATACCTAAATTTTTATAGTTTACTTCGTTTCTTGGTAGTCTTCAAAAATCTTTTCCAATAGAGTTAATCAATTTTTCGTATGACTTTCACTGAGCATTAATAAATATCAATCCTTCTAACACGAAATTCAACAAATTCACCATTCTCAAGATCATTTGGAATTCCTCCACCTATATTAATCAAAAATTCTCCTACCTGAGCGATATTTCTTGTTTTATCAATTATTTTAGCAATTATAAAATATTCAAAACTATTCAGGTGCTTTACTAGAAATAATTTATCTTCGCTTTTATATACGTCTCCATCAACAATAGCATATAGCATGTCATCAAACTTTCCCCCAATCTTTCCAAAAAATTCATCTGAAAAGCAAACTAATTCATATTGATTATCCGATAAAGTGACCTCCGCTTCTTTGGTATCAATATCTATCCATTCTATTTTTTTTACAAAAATCATTAAATTTCTCCTTAACGTTGAAATCCTAGACTAGGTCCCTTTTTGATAAGATAATCAACAGTTTTTGCATGATATGTCGTTATATTTCCAGTATTTAGATCTAATCCGACAAAGGCGTACAAAGTATTTTTGCCTTCATATTCTATAAATTTTACATATGCATTTAATTCTGGTACATAAGTACCCGTTTCAATTACAAAATTTGCGTCTTTTAAATATTGTTCTATTGAGTAATCCGTTCTTTTCAATGCGTGAGCAACCTCTGCACTGTGTTTATCAAAATGATTCACTAATTTTTGCTTACTATTAAACTGTAAATTTGCATTCTGTGCTTTTCCTACAGATGGTACTGAATTGTTCTCGAATTCTACCCTTGACACCACTGAAGAATTTCCAGAACTTGGTTGAAAAGTTGGTTTTGGAAAACTGGCATCCCCAGAGCTATGTATATCCTTCACCTTCGGTACATCAACATCACTTGGCTCGACTCCGCCGACAACTCCAGCTACACTTTCTGCTGCCACCTGGCAAATCAACTGCTAGGTCTGGTGTACCACCACGACCAAACTTCGTATTCATATAATCGCTCGCCTTGCCGAAACCAAAGCCCATCACTTGGCTCAACACCAAATTCTGAAGCGCAAGGTACTAGTCGGAAAGAGTTTCCTTTTCCCATTATACCAGATTAAAATCAAGTACAGAAAGGATGGGAAAGTCTCATTAATAATGAAAAAGAAAAGACAAACGTCTCTTCTTATATTCACTTCCCTGAACTCACTCCGGCAATTCTACCTTCAAGCTCATATCCGTTGGTTGCAATACCTTCTGAACAGCTGTGAGAAAGGCTAGTCCATTATCCGATGGAGAATACTGGAATGTGATATGGATGACTTTTTTATCAAAGCTATCGCCATATCTCTCTACATATTGCTTGCTTTCAAGGAAATGAATATAATTGTTAATTTTTTCTTGCAGAATTTCAAGATGGACTGCTTCTATTTCTTCCTCCCAGCCGATTGAATCCACCAGAAGAAGCTCTAAATGATAATCAACTTTACCAATAGCGTCAAGTTCAGTTGGTTTTAGTTCTGAACTAATAGCTTTTCGTATCAGTTTTTCAAATTCTTGAATAGAAAACAACTGTTTAATGGATGATGGATTTACCAAAATACGAACCGGTGAGGATCTAAAGTAATTTTGCCTAGCTACTTCTTTACTCTCCTTTGTCACCCATTCTCCA
Source organism: Streptococcus viridans (assembly GCF_900636365.1). Taxonomy (NCBI): domain Bacteria; kingdom Bacillati; phylum Bacillota; class Bacilli; order Lactobacillales; family Streptococcaceae; genus Streptococcus; species Streptococcus viridans. The sequence continues at coordinate 876,155 of NZ_LR134266.1, read as the reverse complement.
GTTTGTAAGAATAGCTCAACCTCATAAGCATCCTGTTCTGACCTTAAAGCCTTGTCCACTAATTCTTTACTAACTGGATAAGTAACTTCTATATCTTGAAAACCTCCTGTCATCCAGGACATTGTATATTTGCCATTTTCTTCAGTTATAATAAACCCATTTTCTTTTATAATTCTCATATCGTCTTATTCCTTCACAGGAATCTAGTTCCTAACACTTAATCCAATCTCATTATAAGGAGAGAAATCCCAATCAAATTAGTACCTATACTTTCTCCTATTATACCACACCATGGATATCTTATGAACTTGTTCAAAATTTGGTCAAAAAAAAGAGAGTGGGACAGAAATCGGTAATTCGTTAGAATTCGATTTCGTCGTCCCACCTCCGCACAGTTGAGTAGGGCTGTAAAAGCTGATGAAATCAGCGTAGTAGAGCCCACTCAACCACTGCGTCTTGCTCGACAATCCAAAGACAATTGAGAGGCTAGGACTTTTGTCCCAGCCTCTTTGTGATTGAATTATTGTCCCCTGCCGGAATCGAACCAGCAACTACTCCTTAGGAGGGAGTTGTTATATCCATTGAACTAAGGGGACCGATAAAAAAAGAAGCGAGATCACTCCCGCCTCCTTATTCGTCTTAACGACGGATTTCTTTAATACGAGCTGCTTTACCTTGCAATGCACGAAGGTAGTACAATTTCGCACGACGTACTTTACCGTAACGTACTACTTCAATCTTTTCTACACGTGGAGTGTGTACTGGGAATGTACGTTCAACACCGACACCGTTAGAAATTTTACGAACAGTGTACATTTCAGTGTGTCCTTGACCTTTACGAGCGATAACAACGCCTTCAAAGATCTGGATACGTTCACGAGATCCTTCGACAACTTTCGCGTGTACACGAACAGTGTCACCAGGACGGAATGCAGGGATATCAGTACGAAGTTGACCTTCAGTCAAGCTTTGGATTAATGGATTCATTTTATTCTCCTATCTTCGTCAATCTTGAGGGACCTCCCTCAGCGGATAAACTGTATTTTTGTGCTTCCATTACGCACAAAGTTTATAATACCAAAAGAATGTCCGTTTGTAAAGGATTATTGCAACTTTTTCGCAACTTTTTGTCCACCATAGATAGACAAGGCTGGAAAGAGACGCGTAGCGACCAGACAGACCAAGAGAAAGGCTGGCCAATGCTGGAATCCAAAGACCTCACACCCGATCAAGATAGGGCCAATCGTCGTCGAGGTAGCCCCTGCAAAGACAGCCGCATAGCCCAAGGCTGCTACCAGATAAACCGGCAATCCAAAGAAAGGAGCTAGCCAGACACCTAGACTTGCCCCGATAGAAAAGAGCGGGGTCACTTCTCCTCCCTTATAGCCTGCAGCAATGGTCGTTACCGTAAAGAGAAGCTTGAGGATCCAGTCTGCCCCAGTGATCAAGCTCTTGCTATCAGCTCCCGCAAAGCTTTGAGAGATCAGGTTGGTCCCCAGTCCTGTATAGCGACCTGTTCCAATCAGATACAAGAGAATACTCAGACCGAGACCGACCACTCCGATCCGCACATAAGGATTGACAAAGGCCTTGGCAAAGCTAGTTTTTAACTGCCCCAAAAGATAGGCAAAGAGCTTACCTGTCAGACCAAAGATGACTCCTAAGACCAGCAACTGCAAGAATACGTGAGGCGATAGGGAGAGCTTATCTGAAATGACCTGAGTGAACTTCTCTAGCCCCAAGGTGTGAGATGTCCAGCTAGCGACAAAGGCTGCAATGGTCGCAGGATAGAGAGCCCGCCACTCCAATCTCCCAACCACTAGGACCTCCATAGCAAAGAAGATGGCAGCTAGAGGCGTCTGAAAGAGGCCACCAAAGCCAGCAGCCATCCCAGTGACCAAATAGATCCGTGAAGCGTTTGGGCCAAGTCCCTCTCTTCGTAGAGCATGGGCGACCGTCCCACCGAGCTGGACCGCCACTCCTTCGCGACCAGCAGATCCACCAAAGAGATGCGTCATCCAGGTAGAGAGGATAGTCAAGGGGATCAAGCGCTTGGGAATGTTTTTCTCCTTTCCCTCACCCACTTCAAAGAGGAGCTCCATCCCTTTTTGACTCTTGCCCCCATAGTTGCGATTGAGATAGGTAATCAAGATACCTGCTAGAGCCAGAAAGGGCAAGAGATAGAGTAGATAATCTGTACGAACTTCTCCAATCCCGATCAAGACACGGCCAAAGAGGGTATCAATCACCCCAACGATCGCACCGATCATGAGGGCATCTAGGGTATACACTAAGGTTCTTTTACTCATCGTCATCTCAGCACCCTAGTCCGCATCTAACTGATCGGCCTGATAGCCTCTGGAGCGCTTCATCAAATCCCGATAAGTGGCAAGGATGGTTTCCTCATAGCGTTTTTCCTGGACCAAGCCGGCTACATTGGCTAAGACCTCATCCTCTCTAGCCCGGTCCAAGACAGGGTTTTGATGGGTTTCTTTGTAACGAATGACATCTTCCACACAGTGCATCCGGCGTTCTAATAGACGGACCAATTCTTTATCAATACTGTCAATCTCTTGGCGAATCTTCTCTAGTTCCATACACTGGCCTCCTTACTTTTTGCTACCCATTTTATCAAAAATCGGGCAATCTTACTAGCCCTATCCAGCTATTGAAGGTTTTCATCCATAAAAAAAGTGCTTGCCACATGCAAACACCTTTCTTAGCTATGGATTAGCCCACTTTTGCTACGACTTCTTCTGCAAAAGCTTCTAATTTTTCAATATCCTCATCTTCAGCTGACAAGTCTACCTTGACGCACTCAGAACCTTTAACCGCACCAGTCGCTGCAAAGACACGATCAAAGTCATCGACTGCCTTACAGAACTCGTCGTAGAAGGTATCACCGGATCCAACAACACCGTAAATCTTACCATTCAAGTCAAGACCCGCTAAGTCTTCATAAAAGTCTACGATTTCGTCAGGAAGCTCACCATCACCGTAGGTATAGGTCGCTACGACTGCAATATCAGCCTCAAGAAAGTCCTCTGCGTCTACTGTTGTACATTCGTCGACATCTACTTCGACACCAAGATCACGAAACTTATCTGCTACGATATCAGCAATCTCTTCTGTATTTCCTGTCATACTTGCAAAAACAATCTTTGCTAATGTCATAATTCCCTCCAAATAATAATCTTATGACATTATACCACTTTCGCGCGCATTTTGCATAGGGAAGTACTGGAAGCCTGGCATTGTTCGGAAATTGTCCACCTGAGGCTAGACAACCTTTTTCTTTTCCAAATGCCCTCCTTATGCTAAAATTGAAAGAGAATTAAATGAGGTACTATATGCAGATCACACAGGACATTTTAGAGAAAATCAACCACTACGATACCATTATCCTTCACCGTCATATGAATCCGGATCCAGACGCGATCGGAAGCCAGGTCGGTTTGAAAGAAATCATCCAGACCAACTTCCCAGATAAAAGAGTCCTAGCTACCGGCTATGACGAACCGACTCTTGCTTGGATGGCTAGCATGGATACTGTAACTGATGAGGACTATGCAGGTGCCCTGGTCATTGTCTGCGATACTGCCAACACCCCTCGCATCGATGACAAACGCTACACAAGTGGCGATTTTCTGATCAAGATCGACCATCATCCAAACGACGATGCCTACGGAGATCTCCTCTGGGTAGATACAGATTCAAGCTCTACGAGCGAGCTTATCACCCTCTTCGCTCTTGAACAAGAGCTTGAGATCAGTCCAGAAGCAGCCCGTCTCCTCTATGCTGGTATTGTCGGAGACACTGGACGCTTCCTCTATCCTTCGACGACCAGCCGGACTTTCGAGATGGTTGCCCACCTTCGTAGTTTTGACTTTGACTTTGCAGGTCTTTCTCGTCAGATGGACAGCATGAGTTCTAAGATCGCCAAGCTTCAAGGCTATGTCTATGACCATCTCGAAATCGATGAAAATGGAGCTAGTCGCGTGACCCTGACTCAAGATCTTCTCAAACACTACCAAATCACAGATGCCGAGACTGCTGCGATCGTCTCAGCACCTGGTCGGATCGAAGACGTCAGCGTCTGGGCTATCTTTGTCGAGCAAGCTGATGGCCACTACCGCGTCCGTATGAGAAGTAAGGCTCTGGTGATCAATGAGATTGCAAAACGCCACGATGGTGGAGGCCACCCACTCGCCAGTGGAGCCAATTCTTATTCTTTAGAAGAAAACGAGCAAATCTATCGAGAACTACAGGAAGTTGCCAAGGCAAAATAGATAGTGAAAATCAAGCAAGCAGGTCAGTCGTTTCTAGTGGAGACGATTGGCCTTTTTTCATTTTACACAAAAACGAATGAATTTTAATAACATTTAGAAAAATGTGAACGATTTCTTACATTTCCATTCCAGTTTGAGCTTATTTATGCTATAATAATCACAAAAAAAGGAGACGTTTTATGCATAAACATCGTATTTTTATCATCGTCGCAGCAGCTCTTACTGCCATTTCTACCTTTTTGCCATGGAGTACATTCAATGGTGGATCCTACGGAAGTTATTCTTTCAGTGGAATTCGAGGTGAATTTGGATGGGTCATCGTTGTCCTAGCTATTGGTGCCATCGTTCTAGCTTGCCTTCCAAACATTGCTCCACCAATGAACAAGAATTTTTCCATTGGTGTCATTGCTATCGGTATTCTTGAAAGCTTAATTACGATCATCACTATGTTTAGAGTTTTGGGTGCTTCATCTGAATTCGGTGATGGCTTTTCTATTGGTTTTGGTTTGATTATTGCAGTCATTGCAAGTATTGCTATTGTGGTCACAGGACTTCTTGCGATGTCTGGTGGTAAAATCACTAAAGGAACATTCCAAGAACTTGCATCAACAAGTAGAGGATTCGCACAGTCTGTTGCATCATCTGTCCAATCACCACAACAACCGGGTCAACAACAATGGCAACAACCACAACAAGGGTTTGGTCAGCCTGCTCCAGGACAAGGATTCCAACAAGCGCCTCAACAAGGATTTGGTCAACCTGCTCCAGGACAAGGGTTCCAACAAGCACCTCAACAAGGACTTGGTCAGCCTGCCCCAGGACAAGGGTTCCAACAAGCACCTCAACAAGGGTTTGGTCAACCTGCCCCAGGACAAGGATTCCAACAACCGCAACAAGGGTTTGGTCAACCTGCCCCAGGACAAGGGTTCCAACAAGCACCTCAACAAGGGTTTGGTCAACCTAATCAACAACAATGGCAACAACCGCAACAAGGGTTTGGTCAACCTGCTCCAGGACAAGGGTTCCAACAAGCGCCTCAACAACCTCAACCAGGGTTCCAACAAGCACCTCAACAGCCTCAACAAGGTTTCCAACAAGCACCTCAACAAGCTTGGCAACCACAAGAGCAACAGCAACCTCAACAACCAGAACAGCCAACTACTGAACCTGGTCAAGAATAAATAGATTTCTATTAATCATGCATGTCCAACATTTCCTTACTAGGGGTGTTGGTCAGAGTGGGAAAAGCTTGCCTAATAGGATGAGCTTCTCCCACTTTTTTTCTTTATAAAATGCGAAAAATTTGGTAAAAATCCTTGCCAAACTCTTTTGTTTTTGATACACTAGCTTAGTAACAATCTATGGCTCGGAAAGAGACCATGGCAGAAAGGAAATATTGCAAAATGAAAAAAGATATCCATCCAGAATATCGCCCTGTTGTCTTCATGGACACTACTACTGGTTACAAGTTCCTTAGTGGTTCAACTAAGTACTCTAGCGAGACTGTTGAATTCGAAGGTGAAACTTACCCATTGATCCGTGTTGAAATTTCATCAGACTCACACCCATTCTACACTGGACGTCAAAAGTTCACTCAAGCAGATGGACGTGTGGATCGTTTCAACAAAAAATACGGTCTCAAATAAGAAACCCATCAAAACCACTTCCACTTGGCAGTGGTTTTTTCTTGTTCTGCCCAACATAAAAACACCGCTCCTTCAGGTTCCTGAAAGAGCGGTTTTCTTGTTATTCGTAGTCGCCACCGGTAAAGTTGAAGTATTCTTCTAAGCTTTTTCCTGATGCTGCGACATCTTTTGCGTCTTCTCCGATATAGCGAAGGTGCCAGCTTTCCGGCATGTAGCCCGTGCTCGCTTCTTTTCCTTCTTGATAACGGACGATAAAGCCATACTTGGCAGCGTTCTTGAGCAACCATTTGTTTGCGCCTTGTTCTTGAACGAGATTGCCACTGGTATCGATGAGGTCAAATGCTAGACCTGTCTGGTGCTCGCTATAGCCAGGACGAGCTGAGTAGCGATCTGCTGCAGCGGCACCGTCTTGATTGACATAGCTTTGGTAGAGATCTACTTGGGTCTCATAACTACGGAAACCACTGTACTGATCGCTGATAGCATACCCTTCAGCCTGCATGGCCGTGATCAACTCGTGCAAGGCCGCAACAGCTACTGGATCCTCACCTGGATTGTAGTCTGCAACTAAGGGGTAGTGCTTGTTAGCAATGACGATATCTCCAGACTTTCCTTGGACACTGTAATAAGAGCCATTAAAGGAAACACCTTGGTCCACCGTTACTTCGCCTGCCTTCTTCGTTGACTTTTTGTTATCGTCAGATGAAGTTGCTTCAGAAGCACTGGTTTCTTTGCTGGCTGACGACTGAGCGACTTGCTTACTGGAAGCAGGCTCTTTTTGAGATGAGCTCTTTGACTCCTTCTGTTGGCCACAAGCACCTAGGCTCAACAGAACCAGGCCAGCAAGAGTCCATTTTGTCATGCTTAATTTCATCATAAACCTCCTAATTACCAGCTGTGACCGCAATAGCCGTAATCACGTAAGTATCCCCTACAGGTTTCAGGGTGTAGGTCTTGTCCTTGCTACTCTGGCTATCTTTTCGGCTGGTCACATAGTGCACAGTATATTCTTCATGGGTTTTCACGATCACCATTCCATTCTCTTCGGTAACGCTGAGAACGTTGAAAACACCTGGTGTATAGTAGTCGATTTCAGCCTTCTTGACTCCGCCACCTGTTGTCCACTCCACCATTTCCTTATAGGCATCACTTGAAGTGTCATAGTACTTGGAGTAGGTGTTGGATCTACTTGAGACAGATGAGAAGATTTCTGTCCGGTAGTCTTGGAGGAAGGAGGTGATAGCAGTTTTCTTCTCTTCTGCCTTCTTGGCTTCTTCTTCCTTGGCTTTACGAGCTGTTTCTGCATCTTTTAATCGTTTGGCTACATCCTTAGAAAGCTTCAAAGTGATGACTTCATCGTCATCCGGAGTTTCACCAATCGTAACTTTGGCCTTTTCAGTTGTATAGCTCTCATTGTTGAGACTAAAGACTGCATGGACCTCGATTTCTTGATGGGCTACGACATCGACTTCAAATAGGGTACTTGTGCCGACTTCCTTGCCATTCACGGCTACCTTGATATCCGTTGGATTGCTGACTTCCTCTGGGAATTCAATTTCAAGAAGACGTTTCTCAGAATTGAAGGTCAAGTCCAGCTTATTCTTCGAAGCTTGAGCTGGATCTAGCTTGACCTCACTAGAAATCTTTCCAACTTCGGTCTTACCGTCTAGTTGCATATCTCGTGGTGCAAAGTGAACCTTACCAAGTTTGGTCGTTTGGTTTTTCTTGAGCACAGTCGACTCTTTTTCACTGGTCTTAAGCTTGGCATCATCCAGATTCGTAGTCGCTGTGACTTCAAGTGGATAGGTCTCGATGCGGTATTCTTGGAAGATACCGAATTTCTTATCCGCCTTCTCGATTCCAATCAGTAGATTCTGATTTTTATCCTTGACGATTCCTGTTTTTGAAGACTGGGCGATATGATCTAATTCGTAAATGGCATCAATCTTCTGAGCAGTCATATAGTCTAGCAAGCCTTGAGCTTCTTCTTTGGTCCACTTATCCTTATCATTTGAAAGGATGCTAGCCACTTCCCGGTAATCTTTTTGTTCAATGGCTGTGACTAATTTGTCCACTGTCACCTGTGGGCCTGTAGTTGATGAGAAGTAATAGCCTAGACCAGACAAGGTCAAGACCAACAAAGTCAAAATACTGAAGAAGAAGACTTTCTTTTTCTTGCCCTTTTTCTCTTTTTTGACTTTCTTTTCTTTCTTTTTCTTGCCTTTCTTGACAGCTTCTTCTTGGTCTGGTAGTTCTGCTGCCGCTACGGCTTCAACTGGCTGGGACAGGCTTTCTGGTGCCTCTGAAGGGCTTTCCACTGGTGCGAAGACCTGTGTTGTTTGATTGGTCTCATCAAAGTTAATCGCCGGAGCAGGTCCTTCCACGATTTCAAAGTTCTGACTACGAGCTGATTCGATCTCTTCTGGAAGTGGCGCACGTCCATAAAGGGCGAAGAAACGCTCTTCCCAGAGCTGTTGAAGAGGATTTACAAGGTCTTCTACTGGTTCCTGCCCTCCTAGTCTTGGCGCTTCTGACGCCACTTGGTCGATCGCTACTCCAGCAATCGATTTGATTGCCTTAAAATCAAAGCCGGAATCTCTTCCGGCAATGAATTCTTCAGGAGTAGGTTTGCGACCGATCACTTTTTCAAATAATTCTACCCATTTTTTGTTCATCGGCATGTTCTCCTAAAACCTAAAATATTTTTTATCCGATATCTATATGAACAAGAATTTTATGACAAGGTTCCTACCCGATTAAAAGAAGGAAGCGATATAGACGGATACTTGTTCTAAAATGCGTCTGTCAACGATGCCAACAATTGTGAAGATGACTAGAATGACCGCTGTTGAAGCAAGGAGCAACAAGAATTTGTCAGCCTTGATTTTTGTTCTGTTCAAACCTTGGTAAACAGTGTATAGCAAGCCTAAGAAATAGAGAACGAAGATTAACGATCGAAGGAAGCTAAATCCTTCAAAGTACTTAACTAGAGAAAAAATTAAGACAATGAGGGATGCTGGCAAGGCATAGATAGACAAGCGAGCAAACTCATCGAATGAACGTTTGTAGGTGTATTCTTTATCTTGCAAGACAAGGTTACGAACCAAGAAACCAGTTAATTGAGTGGCGTAAATTGTAAAGAAAGTTACAATGACAATCAATAGGTAAGCCGTAAATCCTACTTCAGCGTAAGGGAAGGCACTCGCCACGAAGAAAAGTGAGAGGCTAAGGATAAATGCAGTTAAGACATAATGAAGAATACCATTCAATACTCTTGGTTGATTTTCTACTGTTGGTCGAACCAAAGCAGAAACAAACCATGACCAGAATCCTTTCATTGCTTGACCAAAGGCATTTGGTTGAGCAGGTTGTGCATAATAGGCTTGACCTGGTTGAGGTTGTCCTGGATAAGGTGCTTGCTGGAAGCCTTGACCTGGGGCTGGTTGACCAAATCCTGGTTGTGGCTGTTGTTGAGGCGCTTGTTGGAAGCTATTTGGTTGAGCGCCAAATGCTGGTGCTTCTGGCGCAGTATTAAACTGTGGTGCTTCTTGTACTGGTGCTTCTGGCGCAGCAGTGTATTGTGGTGCCTCTTGTACTGGTGCTTCTGGCGCAGTAGCGAATTGTGGCGCTTCTTGTACTGGTGCTTCTGGAGCGGCAGTGTATTGTGGCGCTTCTTGTACTGGTGCTTCTGGCGCAGCAGCGAATTGTGGTGCTTCTTGAGCTGGTGCTTCTGGTGCAGCAGTGTATTGTGGTGCCTCTTGTACTGGTGCTTCTGGCGCAGCAGCGAATTGTGGTGCTTCTTGAGTTGGTGCTTCTGGCGCAGCAGCGAATTGAGAAGTCACTTCTTCTGGTGCTGCTGGAGCAGAAACGAAACCAGCGTTTATTTGGTCTGGAGCTACTGGAGCCCCAACAAATTGTGAAGCTTCTTGGGCTACCTGCTCTTCTTGGAACTCACCTGCAGCCAACGCTTGAGCGATCTCTTCTTCAGTTGCTGAACGACCGTTCACAGCTTCAAAGTAATCAAGCCAATCCTGTTTGATCATAAAATAATCTCCTTATAAAACAAAATACAGATATATTATATAAAAATTTCCACTAGAATTCAATATTCTACCGGAATTCACAAGCTGGGCCATCCCAACTAATCAAATGCATCCATGCCTCCTTGGACGTTGGTTACATCATAGCCCACTTCTTCCAAAAATTGACAGGCGCGGGCTGAGCGCCGACCAGACTTGCAGATGATATAATAGGCTTGGTCTTTGTTCAGCTCTGAATAGCGTTCTGCCAACACTGATAAGGGAAGTAAGGTCACTCCGTCCAGATGAAGAGCATCATATTCCTCTTGCTCGCGAACATCGACGACGTTAATTTCTCCTGCTTGGTACTTTGCTAAAAAGTCATTAAATGGAATTTCTTTCATGATTTCTCCTTTTTGATGCCACTATGGCAAGGTTAGTATTTCATATTTATAATCAATGGATTCTAAAAAGCGGAATAGGTCTTGGGTTTTGATAAAGATCGTCTTTTCATTCGTGTTAGGATGGAAGGTCATGATTTCCTCTGACACAATGTCCTGATCAAAATAGACGAGAATATCCTTATCTTCATTGTTTAACAAGCCAAAGGGAGATACTGTCCCAGCTGGTAATTGCATTTTTTCTGCCAGAGATTCAATTGAAGCCATACGGATCCGATTGGCTCCTACTTGGTCTTTGAAATCCTCCATATCCAAGGGTTTCTGGTCATCCATGATGAGCAGATAGTACTGGGTTTTCTTTTTGTTGGTCAAAAACATGGACTTTGTCCGGACCCCTTCGAGACCTTCAATATAGGAATCGGCCTGTTCAGTGGTCAATACCGGTGGGTGTTCCACCACATCAAAATTAATCCCGAGTTGGTCTAATCTGTCTTTGACTTTTTGATATGCATCCATGGGAATTCCTCCTATTGGTGGTTATCACTCATTATTCTTTTTGTACTCTCTTAATATCTGCTGAACCCGAGCCTGAAGAGCCGGCACCACTTCTGCCTCAAACCAGGGATTCTTGGCCATCCAGATCTGATTGCGGGGCGAAGGGTGGACCAGAGGGAAATAGTCGGGCAGATAGTCCTTGTATCGGCGCACCCGCTCGGTCACCTTGCCACTGACTCTCTCATGGAGATAGTATGCTTGGGCGTACTGGCCAATCAAGAGAGTCAACTCAATATCCGGACACTCCTTAAGGAGCAGAGGGTGCCACTTTTCCGCAAAACCCTTGCGAGGTGGCAGATCTCCTGACTTGCCATGCCCTGGGAAATAAAAGTCCATGGGAATGACCGCAAATAGACCCGAGTGGTAAAAGGTCTCTTCATCGACTCCCAACCATTGCCTTAAGCGGTCCCCACTCTTGTCCTTCCAATAGAGGCCAGCTTCTTGTGTTTTCAGTCCAGGTGCCTGTCCGATGATATTGATCCGAGCAGTCTTTGGTGCCGCAAACAAGGGCTCAATCCCCTTATCCGTATAGTCTTTGTTTTGTGGATCGGCCATGATGGCCTCTTTGATCCGCTCTAGTTGCTCCATTTCTCCTCCTCTAAGCAAAAACTCAGCCAGCAAGTGCCGACTGAGTAGCGTCTTATTTGATGAGTTCGTAGATGGCTTCTGCGTAGATTGCAGCTGCACGATAGAGATCTTCTACATCCGTAAATTCATTGGCTTGGTGCATCGTGTTCACATAGTCTGGGAACATAGCACCGAAGGCAACCCCACGTTTTAATAGACGACCAAAGGTTCCGCCACCGATTACTTGCTCATGACCTTTCAGTCCGGTTTGTTTTTCATAGACACGCAAAAGCGTTGAGACCAATTCATCTTCCATAGGAACATAGTGAGGTGTGTGGCCGTGGGCAGACAAGCTGACGGACGCCACTCCTTCTACTCTTTCAAGACCAGCTTTGATGGTTTCTGGATCTGTTCCTTTAGGGTAACGAATGTTCAAGGCGATGGTGTTATCTGAGCTATTTTCGTCAAAGTTGAAGACACCCGCATTCATGCTGAGAGCCCCCATCTTTTCATCCGTATGGGCAATGCCAAGCTTCTCACCAGCAAAGTCTTCATGAAGAAGAGATGCTGACACTTGCAAGTATGCTTTGGAATCTCCACCGAAGTCAAACTGGTTCAAGAAGAGAGCCAAGTAAGTTGCTCCATTGATCCCAGCTTCTGGAGTAGAGCCGTGGGCAGATTTCCCGATAATGGTGATGTTGAATTTACCGTCATCTTCTGTTGCAACTTCATAACGAAGTTGGTGTTCATTGGCAAAGGCCTCCAAAAGACTAGCTAGATCAGGTAATTGACCAGAAACAACTGCAGTTGCTGACTCAGGCACCATGTTTTCACGAAGGCCACCGGTGAAGCTATGAAGATGCGCTTGACCTGTGTTTGAACCACCGAAGTGTAGGTACTCGGTGATATTTCCTTTTTCCCCGTTGATGATGGGGAATTCGGCATCTGGAGAGAAACCAAAGTCTGGATCAGGAAGGCCGACATGTTTGAAATAGTAGTCCATATCGCCCCAACCAGATTCTTCATCTGTACCAACCACAAAGCGCACGCGCTTAGATACTGGTAATCCCAGATCCTTGATAATCTTCAAACCGTAGTAACACGCTACTGTAGGTCCCTTGTCATCAGATGAACCACGCGCATAGAGCTTGCCATCGATAATCTCAGGTTTGTAAGGGTCTGTATTCCAGCCACTACCAGCAGGTACCACGTCCATGTGAGCAAAGATTCCGAGCTCTTCTTCCCCTTGTCCAAAGATGAAGTGTCCAGCATAGTTATCCACGTTAGTTGTTTCGTAGCCATCACGCTCAGCGATTTCCAAGAATTTCTCAAGGGCTTTGACTGGTCCAGGTCCATAAGGGTGAGTCGCATCCGCCTGGCTGTCATCCCGTTCTGAGTTGATTTCCAAGAGGCTGAAAAGGTCAGCCATCAATTCTTCGCGGCGTTTTTCTACTTCTGCTTTAAAGTCAATTGTTGTCATGCATTCCTCCGTTATTTCGATTTAAATTGAATTCTCTAGAACCCCATCAGCGACTGTCCATCAGTCCACCAAAGGATTCTAGAAAACCGGACTTGTATCGTACGAGACGAGGACCATCCGGTTCTTTCAGTTTCTATTAGCGTTTTTCAATGATTTCGTCTACTGGCAAGCGGTAGCTAGGTTCTACCTTCTCAGCTGGATAGCCGACAGTAATCAAGAGTTCTGGACGGAAACGCTCTTCGATTTCCAAGACTTCATTGACTTTTGATTTGTCAAAGCCAAGGATGATGTTTGAGCCGATCCCTTGGTCCGTCAAGGCCAATACCAAGTTCATCGCGACCAATCCAGCATTCAATGCCAAGTAATCGCTAATCTGTTGTTCATTGTAGCGAGCATATTCTGCAGGAAGGTTTTGCATAAAGTATTGCAACTGCTCCTCTGTGAAGTTTTTGACCCCACCGACACGCGCAATCTTCCGAGCCCGACGTTGCAAATCGGTATCTGTAAAGAGAGCGATGGTCACAGGTGCTTCCATGACTTGGTCATAGTTCCCACCATAGGCTAGTTTAGCCAATTCCGCATTTTTCTGACGAACGACCACGAATTTCCATGGTTGGCTATTGTGCGCACTTGGAGCCAATGTCGCAATTTCAATAGCTGTCCGTACATCCTTTGGATCGACCGGCTGGTCTGTAAAATGCTTGATCGCATGACGTTTTTTGTTGAGTTATAGGAATTTCATAGTCAACTTCCTTTTCTAATTCTATTACCTCTATTTTAACACAAAATGAAAGAGCTTGCAGAGTTTTTTCATTAAAGAGCCGGTTTCCTTTTCAACTAGGCTACTGGCCCTTCTACGAGATCAGATCATTCCGATGCAGGACCTTCTTTTTCAAAGATCTGACCACTAGAATCCTGGATTTTGTTGAAGATATCGTCGTAGTGAGACTTTCTTTCTTCCTCATAGAGCTTGTTGATCTCTTGGTAGTTCAACGGATTTTCAACCTTTGGTTCCGGCTTGCGACTGAGGAAATCAAGCGTCCCTAGAAGAAACATGATCAGGATCACTAAACAGGTCCAGCCAGTTTCCTTCTTAGGCAGACGAACTCCCTTGGTCGAATGAGATTTCCAACTAGGGGATTGAGGTAAGAGCTCATAGATACGCTTTTGAGTCGGGAAGAGGGTCAACAATGCATACAAGGTCAGAAAGATAAATGAAAAACTATGGACAGAAATCCAACTATACTTAATTTTCATCTTAAAGGCCTTATAACCAGCTCCCCCCATATACACTTCTAGGGCGAATACGGCAATCATTAACAGACAGAAAATCAGGATCTGGACTTTCCAGAGTTTTCTTAATCCTAAATACTCTTTTTTGAGCAATTCTTCTTTGTCCTTAGCTTGGTCTACTTCTACCAGAGCTTGGATGCTTGGTTTTGCTTTACTATTGCTTTCAGTTGACTCAGCTGGAGTTTCAACTGGTTCTAGCTGTCTAGCAAAATAGGCCTCCGCTTCCCTGATGAGTTTGCTAAGGTTTTCCTCCGTCAGCAGATAAGGAAAGCCATTGATCATCCAATTGTCTTTCTTATCTGGTTTATCCGGCTCCACCACTTTAAGACAAAAGTATCGCCCAATCAAGCTTATTGAAAATATAGCTCCATAAAAATCAGATGCAACCGAAAAATCAACTCCATAAAATGTCTTAGACTTAACCAATTTGTTCGCTTCCATAAAGGAAACATCCTTTGTAAATGTCGATCGGATTATCTCTTGTACTTGAGAAATATTCTCTTCAACTGTAGCAGGATCAAGGGGGAGAGTTAAACCAGAAAGCGTATCGGTGGAAGTATTCTTTTCTAGATTCCCTTCTAGACTATCTTTAAACCATTCCAAGAAAGAAGTCATATTGGATACAGTTAGATCAATGGGCTGATGAAGTGGGAATGCTTGGTCCTCTACAGCAGACACTGTTGGATCTATCTCTTCTAGGACAAACTGCTGACTCGCTATCTCAAGGCTAAAAAAAGCTGGATAATGAGGCAACAGACAAGTAAAGACAACCCTAAAGGGTTCATTCTTTTCGAAGGGTCTTCTCCAGAAGTCTATTATTGCTATTCCCTCAAAGGTCGATTCTATCATTCTTTTAAGGAGGAAACGCTTTTTTAAGAGATTATCAGGAGTCAGTGTTTCAGAAAACATAAGGCCAGGTTGATCCAGATAAGCTTTGATCTTTCCAAAGCTATCCCTAAAACGATCTCGATCATACAAAAACTCCATTCCGAATCTTTCAGGCCCCCAAAGGAGTGATACATCGTTACCTTCAACCAACATATTTATTGTTGTCTTATATTCTTCAAGATGAATCTCAAGAATAAAAGTCGGACCATAAGCACTCCGGGCTGTCGTTTCTATGTCTACAATTTCGAAATGCTCACCAAAAACATGTTGAAGGGCTTGTCGGATATCATTTACCACAAGCTCTCTATGCTGATCAACAGTTAATCCCATTTCTTTATTACTTACCCCTTATGCGTTTTTATAGACTCAAGGAAAGCATTAGCCTCCTTTAGATAGTCGTGTTGTTCAATCAAAGAAGTTAGAAGCTCGATGTTATGACCCCGATAGTTATCCTCGCGTCTCAATTCTTCGTACATCTCAATAAATGGAAGGCCCTTGTTCTTGGCATCTTGGAGCTCTGATTCATAGTCATAGGCTACCTTCCGGAATTGCAGGTTGGTCACCCCATCTTCTTCGACATCGATCAGAGCATACTGAGCTCTGTGGTTTTGAATTGGTTCCCAGTCAAAATAAGGCATGCCAATAGTCCCCGGATTGAGGATCTGTTGGCCCTGGCTGCCGTAGCGAAGCAACTGCTTGTGGACATGACCGTAGATCGCCATATCCGTCTGGTCATCCAGCAATTGGTCAAAGTTCTCCGTCACATTTGCTGGACGCAAGTCTCCACCGTAATTCTTTTCTGGCAAATTGTGGGTCAGTGAAAAACGAATACCATTGACCTCCTTCTTCTCTACCAATGGAAGCGAACGAAGCCAATCGATCCGCTTAGGATCTAGTCCTTCCATGAGGTACTGAGTGAGACGAAGAAGCTGGATCTCCTGCGGATCCTCAAGTCCGTACTCGCCATCCAAGGCCTCTAGAACACAATCGTCCCAATTTCCTCGAACAGCTACTGTAATGGGAATCGCATCCAGCAACTCAAAAAGGTCCTCTCTTCCAGCCCCGGTAACAAAATGTCCCCTAAAAGCCAGTATTCCTTCACGCCTAGAGCACGCGCATCCGCAATCACTGCCTCCAGGGCTGTCGTATCCCCGTGAATATCAGATAAAATGGCAATTCGATGGTTCATAACTACTCCTTTTGGGATTGAAAAATCTGTTTGCCTTAAGTATAACAAAAACGAGTATAAAAATAAAAAATGTGATAATACTTGGTTATCACATTTTGGTAACGAACGAGCCTCATGGCCAATTGAGATTTTTAAATTATTGATTTTTAGCAATCTTTAAAAATTCTTGCTTAAAATCGTCATACATTTCAAAAGCGATTTTCATGACATCTCGAAAATCAATATAATCAGAAATAACTGGCTGTTTTATAATATAGTTTCGTGAAATCATTAGCCTAGCATATATGGTCCAAGGAGAACCTAGAAGTACTTTATCTCCTTCATATATGACCCAAATCAATTCTAATCGGCCAAACTCAAAAGCAAAATGAAAACCAAAACGAAAATTCTCAACTTGTTGCAAGTTAATATGGAAAAATCGTTCTCGCTTATCATACTGAACATCATAGCCCAATGATTCTACGATTTCCATTAAAAAATCACCGTCAAAATAATCAAGCTCTTGACCCTCTGGTGTCCTATCTTTACTGTAATAGTTGGAAAGTTGCTCGTATCGTTCAACAAAATTTATCGCTTGCAAAGCTTGTTCAACTCTAATATCTAATTTCATCTACTCATCCTGCTTATATTTAATTGATACAATAACTTTATAAAATATGATATGCTCAGCTCTCAAAATAAGGCGATTAGCTAGAATCTGTTTCATCTGCTCTATACCTGATTCCTCATTTTTCCCAAAAAACAAACCCTTTACTGTAAGTCTTTTACCGGCTCCGCCACTTCCATCAAGGGGCTTGCTTCTTTCTGCTTTCCTTGATGGAGCTTGGCTTGCACTGCCTCCGCGACTGCTCGTGGGATACCGACTGTGACGATCTCATCCACAGTAGCTTCTTTGATCTTGGTCAGTGACTTGAAGTGCTTCATCAGCAACTGCTTGCGTTTTGGTCCCAAACCTTCGATGCCATCCAGCTGAGAGGAGAAGGAATTCTTGGACCGGAGCTGGCGGTGGAAGGTGATGGCGAAACGGTGGACTTCATCCTGGATTCGTTGCAGGAGGAAAAATTCCTGCGAGGTTCGAGAGAGTTCGATGACTTGGAGAGGGTCACCGAAGAGCAATTCATGGGTTTGGTGCTTGTCATTCTTTTGTAGGCCCGCAATAGGAATATCCAGCCCTAACTCGTCTTGGATGACTTGCTTAGCGATATTAACCTGGCCCTGACCCCCATCGATAACGATTAGGTCTGGTGGCGTCAGACCATCCCGCATAACCCGGCTGTAGCGTCTGCGAATGACCTCCCGCATGCTGGCATAGTCATCTGGCCCAACGACGGTCTTGATCTTGTACTTGCGGTAGTCCTTTTTGCTTGGCTTCCCATTGACAAAGACCACCATGGCAGAGACCGGACTGGTCCCCATGATGTTGGAGTTGTCAAAAGACTCAATGCGCACAGGGATTGGAATTTGCAGGAGTTTTCCTAGGTTTTCAATAGCACCTTGGGTCTTCTCCATCGATTTTTCAAGGAGATTGAACTTCTGCTCCAGACTGACACGCGCATTCTTGATGGCCAGATTGACCAACTGCTTCTTCTCCCCACGCTGGGGCTTGAGGACCTTGGTATCCACTAGGACCTTGACCGCTTCCTCATCGATATCTTGGGGAATCAGGATTTCATTGGGGATCAGGTGAGATTTCTCCTGGTAAAACTGCCCCACATAGGTCAAGAAATCCTCGTCCGGATCGTTGTAGTATGGGAAGAGGTTGACATCGCGCTCGATCAGCTTGCCCTGACGGACAAAGAAGACCTGTACACACATCCAGCCCTTGTCCACGTAGTAGCCAAAGACATCCCGATTCTGCAAATCCTTGGCCATGACCCGCTGTTTTGTCCGCAGGGTACCGATGGCCTGGATCAGATCCCGATATTCGGCCGCCCGTTCGAATTCCATGTTTTGCGAAGCGGTAGTCATCTTGATCTTGAGCTCATCGATAATCTTGTCATCCTGCCCCTTGAGGAAATCAGAAACCTCCTGAGCCATGCCCTTGAAATAGGCCTCGTCCTTGTGGCAGACTGTGTGAGCCATGCATTGCCCTAAATGGTAGTAAAAACAGACCTTGGAAGGCGGATTAGTACACTTGCGGAAAGGAAAAATCCGATCCAAAAGCCGTTTGATCTCATTGGCAGCTCCCACATCCGGATAGGGACCGAAATAGAGACCGCCATCCTTTTTGACCTGGCGCGTGATGATGAGACGGGGGTAGCGCTCATTGGTAATCTTGATGAAGGGATAGGACTTATCGTCCTTGAGCATGATATTGTACTTGGGCTTGTTCTCCTTGATGAGGTTGATCTCAAGAAGTAAGGCCTCAATATTGGACTCAGTGACAATAAACTCAAAATCTACAATCTCAGATACCAGGGCTTCGGTCTTGGTATCGTGGCTCCCTCTGAAATAGGACCGCACCCGATTGCGAAGATTCTTGGCCTTCCCCACATAGATGATGGTACCGTTCTTATCTTTGTGAATGTAACAGCCCGGACTCGTCGGTAGAAGCTCGAGCTTGGATTTAATCAAGTTGTTCATACTCTCTATTATAGCAAAAAGGGAGGTCTAGCACTTAGCCAACCTCTCTATAATCTATTAAATTGGTTGATTTTTAACAAAAATAACATCTAAAAAATGACCGATCCAAATTGAACTTGTATTCTTCATTTTTCTTATAAAACCTTATTATATTACGTTCACTTTAATATTGTCAAAATAAAGTAGAGGTGGATAACTAGCTCTACCTCTTACTATAAAAACTCAAAGCTATATTGAAACAATAGGCAATGATTATTGAGTAAAATATAAGCTTTAAAAAAAGGGGACATGTTAATTTATTGCTAAAATAAGCTATTGAGGTCAGGATTAGAAGAGAGAGACAAAATAATAATAGTTTAATTTTATAGCCACGCATTTATACTTCTCCTTTCTAACCTAAACGAACTATTTTTGCTTTCATTGTAGCATAAAACGTAATGGAAAGCTCAAAAATATCATTACGATTTTTTTTCGTTCACTGCTCTATATCATCATTTTTAATGGCGGTATTATATCAAAGATAGCATCAATATTTATAACTTCATTAATCAGTTGGCAAGGGATAGATCATTACTTGATCTTGTTGGGTCATATCTTCTTCTCCTACAGTTGCTTGTTTTTTACTTCCTCAAACCATTTTTCAAATTCTAGACGTGGAATCAATTCCTCATCCTTGTCATAACGCCCTTCATAGCTATAGCGACTATCAAGACTGTTTTTCTGAGCATCATAAATCAACCACATTTCAGTTGGATGTTCGCGATTGTATTCTTGGCACAGCTTGACCATTCTTTCTATATTTTGTGCACCAATTCTTAATAGACTAAACTGAATTTCATCCGAACTATCTATTCTATTAGGTAGGTGATCCGAAATCTCATCTCTATCTAGATAATGATTATTAGTTTTAAAAAATACATCAAATCTATAAAAACCATCAGCAACGCAATAAATAAATATTTTATCTGCTTGATTTTGGACATATTCCATTGCTAACGAAACCATATCAACCTGGATTTCCATAAATTTATCTTCAAAATTCATTATATCCTTCACCCTTATCTTTCATCTCACATTGTGCCATTGTTCAAAAATAAAATCATTTCTATCACTGATATAGTCGCTTTAATTGTACGTCAACTTTTGTAAAAAATCTAGTAAGTTCGCATTCCATTCCATCAATTTATCCTCAAGTAAGCTGCCCTTGTATTATAGTAACAGAGATTCTGTATTATTATTACTACCTCTATTATAGCAAAAAAGAGAGTGGGACAGAAATCGGTAATTCGTTAGAATTCGATTTCGTCGTCCCACCTCAGCACAGTTGAGTAGGGCTGTAAAAGCTGATAAAACCAGCGTAGTAGAGCCCACTCAACCACTGCGTATTGCTCGACAATCCAAAAAAAATTGAGAGGCTAGGACTTTTGTCCCAGCCTCTTGATATTAATAGCCTCTTAGGTAAGGAAGTAAGGACATAAGAGTTGTCCCAAGGACCAAGACCCAGAACCAGAAGGAATACATGCTTCTTTGGAAGACGCCTGGTGCTGGTCGGTTTTCTTGAATGTAGTAAAAAATAGCTTTTCTTTTTAAAATCAAGACGATGGTAAAGGCGATAGTTCCACCTAAAAAGACGAGAATTTGAACCCACTCGGCTACATTCATACTCACATGCGTGCCGAGGTAATGAAGCCCTTGAGAGAGGACCAGGTTGTTAAAGATATGGTAGAAAATAGCCCACCAGATCGAATACTCGAAGGTCAAGTAGCCAAAACCAAAGCCGATAATCGTCGCAAAGAACAACTGATCAAAATTGGCATGGAACATTCCAAAAGCCAAGGCTGTCATGACAATCGCAAAGACTTTTCCATACTTTTCTAAGGCTCTCAAGCCAGCCGCCCGGAATACCAATTCCTCAGTGATGGGACCGATCAGGGTCGCATAGAGCAAGAGGCTCCAAGATTGGCTGAGTTGCTCAGACATGTCCTCTTGGGGCTTGAAAAAGCCCAGGGTTTCCATCATGTGGTCTAAGAGCTGTGATAAGGCACTAGAAGCCAATTGGGCAAACCCCAAGAAGGCAATGAATACCAAGAAAGTCTGCCAGGTCATCTTACGTCCCTTTTGTCTCACATCTCCTTTAAAGAGTGATCCTTGCCGATAGAGGGCAAATAGGAGGACACCTATACTGACAGATATCAGGTAGCTAATCCCATTTCCATTGATGATTGAAGCGACTTCCTCCTGCTTCTCTGCCATCTCCAATCCATACCGTCCAAACATAAAGAGGGTAATGGCAAAGGTCGAAATGATGCTGACAAAGACCATGACCAAGAGATAGAGGCAAACCATCCCTGAAAAGCTTCCCAAATCCTTTTTGGGATCTATAAATCGATTGAACTGTTTCATCCATTCACTCCACTAATCTACTGTTTTTCTTTTCCGACTCCACCCGTAGCACCATCCAAAAGCCCCTTCATACAATACAAAGAAAATCAGAAAGGCATGTAGGAAATAGTCCTCCGGTAAAGCTAGAATAATCGGATCCCGATAAGGATCAAAGAGCCAGGTAGCATCTCCGACAAAGAGGACTTGGTGAAAGAGGGTAAAGAATTGATCAAAACCAATAAAGAGGGTCACTCCTCCTATAACGATAGGCAAGAGAACCATCCCACCAAATAAAGGGCGATAGAGGCCTGCGTAGCCCTTACGCATCACTGTTCGAATAAATCGTATAGCTACTGGCAACAAGACAAGGAACAGGGCTTGGGTCAGGTGAAAGAGGTATTTGACTGCTTGGAAATGATGGAGACCATCCGGAGAAGATGGAAAATCCGGCATGTCCAGCTTCCAGGTAAAAGGACTGGTCAAATACTGCATAAGGATCTGAAAATTCTTCTGGATGACTGCAGGAGCCAAACCGGTCCGATTCTGAATTCGTAACCAGCTAATCTCCATGGGATAGATCAACCAGGCTAGTAGAATGGTCCCCAAAATCACCGTTGCTAAGAGCCAGAGGACAAAGCCCGTTACTTTCAACCGATCACGCATCGAAATCCCACTCCGCTAAGCTCGATAGGACGTGCGTTGGTGGCAAGGGTAGGTCTGGCACTTCTTCTGGCTTGGTAAAGCCAGTGGTCACCAGCAAAGTAGGGATGCCATTGTCAATCCCTGCTCGGATGTCGGTCAGGTAATTGTCACCCACCATGACCACTTCTTCGCGCTCTAGTCCCAGGTGAGCGATTGCCTTATCCATGATGATGGCATTGGGCTTCCCGATAAAGGTTGGCTTCACGCGCGTCGCCGCTTCAATCAGGGCATTTAGAGCACCAGCCCCTGGCATCATTCCCCGCTCTGTCGGGATATTGAGGTCTGGATTTGTCCCGATGAAATGGGCTCCCTTTTGAATAGCCAAGGTCGCAATGGAGAATTTCTCATAGTCTACTTCCCAGTCGAGACCCACCACGACATAGGCTGGATTTACCGTATCTTCGACAAAGCCTGCCTCAGCAATGGCCTGTTTCAAACCCACATCTCCAATGACATAGGCAGTTTTCCCAAGATTCATGTCCACCATATAATCAATGGTTGCTAGTGTCGCTGTATAGATGCTATCCAGTGGCGTTTCGATATTGAACTGGCCTGCTAGCATCTCTTGGACCATTTCCGGCGTCCGGGTAGTATTGTTGGTCACAAAGAGATAGGGGATCTGACGCTCTTGCAATTGGTGGACAAAGGCTTCCCCAGCTGGGATCCGCTCCTTGCCCTTGTAGATGGTTCCGTCTAAGTCAATTAAATAACCCTTATAAGTCATGGGATTCTTGGTCTCCTTTTTCACTTGCTTCCTCTGCTACTTTCTCCTGACCTTGAAACTGGCCTCCTGCTCCATACAGAAGTAAGCAAGCCCCATATAAGGCAAATTGAAGGACCAGACCGAAGAAATTGATACTTGCTTTTCCAGCCTGAGTAAAGAGGAAGGAGGAAATCATCAAGATGACGATGGTCACCATTAAACCACCAATCTTAGCCTGATCAATGGTAATAGTATAGACGCCGCTCTCTTTTTTCTCATTGCTTTCTTTCCCGGCCTGGATAGGCTTCATGGTCTCAATGAAATCTGTCATTAAGGTCGCTGCGAGGCTGATAGTCGTACTGAAGAGGACACCTTGGGAGAGCTTGTCAAAGAAGTTACTCCAGAAGCTTCCTGATTGACTGGTTATACTCAAAGAAAAGACGACAACAGGCAGGATAAAGGCCAAAATCAAATGAATCCAGACACGATACCAGCGGACATCTTCCTTGAGAAAACGAAGAAAGGCTACAAAACTTAAACGATAGCGTACAAAACGAATCGCTTCCTCAATAAAGATATAAAAGGCTGCAACTAAGGTTAAGAAACCATCCCCCAATACATAGAGGGGATTTTTCTTACGACGAGCATAGGCAACAACCCGCCGTTGAACCTCAATCAAGTCTTCTTTTTTTTGTTTTAATCTTCGTTTTTCCATAATGTTTCCTTTTCTATTTCTTCCCAAGTGATGAGGGCTTGTGCGTGGATTTGGCCTTCCGATGAGATGAGATGATTGCTGACCATTCCTTCTCGCTCGACGCTAGAGGTGATCATGCCCCCAGGCAAGACCTCCTTGACATACTTGAGATGGACCCGTTTAGGGATATGCTGGCTTAGAAATTCTGCTCCCATTACTTCAAAGACCCAGTCTAGGTATTTGCTGTTGTTGACATGGCCGTTCATATCTAAATCATAGAAACGCACATGGTAGTCCTGCTCCATGGCCCCATTCAGTTCTGGATAGCGTGGACCACGGCGGATCTTCTTCTCAAATGGGGAGTCATATGGCTCTGTGATCTCTTCCGGTACGGATTGGACCTTACGACTGTCCCGATCCATCAAGACAAAGGTCGCCACCATCTCGACGATAGCTTGACCCTTCTGGTCTCTAACGACAAAGGAACGGTAGCAAAAGAGACGATTGTGGGCCAGGGCCTGGGTCTCAATGGTAATCTGTTCATCAAAGACCGGTAGGCGGTGAACCGTGATGTCATAGTCGGTGATGATCCACACCAGATTGCGCTGTTCGAGCAGGTCCCTGTCACTGACACCCAGCTCCATGGACTGCATGCCTGAGACCTGCAAAGATAAGAGGATGAGCTGTGGCATCTTGATGAAGCCATTCACATCGCTCATATCAAAGGGAACCTTCATGTCATACTGATAAATTTTAGCCATCGTTTACTCCAATATAAATTTCTCTGCTACGGTATCTCCAAGGAACAAGCCTCTCTTAGTCATCCGAACTTGCTTGTCATCTGGAACCAGAAGTCCCTGCTCCGTCAGACTGGCCACCACTTGTCCATAGCGTTGGTCAAAGGAGACACCGAATTTTTCTTCAAAACGTGCCTTGGACACACCTGTCTTTTTCCGTAGACCGAGGAACAACTCCTCTTCCATCTTCTCTTCCAGTGTCAGGTGCTCTTCTGTGATCCGAGCCTTACCTGCCTCAACAGCCTCCAGATAATGCCGGATAGGCCCGTGATTCTTGTAGCGAATTCCATCGACATAGCCAGAAGCTCCTGCTCCTAGGCCATAGTATTCTGCATTATCCCAATAGACCAGATTGTGCCGACTTTCAAAGCCAGGCTTGGAGAAATTGGAAATCTCATAATGCTCAAAGCCTGCTTTTTCCAACTCCTCAATGATGTACTCGAACATCTCTGCTTCCAGCTCTTCTTTGGGCAGAGGAAGCTTGCCTCGTCTCATCCGATTCATAAAGACCGTGTGGTTCTCCAGAATCAAGCTATAAAGACTCATGTGGGGAATGTCCAGATCGATCGCCTTAGCGACATTTTCCTTGACCTGGTCCATGGTCTGACCGGGCAGAGCATAGATCAAGTCGATCGAAATATTATTAAAGCCAGCCTGCTTGAGGTGACGGATATTGTCATAGATATCCTGCTCCTGGTGGCTCCGACCAATCTTCTTCAGCATTTTATTATCAAAGGTTTGGACTCCCAGAGAGACCCGATTGACCTGAGAGTCCTTGAGGACTGCGATCTTATCTGGATCCAGATCTCCAGGATTGGCCTCGATGGTAAACTCCTCTACCTCCGATAGGTCCATGACCTTGGGCAATTCTGTCAAGAGATAGGCCAGTTGCTGGGCAGATAGAGCTGTCGGGGTCCCACCACCGATGTAAAGGGTCCGGAGTTTGCCAATCTCATAAGACCGCGTCTCCTGGATTAGGTGTTCCAGATAGGCATCGACCGGCTGATTCTTGATAAAAACCTTCGAAAAGTCACAATAATAACAAATCTGGGTACAAAATGGAATATGCACATAGGCAGAGGACGGTTTAGCTTGCATAACCTTTATTATACCACATTTCGCACCAAAGCCCGAGTAGAAAAGAGAAGGTAAAGCAAGGATTTCCTTGACAAGAAGAAATGAAAGGAATAAAATAAAGCTAATCACATTCGGAGGTAAGGAGATATGAACAACTAAGTTTCGTTAAATAAGATACTTTATTTAGTGGACTGCTTGTTCTATCTCTTTTTGTGTACCCTCTTGCCTATTCTCCAACTTCTTGTTGGCTATATTAGGTCTTTTTCTGCTTGGGTTCCACTTGAAAACAGCTCTACTAAATAAGTAGAGCTGTTTTTTGTCCCAATAGAAAGGAATCTTATGCTAAAACTATCCCACCTCACCATCCGCCATACAAAAGATTTACGTGATTTGGTTCGCAATCTGTCCCTAACCATTCATGAAGGAGAAAAAGTTGCCATTATTGGCGAAGAAGGAAATGGAAAATCTTCCTTACTTCAAGTCCTTATGTCCCCAAAATCCCTACCAGATTATCTGACCATAGAAGGCGAAATCACCACTTCTTTTCATTCCTATGCCTATATTCCCCAGACTTTGCCAGAAGCATTGAAGGGAAAAACATTGGAAGAATATTTTTTTGGAGAAGACGAGTTAGACTATGCAGCCCTATACAGACTGGCTGATCAATTGCAATTTGATAGCAACCGCTTTGCGAGCGACCAAGTTATTGGAAGTCTATCTGGAGGAGAAGCCCTCAAAGTCCAACTGCTTCACGAACTTTGTCGTCCTCATGAATTACTATTTTTAGATGAACCTTCAAACGATCTGGATTTGGAAACCCTGGACTGGCTCCAGCAGATGATCCAAACAAGTCCCCAAACCATCCTATTTATTTCCCATCATGAAGATTTTTTGACTCAGACGGCGGATACGATCATCCACCTAAGACAGATCAAACACCGCAAGGAGGCTGAAACCATTGTAGAGCACCTAGGCTATCAAGACTACAGTAGCCAGAGGGAGCAACAATTCAAGCAGCAGTCCCAGCAAGCTGCCAACGATCAACGAACCTACCGAAAAACAATGGAGAAGCATCGCCTCGTCCGTCAGCAAGTTGAAACATCCTTACGAAACACTAAGGATAGCACTGCTGGACGTCTCCTGGCAAAGAAAATGAAGTCCCTCCTCTCACAAGAAAAGCGCTATGAGCGAGAATTCCAATCCATGACTTCCCAACCCTATGATGAGGAAGTCATCAATCTGCATTTCCCTCCCCTCACTCCCTTGTCTCCTCAAAAACGAGTCCTTCTCTTAGATCAGGAAGAGCTCGCAATTGGTGACCGGATCCTGGTCAAGAACCTCTCCCTTACTCTTCAAGGGCAGGACAAGATAGGAATTATCGGTTCAAACGGTGTGGGGAAATCCACTTTCCTAAAAATGATATGGGAAAGTCTACAGAAGAATGAAAGTATCCGTACTGCCTATATGCCTCAAGATTACACTGAACTTCTCCCTTTGACTCAGACACCCGTTCAATTTCTACAGCATTCAGGCGATCGAGAAGAAATCAATACCATTCAATTGCATTTAGCCTCTCTCAATTTTACCTATTCTGAAATGCATCATCCGATCTCTGAACTTTCTGGTGGTCAGCAAGGCAAACTCTTTCTCCTTCAACTAGTGCACACAAGCCCCCAGTTTCTACTCTTGGACGAGCCTACTCGCAATTTTTCCCCCACTTCCCAACCAGAAATTCGACGCCTATTCGTAGACTACCCAGGCGGACTAGTTACAGTCTCCCATGACCGGACCTTCCTCAAAGAAGTCTGCCAAAAAATCTATCGTCTGACCGAAAATGGTTTGGTAGAAATAGAATCGCTCTAACGTAAAAAAGATTGGCTAAAAAACCAATCTTAGAGAACGAAGAAAAAATGTTCTATTATACAAATCTAACAAATCAAGAATTATCCAAGCCTCTATTGAAACTTTTCCGCCGTGAGAAAAGTGAATGAAACGTAATAGTTTCAGGTACTTGGAATTATTGAGACCTTAGGCTAAATAATTAGTCATGGAACTTCGAGGAAGTTCGCTGACGTCCGATCTCACCTAAGGAAAGTTTCTAAGAGGAATTTATTTTCAATTTGAAAGATTGGCCAAAACCAATCTTTTTTTCTATTTCTTCGCTGCCTCTTGTCCCATTTCCTGGGTGCGTTTGTAGGCTGCTTCCACTCCTGCAATAATGTCGCCCCGTAAGCCGACTTGTTCTAAGCGATTGACTCCTGCGATGGTAGACCCACCAGGGCTACAAACTGCATCTCGCAAGCAGGCTGGATGCTCGCCTGTCTCTAGGACCATTTGACTAGCGCCTTGGAAGGTCTGGGCCACCATTTGCAAGGCTTGCTCTCGAGTAAGCCCTAAGCTTACTCCTGCATCTGCCATGGCTTCAATCATCTGATAGACAAAGGCTGGACCACAGCCTGCAACAGCCGTTGCAGGATCCATTAATGTTTCCTCGATTTCGTAGAGAGCCCCTGCTCCTGCTAAGAGCTGGTTGACTTGGGCTACTTGCTGATCTGTCACTGCTTGGGAGCGAGCCAGACTGATAACCCCTTGACCAATGGCTACGGGCGTATTGGGCATGATGCGGATGAGACCCACCTGGTCATTCTGGATCACATCAGCCATTTTTTCTAGCTCCAGGCCTGCAGCCATGGACACCAGCAAGAGATTGGAGCGTTGAGACAGGACAGTTTGGTACTCTTCTAGGAGAGGACAGATTTGATAGGGTTTGACTCCTAGGAAGATGACCTCCGCCTCTTTAAAGGCCTGATCAAGATCAGACGCTGTTCCCCCATACTGGCTGATGAATTCTTCTACCTTTTGAGGGGAACGGTTGATCAAGAGCAGATCTTTCGCAGCCACTTCTTTTGCGACCGCTTTGGCCAGACTAGCTCCCATATTCCCAAGACCGATAAATGCTACTTTCATGTCTTACCTCACTTGACCGTTTCCAGTGACCAGATACTTATAGCTGGTCAGCTCACGCAAGCCCATGGGACCACGCGCATGCAACTTCTGGGTCGAGATCCCCATCTCACAGCCTAGGCCAAACTCTCCGCCATCTGTGAAGCGGGTCGAGGCATTAACGTAAACGGCTGCCGAGTCTACCTGGTTGCTGAAGACTTCAACGGCTCTTGGATCTTCAGAGACAATGGCATCTGAATGGTGGGTACTGTGGGCTTCAATATGAGCAATCGCCTCTTCTACAGAAGGGACCACCTTGACAGCCATGACATAATCCAAGAATTCCGTATCAAAGTCAGTCACAGAAGCTAGTGTCCCCGCAATGATTTGCTGGGCTTGAGCATCCAAGCGCATCTCCACTGGTGCCGGAGCCTCTTCTACCAAGACTTTCTTCACTAGTGGCAGAAAGTCACCAGCAATAGCTTCATGCACCAAGAGAACTTCCATGGCATTACAGACGGATGGTCGGCTGGTCTTGGCATTCTGGATGATATTGAGAGCCTTGTCTAAATCTGCCACTTGATCGACATAGACGTGGACAATACCTGTTCCTGTCTCAATCACAGGGACAATTGCTTGCTCTACAACTGCCTGGATCAAGCCAGCTCCCCCACGTGGAATGAGAAGGTCTAGATCCCCCTTGGCCTTCATCATGACCAGACTGCTCTCCCGACTGGTATCTTCGACCAACTGGAGGACAGCGGGATCAATGGTGGTTGCTTGCAAACCTGTTTTTAAGGCGCTAACGATGGCATGGGCTGTCTGATAGGCATCCTTGCCACTGCGCAGAACAACAGCACTCCCGCTTTTCAGGGCCAAGGCTGCTGCATCAGAGGTCACGTTTGGACGACTTTCATAGATAATCCCAATAACCCCCATGGCCACTCGTTTCTTCTGAATGACCAAACCGTTCTCCAGGGTCCGCTCCTCCAAGAGTTCTCCGACTGGATCGGGTAGGGCAGCCACTTGGAGAATCCCATCGGCCATGGCTTGAATGCGCTCTTCTGTCAAGAGCAGGCGATCCAGCATTACCTCCGAAATCCGGCCCTGAGCTGCTTCCATATCCAATTGATTAGCAGCCAAAATATCAGCTGTTGCGTCAACCAAGGCGTCGGCCATCGCTCTTAAGGCTTTATTTTTCTCATCACTTGTTGCAGTATTAATACTTTTTTTGGCCTGTTTAGCCAGGCGAATCTGGTCAATCGTCTCCATCTAATCCCTCCTTTAAAATTCTGTAAATAAGAGTTCTACCTCAGGTGTGATGGTAATCCAATCATCCCGGTGAATGACAATACCCTTTGGCTTTTGACCATGGAGCAAATCCTTAATGGCCGCAGCCCCTAAGCGGGTACGCCCTTTCCCAATGACCTGTCCAGTCTCTCCATCATGAACCGTGATAATATCGAAGAAAGAGAAAGCTCCCTCAACCTTTACCACACCAGACACAAGGATACTCTTGCCCTCTTCTTTGACAGCCTTAACCGCCCCTTGGTCCAGCCATACAGACCCTTGGCTAGGGGCATAGAAGGCCAGCCACTGTTTCTGATTGCGCAAAAACTTGTCCTGAGCTGTAAAATAGCTACCATCCTGAGTCTTCTCTGCTGCTTCTAGAAGAGCGTCTTCCTTCAAGGACGAGCAAATGTAAACAGGAACTCCTGACTCGGTGGCAATGGTGGCTGCTTTGATTTTTGTCAGCATGCCACCTGTCCCATTACTTGAGCCTGCTCCACCGGCCATATCGATAATCTCCTTGCTGATTGAATCGATTCGATCCAAGCGTTTGGCAGTCGGATCTTTTTGAGGATGTCCTGTATAAAGACCATCGACATCTGTCAGTAAGACCAAGAGATCCGCCTGGACCATAGCCGCCACTTGGGCACTTAGGGTATCGTTGTCTCCGACCTTGAGTTCTTCAATCGAAACTGTATCGTTCTCATTGATAATCGGAATAGCCCCTCTTTGCAAGAGGACAGACAGTGCCTGGTGGGCATTTTTATAGCGACGTTGGTCGACAAAGTCATCCTGGGTCAAGAGGACCTGGGCAGATACGATGTCGCGGACCAGTAGATTAGAGGTATATTCTTCTAACAGCAGACCTTGGCCAACTGCTGCAGAAGCCTGCTTGTCTGCGATTTTGGTCGGGCGTTTTTTGAAGCCAAGCGCACCAAAACCAGCCGCAATCGCCCCCGAAGAGACCAAAATCAATTCATGCTCTTGCTCATGTAAGAGAGCTAGTTGCTGGGTGATGGCCTTGACCTTGCTCCGAGACAAGCTTCCATCTTGATTAGTTAGGGAAGAGGTCCCCACTTTAAACACAATTCGCTTATTCTTCATCCATTCATTCTCCAGAGTATTCGATTGTAACATTATACCATGAAAGCCTTAAAAAATACTAAGAGCGGACCAGGGAGAACCTTCATTTGCCCACAAAAAAAAAGAGTTTGAACCTCAAGAGTCAAACTCGTTTTTATGATTGAATGCTTATCCTTGACGAAGCTGCTCCAAGGTTTTTTGGAAAATCTCCGGAACCTCCACTGAAAATTCCATGACCTCTCCCGTCCGAGGATGGGTAAAGCCCAGTGTCTTAGCATGGAGGAATTGCCCATGGCCTTTCAAAGTCCTGCGAGGTCCATAGACTTCATCACCAGCGACCGGATGGCCAATATAGGCCATGTGAACCCGGATCTGGTGGGTTCGCCCGGTCTCCAATTGCAGCTCGACCAAGCTATAATCCCCAAAACGTTCCAAGACATGGAAACGGGTCAGGGCTGGTTTCCCTTTGGCTGTCACAGCCTGCTTCTTGCGGTCCTTGTCACTCCGCCCAATCGGCGCCTCAATGACACCTCGATCGTTAGGCAAATTGCCATGAACAATGGCACAATATTTACGCAGGGACTTCTTAGCCTTGAGCTCATCTGCTAAGGCTACATGGGCCGCATCGTTCTTGGCCACCATAAGGAGGCCAGAGGTGTCCTTGTCGATTCGATGGACAATCCCCGGACGAAGCTCCCCATTGATCCCTGACAAGTCCTTGATGTGATACATAAGGGCATTGACCAGCGTCCCACTGGTGTGACCGGCACTAGGATGGACCACCATGCCCTGGGGCTTGTTGACCACTGCGACATCCGCATCCTGATAGACAATCTCTAAGGGGATATCTTCCGCCTCGTAGGTCACTTCTTCCACTTGAGGGACTTCATAGCTGATGACATCCCCTTCTTTTACGGTATATTTGGCCTTTTTGACTTGACCGTTGACGAGGATCTTTCCTTCCTTGATCTGCTCGTTGGCCAAGCCACGTGAGAGTTCAGTCAACTCTGAGACAGCCTTATCTAGTCGCGCTCCAGCGACTTCTACTCTAACTTCCATGGCTCTCCTCTCTTAAAATATAGATCAATAACAAGCCCACACCGACGGTTAAATAAATATCTGCTACATTAAAAATGGCAAAATTCATAAAATCCAAGTGAAACATATCGACGACAAAGCCCTGACGAACCCGGTCAATAAAGTTGCCGATTCCCCCTGAGATAATCAGCGTCAACCCCAACAAAAGCCAGAGTGAACCTTTGATGTGACGATAAAGGTAGACAAAGGCTGCTCCCATCGCAATCAGGGTAATGATGGCAAAGAACCACTGTTGGTTTTCTAACATGGAGAAGGCTGCGCCAGAATTCTTTAGGTAGGTCAGACTGACTACTTTGGGAATGAAGCGACGCATACCCCCTAGCGGGATCTCCTTAACAACATACCCCTTCACCGCTTGATCCATAAGGATTAAGAGGAGGATACTGATAAAAATACTTACTTTTCTCTTCATTGCCTACCTCTTCTCATCAAAGTAGGCTTCCATGACTTGGACAAACTTCTCAGCTACAGGTGAGAGATCCACCTCTTCCCGCTTGACATAGACCATTTTATTATTCAGATCATCGATCAAGGGGATAACGGTAATACCGTTCACCGACTGGCTATCCAAGAAGCCAGACCCAGTCGCATAGGCATCGGTCCGCTCTAAGATCCCATTCAAGGTCGCTCGGTCTGTCACATTGAAGAGTTGGGAACTGCTACTAGTATCGACGAAGTTCTCCGAATAGTAGAGATACTCATCCTTTTCCTGGGTAAAGCGAACGGTCGGTAGGTGTGCCAAGTCCTCCATCACTAAGAATTCTTTCTTGGCTAATGGATGACCCTTGCGCAAATAAATATGGGTCTGGAAAGGAATGAGATCAACGACTTCCAAGCCCAGTTTATCCACTCGTTGCATGATTCCCTTGGTATTTTGCTTATTGAGGTAGATAATCCCTAATTCACTATGCCCTTGAGCCACTTCATCCAAGATTTGAACTGTCGTCGACTCAAATATCCGGAAGTCTTTATTCTCCGGATAAAGGACAGAGAATTGGGTAATCAATGGAGGAAGGAAATCATAGTGCTGGCTCGAGATCGAGAATTCCTTCTTTTCTTCCTCAGGATTAGCATACTGGTTTTGAAAAACATCAAAGCCCTTGACCAATTCTTGGGCCTTTTCATAAAATTCCATCCCGCGGCGGGTCAAGAAAGTCCCTGAACTAGTCCGACGGAAAATTTTAAAGCCAAGTTCCTTCTCCAAGTCTCTCACAGAGATGGACAGACTCGGTTGACTAACGTACATTTTTTCAGCTGCTTCACGAAAAGTACCACTATTAGCAATCGCGACAACATAGCGTAATTGTTGAATATTCATGTCTTCTTCCTTCTAACAATATCACTCCATTATACCATAATCTAGAGGATGAAAAAAGATGGGGGCATCAATCGAAAGAGCACAAAAAAACTCTCTGACCAATCAGAGAGTTTTTGAATACAAATTATTTAGCGATTGGGTAAACAGAAACTTGTTTCTTATCGCGACCTTTGCGTTCGAAGCGTACTACGCCTTCAACTTTAGCGAACAAAGTATCGTCTCCACCACGTCCAACGTTCACACCTGGGTAGATGTGAGTACCGCGTTGACGGTAAAGGATAGATCCACCTGTTACAGTTTGTCCATCAGCTGCTTTAGCTCCAAGACGTTTTGCTTGTGAATCACGTCCGTTTGATGTAGAACCTCCACCTTTTTTGTGGGCGAAAAGTTGCAAGTTAGCAAGATTCAATTTCAACATAATTGTTTTCCTCCATGTTAGTTTTCTGTGATAACTCTTGTTTGGACGAACTCCGATGAGTTCTCCGATAAGTTTGCCATCCCTAAGAAAAATGATTCAAAGAATAGTTGGGTCATTTCTCTTTGATGAGGTGGAATGTCTGTCGGGATTGTCACCCGCATGAAGCCACCCTCATCTTCGTTTAATTCTAGTTCCGGTTCATAGCCTGCAAATTTCTCAACTGAGTTGACAAAGTTAATGGCAAGCGTAGAAACCGATGCACACACGACATCTAAGCCGTATTCGCCACTTTCGGCGTGACCAGTAATTTCTGCACTCCTCAGCTCGCCATCTTCGGCTCGTTCAAAGACTGCTTGTATCATGTGTTCTCCTAAAAATTAAGCGTTGATTGCGTTGATGACAACTTTAGTGTAAGGTTGACGGTGACCTTGTTTACGGTGGCTACCTTTTTTAGGTTTGTACTTGTAAGTAACAACTTTCTTTTGTTTTCCTTGTTTTTCAACAGTTCCAACAACAGTAGCTCCTGAAACAAGTGGAGTTCCGACAACAGTGTTTTCACCACCAACAAGAACAACTTCGTTAAATGTAACTTCTTGACCAGCTTCAACGTTCAATTTTTCAACGTAGACTGCTTGACCAACTTCAACTTTAACTTGTTTTCCGCCAGTTTTAATGATTGCGTATGTGCTCATTATGCACCTCCTATGTATTTTTGGGTTTCCCCGTATTTTGTGAAGACTCGCCTAGCATCGTGGGACGAACCACTTAAGCTCAATGGATGAGCGACGATGATCGAGCGGTTGCACAGGCATGTGCATAGTCAACTCTCTAAGTATATCACTTCTATCAGACAAAGACAAGCATTTTTGTTCCTTGAAAACGGATTTTCTTTTAAAAATTCTTTTAAGTGTTTAAAAAAATTAAATGGCTACTTAAGGCTCTTGGCTATCTTTATAAAAAAGCTATTTAGGATTCTTTTCTGTTCTTTTGTTTGTTCCTTTGGTTTATGATGTCAACCATCATAAAATTCATGGAGCAATTGGATCAGTAACTGCTGTTGTTCTAGTAAGTTTTGACCAATGGTGGTTGATTGGATGAGGGTCCGGTCCTCCAGGTCTTCAATCACCTTCTTCAAGGAAGTTTGCTCAAATGGAGAATCTACAACCTTTTGAATATCTTGGAAGGGCTGATGGGTTACAAGTTGAAAACCATAGGAATTGTTAAGGAGTGAGTAGCCTGCTGTACCTGTCTTCTTTTGATATGCTTCACAAAGCCCCCCATCAATGACAAAGAGTAGTCCTTCACCTCGAATGGGAGATTCCCCTTTTCCTGTTTTAACAGGTGTATGCCCATTCACAATACGAGATAGATTGGTTTCAAGACCAAATTCTTCTAAAATGAATTGGCAAATCTTTTTTGAATTGCGATAGCTAAAATACTCATTTTCTACTTCTTTATGCGTTTCTGCCTCCTCAATAAAATACCGTTCAAAGGTCGTCATCTTATTCTTCCCAAAGAGGGGAGATAATGGCCCTCGCCAGCAATACCACACTAAATCCGTTGAAAGGTCGTCCCCAACTTCTTTGTTTTTTGCTGCAAGTCGAATATGATATTCGAAAAAGTCTAGTAATTCTTTCCCAGCATAATGAGCTTGATGAAGAACTAGAGGTTGAAAGTCCCCAGAAGGTTTCAAGGGAATACAGCCATGAAAAAGCAGGTGGTGGTTGTAAACCTTATACATGGATCCTTTTTTCATTAACAGTTCCATATGTTTAGCCATTTTGGGAGATCCTTGGAAGGAAGCCAGCATGCTATCCACTATTTGATCTTCCTCTACACTTAATTCAGAAGGATTTGCCCGATCTATGGTTTGGAAACAAGTATTTTGCAAGGAATAGCTCTTCCCGTCAATAGTAATTGTATTCTTCCAATAATCAATGTTATCCAGCAGGATTTGATTGTCCATCTGAAATTCTGGGCGTCTCTTCATCAATTGAGTTTCTATCTTAAATTGAAGAATGGCTAGCGCTTGATGGACCTTTTCCAGCTGTAATATTTCTTCGGCTGTAAATTCCTCCGCTCTTGTCCCCAGGATGGGTCTAAACTTAGGATTGGCTTTATAGGTTTTATCCGCAAATAAGGTTAAGGATCGAATGTTTAAGCCATAAGCTTTTTCAATATCCCACAAGTAACCATAACGTGCTGCAATGCGCAATACATTCAATAAACACGCCTTGGATCCAAAGAAAGCTCCCATCCAAATGATATCGTGATTGCCCCATTGAATATCTAAAGAATGAAAATGAAGGAGCTCATCCATTACCTGGGCACTAGCAGCCCCCCTATCAAAAATATCTCCTACCACATGCAGGTGATCAATCAATAAGCGACGGATACTGCTGGCAATTCCCAAGATAAAGGGATCCGCTTCTCTTAGTTCAATAACATAACTTAAGATAGTATGGAAATAGGAATGTTTATCAGCTAGCGTAAGATCACTATAGATCAGTTCTTCTATGATATAGGCATATTCCTGGGGCAAGGCCTTCCTAAGTTTGGAACGGCTGTATTTAGCTGCTACAAAACTCAATAGAGTTAAGAGCTGAGAAATCGTTGATTTGTACCACTCTTTCTCCTTATTCACTTGTTCCAAAACCCGTTCTGGATAAGATACTAGAGCTGACAGTGTATTCTTTTCCTCTTGTGTCAAGGAAGCTCCAAAACAGTCATTGATTTTCTCATTTAAAATTCCAGCACAACTCCTCAAAATATAATCAAAAGCTGCAAATTCTCCATGAATATCACTAATATAGAGCTCTGTCCCTTTTGGTAGGTTTAAAATAGCTTTAAGATTAGTCAATTCAGTAATGACTTTTTGACGAGAATCAAATTTCTCTAGTAAAATACGCTTATATTGCTCCATATCAACTCTCCAAAAATTCTCTATTTACAACCTCATCTACGCTGATTCAAATATCAGTTCATCTTCTTTACTTGCTCCTCAATTAAGAAAGCTGTCTCTTCAATCGATTTATCCGTCATATTAATGACTTGTGCACCAAATTGTTTAAAGACCTTCTTGGAATAATCCAATTCTTGATAGATTTTTTCTAAATCCGTATAACTTGTTTCTTGCGTTAATCCTAAAGAATCTAAGCGATGGCTTCGAACTTTCATTAATTTTTCAGGCTCACAGATCAGCCCAATCAAGCGACGAGAATCAACCTTATCTAGGACCTGAGGTAAAGGAACTTCTGGGATCAAAGGTAGATTTGCAACCTTGTAGCCCTTATTGGCCAGGTAAATACTCAGGGGAGTTTTTGAGGTACGGGAAACACCAAGCAGGACCAAATCGGCTTCTAAAAACCCCTGGGGTGCCTTACCGTCATCATATTTCACAGCAAATTCAATGGCTGATATTTTCTTAAAATAATCACTGTCCAAGCGGTGCAAGGTTCCTGGAACTTCTATTGGTCTGGTACCAGTCTTTTCTTCGATAATTTCAAAAAATGGATGCATGAGATCCAAATAAGCCAAACCATTTTTTTGGCTAAATTCTCTAGCTACTGATGCTAACTGACTATTGACCAGGGTGCTGATGACAAGTGCATTATCCTTCAAGGCATCATATAAGATATCCAAGAGTTCCTCTTCTTGATTGATAAAAGGAAAACGATAACTATTATTAAAAATGATATCTGGATATTGTGCGGTAACTGCTGACAATAATTTTTGGGAAGTCCCACCCAAAGAATCTGAAATACTATATACAATGATCTCTTTTTTCATATTTATTCCTCTTCACTCTTCAGTTCAGCATTTCTTGCTTGTAGGATAATGTAATCGAGCAAGGCTGATTTGGTCACCGTTCCCACAATTTTTCGGTCATTCTCCTCATCGACTACTGGTAAGGAATCGATGGCATGATCTTGCAGTAGGGCAGCCGCTTCTAAGATGTTCATATCTTTAGTACAGGTAATGATATGTGGCATTCGAGTCATACAAACTGCTACAGGGGTCGTCTGGATACTCGAATTAAGAGATGCCCTCAATAAATCTTTACGGGACATAATTCCAAGTAAGAGCTTACCTTCATCGATAACATAGAGGACATCAGCATCATACATAAATAGGGTGATAATAGCATCCTGAATATAGGAATCATGGGTGACTAAAACTGGAGAGGTCATAATCTCTGCCACTTCTTTTTGAAAAGTATCAAAAAAGAAAAGCGTTTCGAGATCTAATCCAGAGTAGGTATAACCAATTTTTGGTGTAGCTTTCAAAATACCAACCAAGGTCAGAAAGGACAAATCCGGGCGAAGGGTCGCTCTTGAAATATCCAATAACTCAGAAATCTTCTCTCCGCTTAAGGGCTGATGCAATTTTACAATTTCAACTATTTTTTTTTGACGTTCACTTAATTTCAAAATTTCCTAGCCTTTCTATTTCTATCTCTACGATGGTTATATAAGACATACCCAATGAAATATTGGTAATATATCCAATCCCCACTTTTAAATAATCATCATTTTTACTGAATATTATAGCAGAATGATCTAAATAGTCAACAAAAAAAGATGCATGTTTTATTTGACAAATATATGTGATGTATATTACAATGATTTTGTCTTAATTATGACACATATTTAGTTTTTTGGAGGCTTATATGACAAAATGGATTTATTCCTTCGAAGAAGGAAGCGCAAATGACAAAGATCTCCTAGGTGGAAAAGGGGCCAATCTGGCAGAGATGAGCAATTTGGGCTTACCTGTCCCTCCTGGCTTCACCATCACGACTCAAAGTTGTATCGAATATCTCGATAACCCTGATTTCTTTGATTCCACTTTAAAAGAGGAGGTTTTGAAAGCGCTTGCTTTATTGGAGATAAAGACGGATAAATATTTTAGCGGAGAAGATCCTCACTTGCTCTTAGTCTCTGTGCGTAGCGGGGCCAAGTTTTCCATGCCAGGAATGATGGACACCATCCTCAATCTTGGTCTCAATGATCAACGGACTCAATTACTGGCCAAAGAAACCAATCTTGATTTCGCCTACAACTGCTATCGCCGTCTACTCCAGATGTATGCTGATGTGGTCTATAGTATCGATAAGGGACTTTTTGATGACCAACTAGCAGCATTTGAACAAAAACAGAATAAAAAGGTACATGATTTTGACCTGGCCCAGCAACAAGAATTGATCCAACACTATAAAGCTCTCTACTCCACACACAAAAAGCAATTTCCTGAGAACCCGAATGAGCAACTTTATGCTGCCATCCAAGCAGTCTTTAAATCCTGGAATAACAAGCGGGCTAGAATTTACCGGGAGCTTCATCAGATCCCTCATGATTTAGGAACAGCTGTCAATGTCCAGGCCATGGTCTTTGGAAATAGTGACCAAGCCAGTGGAACAGGGGTTTGCTTCACTAGAAACCCTGCAACTGGGGAGGAGGAACTTTTTGGTGAATTTTTGCTAAATGCTCAAGGGGAAGATGTGGTCGCTGGCATCCGTACGCCCGAGCCGATTGCAACCTTAAAAGAGATCCAACCCGAAACCTATCAAGCTTTCAGAGACTACGCTAAGATTCTTGAAAACCACTATAAGGATATGCAGGATATTGAATTTACCATTGAGAAAGGCAAGCTCTACATCCTCCAAACCCGAAATGGAAAACGAACAGCCAAAGCTTCTTTAAAGATTGCTCTAGATATGGTAGACCAAGGTCTGATTAGTAAGGAAGAAGCTCTCCTCAGAGTTGCTCCTGCTTCCATCAGTCAACTAATCCATCCTGTCTTTGAGGAAGTGGCCTTAGAGCAAGCACCATTCTTAGCTCAAGGCCTACCAGCCAGCCCAGGTGCAGCTACTGGCCAAATCGTCTTTACTGCCGACCGAGCTAAAGAAATCCATCAAGAAGGGAAAAAAGTCATCCTTGTTCGACAAGAAACTTCTCCTGAAGATATTGAAGGGATGATTGTCAGCCAAGCCATTGTCACCAGCCAAGGGGGTATGACTTCTCACGCTGCTGTTGTAGCGCGTGGCATGGGAACTTGCTGTGTCGCTGGTTGCGGAGAATTGACCATCAGTGAAGAAAATAAAAGCCTTTCCTGTGGCAGTTTAGTCCTAAGGGAGGGAGATCTGATTTCCGTTGACGGCTATTCTGGCCGCATTTATCGCGGCGAACTTCCAACTGTTCTAGTAGAAAATAACCAAGACCTCCAGCGCTTGCTTGCTTGGGCAGATGAAGTCGCCCTCCTTCAAGTTCGAGCCAATGCAGAAACTGTCAAAGACTTGACGACCGCTATGAATTTTGGGGCCAAAGGAGTCGGACTGGCCCGTACGGAACACATGTTCTTTGGACAAGAACGGATTCTCGAAATGCGTCGCCTCATCTTAGCGGATACCGAAGAGGAAACAAAAGAAGCCCTCACTAGACTCCTAGCTTTCCAAGAAGAAGACTTTTATCAAATGTTCCAAACCGTCAAAGATAAACCAATGATTGTCCGCCTGCTCGATCCACCCATGCATGAATTCCTTCCAAAGGATTCCCAAGAAATTGCATTATTAGCAAGCAAACTAAAAAAATCTCCTGAAAAACTTGCCGAGCGCATTGAAAGTCTACAGGAAAGTAATCCGATGTTGGGACACCGGGGTTGCCGTCTCGGCATAACTAAGCCAGAAATCTACAAGATGCAGACAGAAGCTATATTTAGAAGTGCTATCAAATTGCATCAAGAAGGACAAAAGATCAAGCCAGAAATCATGGTTCCTTTAATTGCTGATCAAAAAGAATTAGAATGTATCAAAGAGTATCTCATTCAGCATATTGAACATCTTTTCGAGCAGCATGGTCAAAAGCCATTCCCTTATGAAATTGGTACCATGATTGAACTGCCCCGCGCCTGCCTAACCGCAGATAAACTGGCTCAAGAGGCTGATTTCTTCAGCTTTGGCACCAATGACTTAACTCAGATGACCTATGGCTTCTCTCGGGATGATATTGGAAAATTCATTGGCCAGTACAAGGATAAGGATATTCTTTCTTTCGACCCTTTCCAAAAAATTGATAAGGATGGCGTCGGTGAATTAATGAGAATTGCTATCAGCAAGGCTCGTCAGGTAAAACCAAACCTCGCTATCGGGATCTGTGGAGAAGTTGGCGGAGATCCTTCTTCAATTTCCTTCTTCCAAGACATTCAAGTAACCTACGTTTCCTGCTCTCCTTACCGGGTTCCTGCTGCTAGACTAGCTGTCGCTCAAGCAGCACTCCAAGAAGGACGAAATTAAGTCCACCATGTATTAGAAAAGCACCCTTGAAGCTAGAGCAGAGCATCTAGATTCAAGGGTGCTTTTATTCTTTATCAAATTCATGCCAGTAGTCAGGGCTCTTAGTGAGAACCGATTACAGTCATCTTTTATAACAAATCCTCAATCAGTTCATCGACTTCATCCGCTTCAGCTTGAGGTGTAATTTCCGTTACGACGATGCCTGCTACAGCACGCTTGACCAAAGCTTCCACATCCAACCGTTGCTCATACTGCTCCGCATTTTTGAGTTTCGGATTAGTCTTTGGACGATCCGGCGCAAAGATCGTACAGCAATCTTCGAAAGGTTGGATGGAGATTTCAAAGGTATCGATGGCTTGGGCGATATCGATAATCTCCAACTTATCCATGGTTACCACTGGACGGATGACTGGCGTATTGGTCACTGCATTGATGGCCTGCA
Source organism: Streptococcus viridans (assembly GCF_900636365.1). Lineage (NCBI taxonomy): Bacteria > Bacillati > Bacillota > Bacilli > Lactobacillales > Streptococcaceae > Streptococcus > Streptococcus viridans. The sequence continues at coordinate 835,007 of NZ_LR134266.1, read as the reverse complement.
TACTCTCTAGCGTTTGGCTAGCTACCTGACCGAGGCTTTCCCCATTGATGATGACCAAGCCACCACGGATTTGACGAATGCGATCAGTGATCCGCATCATAAAGCGACGAGTCAAGGTCATGAGATAAGCTTCTGGCGCCTTGGCTTTAATCTCTTCTTGAATCTCAGTAAAAGGCACTTCGATAAACTGGATATTGCCCCCAAACTTGGTTAACTTACGAGTTAAATCGTGGGCTTTTTTAAGAGCTCCTGGGCTAGTATAAGGTGGGCTAGCAAAGTGAACCGCTTCGATATCCACCCCCCGCTTCAAAGCTAGGTAACCAGCTACTGGAGAGTCAATCCCTCCAGATAGCATGAGCATGCCTTTACCAGATGTCCCAACTGGCAGACCACCTGCTCCCTTAATGGTTTCGTAAGAGATATAGGCTGCTTCTTCCCGGATTTCGACTTGTAGATTGATATCTGGCTTTTTCATCTGTGCCTGGATACTTGGGATCGCTTCAAAGACAGCTCCACCCAAGGTTTGATTGAGTTCGCGGCTATCGAGTTCAAAAGAGTGGTCACTCCGTCTGCTGGAAATCTTGAAGGTCATCCCTTCCTGGTAGATTTCCTGCATGATTTCTTGAACGGCTGAAATCAAGGCTGGGACAGACTTTTCAATCTTGTAGACTGGTGAAAAGTTTTGAATCCCGAAGACCTGTTTAAGAGATTCAGCCACTGGTTCGTAATCCGTTCCATTTAGATAAGCATGAGCCCGGTCCCGATCGGCTGTCACTTTGACAGCTGGGTAAATGGACAAAACATCTGAGATATTATTGCGCAATTTATTGATGAAGCGCATCCGGTTCTTTCCTTTAGTAGAAAGCTCCCCGTAGCGGATCATAATTTCTGAATAAGTTAATGGCATAGTTACTTCCTTTTCTTTTCCTTAACGCACCTTTCGCGTCTTTTCATAGATCAGTTTGAATTTGGTCAAAAATTGCTCGACTTGACTCATATCATTTTCGAGATCAAGACTGAGGCGGACAGCTGTTTGCGCCAGAGCCTTGTCGACTCCCATGGCGATCAAGGTTCCAGCAGGTTTACCAGCCTTGGAAGAACATGCAGAGGTTGTCGATATGTAAATCTCATACTCTTCAAAAGCATGGACGATGACTTCTCCTCGCACTCCCTTAATACCAAAAGTTAAGATATGGGGTGCAAAGCCCTCATCTCCAGAGAAGACCGTCACATCTGGATAGTGGGCTAATTCCTCACGAATGACTTCTTTTAACTGATGGCACTTGTGCTCAAAGTCCTCTTGACGCTCCATCGCCAAGCGCAAGGCCTTGGCAGTCGCAGCAATTCCAGCTAAGTTCTCCGTTGTCGAACGAAGGTCCTTTTCTTGTCCGCCACCGGTTAATAGGGGACTGATCTTTTTACCTTCTTTGAGGTAGAGAAAACCAACTCCTCGAACTCCATGGAACTTGTGACTGGAGAAGGTCGCTAAATCCACCCGATCTGGTAAGTAGAGAGCAGTTGAAATCTTAGCAAGAGCCTGAACCCCATCGACGTGGAAGGTGATGGTCGGACGATTCGCCAATAGAGCCGCAATGGCTTGAATAGGCTGGATAGAACCTACTTCGTTATTCACTGCCATGATCGAAACGAGGGTTGTATCCGGACGCAAGAGTTTTTCCAACTCTTCTACTTGAACAAAGCCACGCGCATCAACTGGCGCAATATCCACCTCAAATCCTTGACCTTGTAACCAAAGGGCTGATTCCTTCACAGCCGGATGCTCAATAGCTGAGACAATAATATGCTTCCCGTAAGGAGCTTTTTCAAAAGCAACTCCTTTGATCGCCCAGTTGTCCCCTTCAGTCCCACCTGAAGTGAAATAGATTTCTTCTACTTTCTTGCCTAGGAGGGAAGCTATCTGCTTACGAGATGCCTCCAAAATCCGAGTCGCTTGACTTCCCAGGTTGTGCAAGCTAGATGGATTTCCCCAAATTTTGCTTGCGACTTCCGTGTAGGTAGCCAAGGCCTCTGGATAAGGTTTGGTTGTTGCTGAATTATCAAAGTAAATCATCTTCCACTCTCTCCTAGTCAATTTTCAATCATCTTATTGTAACATTTATAGGTTGGAGGGACAAGGATTTGGCAGGCTTCATTTTGTTCCTAGTTTCAGACAGAAAACTTGTAAATTTCTCAAAATAGCTTATGATGAAGATGGAGAGTTTTGTCAAGCGCTTACAAAACTAAGTTCTGGCTTTTAAAACATTTGTTCAACCACTGAACTGGTCTTGAAAGATGATAAAAGGAGACAAACATGAAACGACCAATCTATCTTTCCATTGCCCTAGCTGGAAGTCTTGCTCTTGGAGGACTGCTCGCTGTCCTACCACCACTTCCATTTTCCCTCCCCTCTGCTCAACTAGCCTGTCACGGTAAAGGACAGTGTGACTTGCAACAGCCCTTGGAGAAGCCACCTTACTTTAGGGAAGATGAAGGTAGCCTCCGTGAAATGAGTCTTATTCAACCAATCCCTGGCGAATCCGATAGTCACATCGAATTCAAATGCTTGGTCGAATACAATGGATGGTTCCGTCGTATCATCCGCGTGAAAGATGTAAAAGTGATTTCAAAAACCAAGGAATTCAAGGGTAAGATTGACTACTCTATCCCGGATCCAAACAAGATAGAGATTCAGGCGAATGGCCAGTTTATCTCTCCTAATGACTCCTCTAGTTTTAGTAACCATGAAATCATCAGCCAACCTAGTCAAACAAGCCAACCGATTTCAGTCTCTGAAAAAGGACAGGCAAACTTTGAAACGTCCTCTGAAGCAAGCGAGACTCAAAGCGTCCAGTTTGAAAGCAATTTGAAATTTTAAAAACCTCTTTCATTTCTTCTTAGACATTTTCATAAAAATAACGTATAATGACTAAAGTGTTCACATAAAAGAACCAAATATGAAATGAAGAGGAAACAGCTTATGTCACAATACTCACGAAAAGAAAAACACCAAGATAGCAACAGACCATCTAGAAGCGAAAAAGTGAAACAGAGTCTTTCTTTATTCCAGATGATTGTCGCAACGATTGCTAGTCTTCTCGGTATTATCGTTACTTCCTTTACTATTTACAGTATCATGAAACCGACGACTAAGACAGAGGAGAAAAAAGATGGCTCCACTAGCGTTGTTGTTGTCCATGAAAAGGATGGATCTGCTACTGATTCAAGCGCTACGGGAACGGATACCAGTGCTAGTAGCAGCCAAGCATCCGAAGCAAGCTCTGAACAAACTGATTCATCACAGGTAGAAACCAGTGACAGTGAAGCTCCTGCAGACACAACACCATCTGCTACTGATACCGAATCATCTGCTAATTAACAAAAAGACCATTTGGTCTTTTTTTGTTTCTAAAATATAAAAGCCTCCGTCGACCAGAAATCCTGATCAACAGAGGCTTATTTTTATTTGATGACTTCTTGTGTTTTTGCGTAGTTGGCTTCGACAGCTTCTTTTTCAGCTTTCCACCAGTCTTGGTGGTCTGTATACCACTTGATGGTTTCTTCTAAACCTGCTTCGAAGTTTGTGAATTGTGGTTCCCAACCCAATTCTTCACGCAATTTTGTTGAATCGATGGCGTAACGCAAATCGTGACCAGCACGGTCTGTTACACGGTCGTAGGCATCTTTTGGTTGACCCATTTTTTCAAGGATGAGTTCAAGCACTTCCTTGTTGTTCTTTTCACCATCAGCACCGATCAAGTAAGTTTCACCGATACGACCCTTGGTAAGAATAGCCCAAACACCAGTTGAGTGGTCGTTGGTGTGGATCCAGTCACGGACGTTCTTCCCTTCACCATAAAGTTTTGGTTTGATACCAGACAAGATATTGGTGATTTGACGTGGGATGAACTTCTCGATGTGTTGGTATGGTCCATAGTTGTTTGAACAGTTTGAAATGGTTGCCTTAACACCGAAGGAACGAACCCAAGCCTTCACGATCAAGTCTGAAGCAGCCTTGGTTGATGAATAAGGGGATGATGGGTTGTATTTGGTTTCAGCAGTGAATTTTTCACCAGGACCTTCACCATGTCCAGGAAGATCTTCACGCAATGGAAGGTCCCCATAGACTTCGTCTGTTGACACGTGGTGGAAACGGATATCGTACTTGCGAGCCGCTTCCAAAAGTGTGTATGTACCAATGAAGTTGGTGTGGATAAATGGTGATGGGTCATTCAATGAATTGTCATTGTGGCTTTCAGCTGCATAGTGAACAATCGCATCAGCCTTAGCAGCTAATTGGTCCACCAAGGCTGCATCAGCAATGTCACCCACAACCAATTCAACACGATCCCCAAGGATTTCTTCAATGTTGGCACGGTTACCAGCGTAAGTGAGTTTGTCAAGGACAGTCACATGTACATCTGGATGGTTGTTGTAGACATAGTGTACGAAGTTTGAACCGATGAAACCAGCGCCACCGGTTACGATGATGTTTTTGTATTCAGTCATTTTTTCTCCAAATAGTTTTTAGTTTTGATTGTTGCTTTAGCTAGTGAGGGACGCCAGCAACCCTTCGGTTTCATGGCTAAATCCGAAGCCGAAGTCTCCGGATTTCCCTACAAGATTCCCTCAGGGAATCTTGTTTTCACTAGGGCAGGAACAATCTTATAACGATCCTTGCAGTCGCGATACTGCTATGCAGGGTTCATTTTTACAAATCTTCTGCTTTTAGGGGTTTGACGTCTTTGAGCAATGGGTGATTCTTGTCAGCTTCTGAAACTTCTGCTTCTTCCAAGTTTTCCCACTGGATGTCTAGACTTGGGTCTGCATAATTAACAAATGCATATTTTGGCTTGAGTTCCAATGCCCAGTAATCATTGACCAAATAGCTGTAGGCTACTTTGTCAGACAAGACTTGGAAACCATTAGCAACGCCACGTGGGACGAAGATTCCTTTAGAAGCATCGATCACAGTTTGGTAAGTGTTCCCAAAGGTCTCACCTTCACGAAGGTCCACCCAAGTTCCGAGAACCTTGCCTTCATCTGCTACAGAGATGTACTTATCCCAAGGTTCTGCATGCAAACCACGCAAGACATGCTTGCGAGAGAAAGACACATTGTTTTGCAACTTGCCTTCCGCAAAGAAGCTCTCAGGAAATCCAAGGGGAAGCATCTTCTCTTTTTGAAAGTTTTCTTTGAACCAACCACGGTTATCTCCATGAACTGGAATATCAAATTCCATCAAACCTGGGATAGCTTCAATCTTACGGGCTGCTAATTCTTTTCCGAAAAATTGTTCTGTCATTAAGCTTCTCCAATCAAACGGAGCAAATATTGTCCGTATTCGTTTTTCTTCAGAGGTTGAGCCAATTCATAGACTTGCTCTTTAGTAATATAGCCCATACGATAGGCAATTTCCTCAAGGTTGGCTACTTGGACATTTTGCAAACGTTGAACCGTCTCGATATATTGAGAAGCCTGCAAGAGACTTTCATGAGTTCCTGTATCCAACCAAGCAAAGCCACGGCCCATGAGCTCAACAGAGAGATCTCCACGCTCCAAATATGCCTTGTTGACATCGGTGATTTCGAGCTCTCCACGAGGACTTGGTTTGATGTTTTTGGCAATCTCTACCACATCATTGTCATAGAAGTAAAGCCCAGTCACCGCAAAATTCGATTTTGGATGTTCTGGTTTTTCTTCGATTGAGACGGCATTCATATCCGCATCAAACTCTACCACACCAAAACGTTCTGGATCTTTGACTTGGTAACCAAAGACAGTCGCGCCTTTTTCTTTGGCTTCCGCCCGTTGCAACATCTTGGTTAAGCCATTTCCGTGGAAGATATTATCTCCAAGAACGAGGGCAACATGATCATCACCAATAAAGTCCTCTCCAATGATGAAGGCTTGCGCCAAGCCATCTGGACTTGGTTGCTCTGCATAAGAAAGGGAAATTCCTAGTTCAGAACCATCTCCAAGAAGTTCTTCAAAACGAGGAAGATCCTGCGGAGTTGAGATGATTAAGATTTCTTTGATCCCTGCCAACATAAGGGTTGACAGTGGATAGTAGATCATTGGTTTGTCATAAATGGGCATCAACTGTTTGGAAGCGGCACGGGTCAAAGGATACAAACGAGTCCCCGAACCACCAGCTAAAATAATACCTTTCATAATGTTAGGCCTTTCTACGTAGTCATTACCCTTATTTTATCATGTTTATATAAAAAAGTCACCTTGCATTTGTGTTGCAAGGTGATGACACTTTATCCCAAAGCGACGTCTAGGATCATCATAATGACAAAGCCAACCATGAGACCGAGGGTCGCAACATCTGTGTTGCCATTAGTCTGCGAGTCTGGGATCAACTCTTCGACCACTACAAAGATCATAGCGCCTGCCGCGAAGCCCATCATGATGTCCAATAGTTTTCGACTAATATGCTTGAAGAAAAAGAAGATGGCTGACCCTACGATGGTACAACCCCATGTAAACAATCTTGCGAGAAAGGCCTGTAAGACCACGGATTGTGATTGAAACCAATTCATAACAACTCCCATTTTCTTGTTGATTCACTTGTTCTATTCTACTATTTCTATCCGAATTAAGGAAGGTCTTTCGAAAATAAGAGGCTGGGACAAAAGTCCTAGCCTCTCAATTATCTTTGGATTGTCGAGCAAAACGCAGTGGTTGAGTGGGCTCTACTACGCTGATTTCGTCAGCTTTTACAGCCCTACTCAACTGTGTGGAGGTAGGACGACGAAATCGAATTCTAACGAATTTCCGATTTCTGTCCCACTCTCTTCTTCACATATTGTTCAATTGGATAATCTGCTGGGTCTAGGCGCACCTTTCCTCCTATTACTAGTTGGGCCAGGTGCCACCCAATAAGGGGACCAGTTGTGAGGCCAGACGAACCTAGGCCACTGGCGACATAAATACCAGCTTGATCGGGAAGAGCTCCCCAAAAGGGTGAGAAGTCACTGGTGTAAGCTCGGGTACCTACGCGCTCACCGACAACTGTCGCTTGAGCTAGTTCTTGATAGTAGGTCAAGGCTTCTGTTTCCATTTGATTCAGTAAAGCTTGATCCACTGTTAGGTCAAAGCCTAGCTCATTCTCATGGGTAGCGCCCATACTGATCTTGCCTTGCTGGAAGGGAATGATATCCATTTCTCCTTCTGGCATAACCACAGGATAATTATCCGTATCTAGGTCTAGCTGATAATCCCTCAACTGTCCTTTTTGCGGACGGACATCCACTTGGTAGCCAAGTGGCTCAAGGATTTGCCCCAACCAGGCTCCTGTCGCTAGGATGGCTTGGTCATAGCTCTCTCCTGCTATCTGAAAACCATCATCCGTGACGGAGAGAGCAACCTCTTCCTTGATCACTCTTGCACCACTTGCTTTGAGAAGAGTTTCCGTTAGAAGGGCTCCCTCTACATGGGCCCCACCTGAGGCATAAAGGAGCTGTTCAAAGCCTTCCAGACCTGGGAACTGGTGACCTACTTCTTCTTTGGTTAAAACCGCCAATTCCCCAATCAAGGGAGATTCTTCCCGTCGACTCAGCGCCAACTGATAGAGTTCATCTAATTTCTCTTCCTTTTTCTTAAGGAGATAGACCCCTGTCTGCTGGTAAAAGTCTGTTTCGATTCCGTCTTTGGCCAGGTCCTCTACTAATTCTTGGTAGAAATCAGCTCCTAACCGAGCGAGACGATACCAGGCCTTGTTTCGACGCTTAGAAAACCAAGGGCTAATAATGCCAGCCGCTGCCTTGGTTGCTTGGCCAACTCCGTGATCATAGACGGTGACATCTATCTGTGCTTCCTTGGATAAATAATAGGCTGCAGTGGATCCAACGATCCCTGCACCGATAATGGCAACTTTCATGATAACCCCTTAGATATGGTAAAAAGGATTGGTGCTGGCTTGACTGCCAATCACTTCGATCTCCCACGCTTCTTCAGACTTCCACTGATTGAGTTTTTCGACTAGTTTCGACACAAAGAGAACTTCGATATGGTGACCTGGATCCAAGGCTAGGAGACCATCGCTCAGCATGTCTTGAGCCGTGTGGTAGTAGATATCTCCTGTGATATAGACCTCTGCCCCCTTAGCAAGAGCATCCTTGTAAAAGGATTGGCCACTTCCGCCACAGATAGCGACGCGCTCAATCACCCGATCCAGGTCCGCCTGGTCATAACCAACCAAGCGTAAGGCATCTAAGCCAAAGGTTTCTTTTACCTTATGAGCCAACTGGCCAAAGGTTTGGGTGCGCACTTGACCGATACGGCCGATTCCTAGACCTTCTCCTGTCATGCTGAGAGGCTCTGCATCTTCAATTTCCAAGAGCTGGCAAAACCAATCGTTGAGACCATCTGGGACAATATCAATATTGGTATGGCTGACATAGACCGCAATATCGTGCTTGATCAAGTCAATGTAGATCTGATTTTGAGCCCGATCGGAAACCAAATCCTTAATAGGACGAAAAATGGGCGCATGCTTGACGATGATCAAGTCCACTCCATGGTCAATGGCTTCTGCCACCGTCTGCTCCCGGATATCCAAGGCTACCATGACCTTCTTGATGTCTTTTTGCAGGGTGCCGACCTGTAGCCCACGGACATCTCCCTCCATGGAAAGTTCCTGGGGACAGTAGGCTTCATAGCGTTTGATGACTTCACTTGCTAACATGTAGGACCTCCTTGATTTGGGCGATACGGTCTTCTAACGATGCTCTGGCGGACTGATTCTCAACTGGGACCTGTTCCAAGGCAAAGGCTAATTTCTCCACTTCCTTGGACCATTTTTGAACAAAGGCTGGAGCTTGTTCCAGTATCAAATACGGACCAAAACGCAGTTCCTTAGCTGATAACTCTTGAGAACCCTGTTCGACCACGAGGATCTCATAAAACTTCTCATTTTCTTCTAAGATAGCTTCATCAACAAGGCGGAAATCATGGTCTACTAACCAAGTCCGCAATTCATCCTCCCGATTATTGGGTTGCAAGACCAAGCGAGAGACACCGGCTAATTTCTCAAGTCCAGCTGCTAAGATATCTGCAATCAAGCGCCCGCCCATTCCTGCAATGGTGATGCAGGAAATACTATCTGTTGGTTCAAATGCAGCCAAACCATTAGCTAGGCGGACTTCAATCTTGTCCTCTAAGCCATTATCGGCGACGTTTTGCAGGGCAGACTGATAAGGTCCCTCAACCACTTCCCCTGCAATAGCAGCCTCAATCTTGCCTTCTTGTAAGAGGGCGATTGGGAGATAAGCGTGATCACTTCCCACATCTAACAGACGCGCTCCTTCTGGGACGAAGCTAGCCACCAAGTCCAAGCGATTTGATAATTTTGTAAATTCCATGTGCTACTTTCTAAACTTTTATTCCACCCTTAAGTATACCATGTTTGCACCATTAAAAAAAGGCGCGACGGCGCCTTTTCATTATTCATCAATTTCTTTATATTCTACTTCCAAGCCACGTTGAACAGCTGGGCGATTAGCAATTTTCTCTGTCCAAGCTTGCAAATGCTTGTATTCCTTCACATCTAAGAAAATTCCTGCACGGTCCCAGATCTTGTCTTGGGCTAGACGGCCATACCAAGACCAGATGGCGATATCTGCAATGGTATAGTCATCTCCTGCGATATAAGGTTTAGTAGCCAGTTCCTTGTCCAGTAGGTCCAATTGGCGTTTGGCTTCCATGGCAAAACGGTTGATGGCATACTCGATTTTTTCAGGAGCATAGTGGAAGAAATGACCAAAGCCTCCACCTAAGAATGGTGCCGCACCCGTCTGCCAGAAGAGCCAGTTGAGCACTTCTGTCCGCTTAGCAGGATCTGTCGGGATTAATTGGCCAAATTTCTCTGCTAGATACAAGAGAATATTAGCTGATTCAAAGACCCGAATCGCTTCCTCTCCTGATTGATCCAACATAGCTGGAATTTTCGAGTTTGGATTGATGGCTACAAAGTCACTGCCAAATTGATCTCCCTCACCAATCTTGATGCGATAAGCGTCGTAGTCTGCATCCACTCCCAGCTCTTTCAATTCCTCCAGCAAAATGGTTACCTTAATCCCATTTGGAGTTGGAAGGGTATAGAGTTGGAAAGGCTGATCCCCTTTTGGAAGAGTTTGTTCAAAGCGGGCACCTGCTGTTGGTTGGTTCAGGCCACCCCAGGCACCTCCCATCTGGCTCGGTGCTTCCCATACTTCTGGTAATTGATAATCTGACATCTCTTTTCTCCTTTGTCTATGTTACTACTAGCATATCAAATCCTGCCTCTAGTTTCAAAAATCTGCTACACTAGCTTTACTTGACTTTTCTTGGCAAAATGATAGTATAGAAAAAATACATTTTGAAGGAGAAAAAACATGTCCACGATCGACTTTCATAGTTTGGCAAAGACAGAACTACACTGCCACTTAGACGGTTCCTTGTCTCTTCCGACCATTCGCCAATTGGCAGCCATGGCCAATATTGACCTTCCTGCTAGTGATGAAGAGCTCAAGCACCATGTTACTGCACCTGCCCACTGTGAGAATCTTTTGGACTATTTGGAGGCCTTTGACTACATTCGCCCTCTTCTTCAGACCAAGGAAGCCTTGACCCTTGCTGCTTACGATGTTGCCAAGCAAGCTGCTTTGGAAAATGTCGTCTACATTGAGGTTCGTTTTGCCCCTGAATTGTCCATGGACCAAGGGCTCACTGTCCCAGAAACAATCGATGCAGTCTGTGAAGGACTGCGCCAAGCCCAGGATGAATTTGGCATTGTTGCAAAAGCCCTCGTCTGTGGTATGCGCCAGTCTGATCAAGAACTCACTTCTCGTATCCTGGCAGAATCCAACCAAGTTAGGGATCAAGATTTTGTCGGCTTTGACTTCGCTGGGGATGAACACCACTACCCACCACAAGCCATTGATGCCCTCATCCAACAGGTTAAAAGTTACAACCGTCCCATGACCCTGCATGCTGGCGAGTGCCACTGTCCAGCCAATGTCGCTCAATCCATGGCCTATGGCATCAAACGAAATGGTCACGTGACCTTGCTAGCGGATGAACCAAAGCTTCTAAAAGAGTTTGTGAAAAATGGGGTCACCGGTGAGCTCTGTTTGACTAGTAACCTTCAAACCAAGGCAGCTGCCTCTGTGGCGGACTTCCCTTACCTCAAGATGAAGGAAGCTCAAGCCCATATCAGTATCAACACCGATAACCGGACCGTCTCTGATACGGATTTGACCAAGGAATATACCCTCTACCATCGCCACTTCCATACGACGCCAGCTGACTTTTACCAGCACAATGTCGATGCCATCCAAGCTTCCTTTGCTAGTGACGAAGAAAAGCAAGAACTCCTAACCAAACTTGAAAAAGCTTACGCGGACTATTTATAAATATATTAGCTTGCATTTGATTAAGCAATGGCTTAAGGTTGAAGACAGAAACTTATTGGAAACTTTCCTTAGGTGAGTACGGACGTCAGCGAACTTCGAAGAAGTTCCATGACTTAGTTTTGAACCTAAAGTTTCAAAACTCCCGGGTACTAGAAACAATAATGTTTCTAGTACCTTTCTCACGGTGGAAAGTTCCAATATTCGCTTGTCTGCCTCCAAAAGCACCTATATATTTTACTGAATAATGCAAGGTTTTTATCGAAAAAAGTTCGACTACATTCAAAAACTAGCACTTTTATAAAGCGCTAGTTTTTTTCTATTATTTAGAAACTGATTCATACAATGCTACGTCTCTAGGCGTTAGCAAACCAGTATAAAAACCGTCTACATTTACATTGGCATACTTGGTTAAATCATCATAAGTATGAATGGTGTGAATGTAAATTCGTTTATTCAGTCGATGAACAGCATCAATAAAATCCTGATTGAAGCGAGGATCAGCAAATGAAATCGTCACTGCCTCGATTTCCTTATGTTTTGAAATAAAATCGATAACCTCTTCTGCACTATCTGGCGAAGAATACAAGGTATAGATGATATGTTGGAAAGGATAAATGGCTTCGATTTCCCCGAACATCTCTTGATTGTAGATTTGTGGAATCACACGATCCAATAGAGATTCATCTCGATTTTTAGCTTCAGTTACAATTTGCTCGAATTGCGTAACAGTATCTTCCTTAGGGATTTCCATCGATTTGGTATCTGTGATCAATACCATATCAGAGTTAATAACCATCTGATCTAAAACATCCCCAATCAGCATGGTCGTAAAGCGACTTGGTGTCTCTGGAGAACCATAGGCTTTGAAGTTTTTCCACTCCTCTGATGAAAGAGCAACACCATCTTTATTCCCAAATTGATGCCAGTCATGGACAGCCGCCAATTTACGATCGCTAGTTAAATAGAAATCCATTTCAAACAAGCGATGCCCTAGACCATAATTCTGTTGCAAAGCTTCAAGGGAGTTGGTATAAAAAGTATTGTATTCTTTCTCACGTATGGTACCACCTGCATGGGCAACCAATCTTGGCGAATCCTTTAACCAATTCTTTTTCTTGTTCTCCGTATAGTGGACAAATCCGAAGGTGTTTGAAAATTTCCCGTTAGTAAGCACTTCTAAACTTTCTTTATCCACATACTGAGAAGACAATAATTTGGCTTCTTGCTGAGTCGAAATAAGGTAATGGTTTTTATCAAATTGCTTTTTCTCTTTGTTCCATTTAATTGTAATGGTGACATTGGATTGTTTCTTTTCGAAACCATCCGATGTTTTTTTATAGCCTGCTTGGATCAAAGATTCTTCAACTGGATACAAACCAGACGAAATCATGCTTAGCTTGCTAATATACAAACCAAGAAAACCAAGAATGACTACTGTTCCTAATACAAATAAGGCTGAATAGATCCGTTTGTGCGATCTATTTTCCTTTCTATCTCCCCTTCTCATCTCTAAACCGAATCTCCTCTATTAATCTTTCCACAAATCCATCGCCTGTAAGAAATCATCTGAAACTGTGACATTTTCAGGCTGAAGAGCTTCCCGTTCTTGTTGTTTGATTTTTAATTGTGTCAAACTGGCAATCCCCTCCCGTCGCCAATTGCGCAGGATTGCCTGGATATATTTCCAGTGAGGCTTGCCATTAAAGACAGCTTCTCTCAAGGCAGCCTTTACAATATCAGGGTCTGTTTGGTCCTGTTTGACTGTCTGCGTCAAATCTTCGATTTCAAATGGCGTCAACAAACGTCCTAACTCCTGCTCAAAAGTTTTGACCAAATCAGCCAGTTCATTTTCTGCTTGCTTGTCTTGCCCACGCTGTGCTACCTCCGTCTTGCTTTGAAGCAGGTCATCCAAGCGTTCGAGGGCAATGGTCGCATCAAAAAGAACTTCAATCTCGCCATCTAACTCAATAGTCCGATATTGGAGCAACCCTTGGTTGGTTAGGCGAGACATAGACTGGTTGACTTCTGCGACAGACTTGCCAATCGCATCTGCAATTTGATTAGGTGTGAGGCTGGATTGGTTGGTTGTGTTTTGCAAATAAAAGAACTGCCAAACCAGAAAATCCTCTGCGTCTTTAAATAAATGGTGATAATGGAAAAGTAAGGCACTTGGTAAGACCAAATTGCCCGACTTAAATGCTTGTGAATATGTCATACTACCCCTTTATAGGTAACCATAAAATGAAATATCTTTTTCTAACTCCTCCAAACGATAAGGAGTCTCTTGGTAAACTGCATAATTGATCCAATTACTAAAGAAGTTGGCTGCCGCTAAGTTCCACCGCATCCGAGGGTCCCGACTACTGTCATCCTGATCATAATAATTCTTTGGAAGATCTGGATTCAAGCCTGCTTTGACATCTCGCTGGTATTCCTTGGCCAAGGTATCACGGTCATATTCCAAATGGCCAAAACTATAGACCTCTCGAAGGTCTGGACTGGCCAGGATAGATAGGCCTACCTCATCCCCTTGAGCTAAGACTTGCAAATTACTCTTGTCTAGCACTTCTTTGAGGGGGACATCCGTATACCGTGAGTGAGGGGCCAAAAAAGCATCGTCAAAACCACGCATCAAACGGTTCTGTGGATTCATGACAGTTTGCTCATAGATGCCAGATAGCTTGTCGCACAGAGCTACTTTTTCAATACCATAGCGGTAATAGAGACCAGCTTGGGCACCCCAACAAAGATGGAGGGTTGAAAAGACATGGCGTTTAGACCAAGCAAAGACCTTTGTTAACTCCTCCCAGTAATCCACTTCCTCAAAAGCTAATTTCTCTACAGGAGCTCCTGTAATAATCAAGCCGTCATAATAGTTTTCTTCAATATCCTCAAAGGATTTATAGAAGACCTCCATATGCTCTGCTGCCGTCGTCTTAGACTTATGGCTAGTCATATAGAGGAAATCCACATTAATCTGCAAGGGAGTATTGGCCAGGAGGCGTAGCAGTTGAGTCTCAGTTGCTTCCTTAGTCGGCATGAGATTCAAAATCAGAACATTTATAGGACGAATATCTTGGTGAGTTGCCCGAATATCATCCATGACAAAAATATTTTCTGAACGAAGAATATCAACTGCTGGTAATTTCTTATCTAAGGTAATTGGCATAAAAAGCTCCCATCTTACAAGTTGTTACCTCTTATTATAAGACAGGAGCATATAGTTTTCAATTATGGTTTTTCTCTATCTAGATATAGTTCTAAACTATATTAGTAATGCATCAAGACCTTGTAATCGTAGTCTCCGATTGCTTCGCGGCCTTTGAGATCATCGAGCTCGATCAAGAAGGCGCAACCTGCAACCACTCCACCGAGTTTTTCAATCATTTCGATAGTTGCTTTAACCGTGCCACCTGTTGCCAAGAGGTCATCGACGATGAGGACGCGTTGACCTGGTTTGATAGCATCAGCGTGCATGGTTAAGGTATCCACACCGTATTCTTTTTCGTAGTCCGCTGAGATAACTTCACGTGGCAACTTGCCAGGCTTACGAACAGGTGCAAAACCAATTCCTAATTCAAAAGCGACTGGACATCCAACGATGAAGCCACGCGCTTCAGGACCAACGATCATATCAATCTTCTTATCGGTTGCATATTGAACGATTTCACGAATCGCATAACTATAAGCATTGCCATCTGCCATCAAAGGGCTGATATCACGAAAGGTAATCCCTTCTTGTGGATAGTTTTCAATGCTTGCAATGTAATCTTTTAAATTCATGGTTAACTTTCTTTCATAAAAAAATTTTTACATTCCATTATACCATGAATTCTACTAACGTGCATCATTTTTTACTAAATCATTTTCCCAAACACCTGTAGCGATAGCAAAAATCCCACATCTGAAAAAGATGCGGGATAATTCTTGAAAGAAAGAGCCTTTTACTTCTCTTCTAACAATTCATTGTACTCAATTTTCATATCCCCTAGGTTTTTCAAGGAATAACGCGAGCTGCCATTCTTAAACCAAGTACCAAGGATGTATTGTTCGGCGACCTTCTTGCTTTGGTTTCGAAGCCAAGTAAGGTCTTTGCCGTAGTTAGCAAGTTTCTGTAAAAAATCACTCCCTTCAACTGTTTGATTATCCTCGTAAAGATACACTTTTTCTTGAATCAATGCTCTTTTTTTAGAATTGTATTTGAAGGTCATCCAAACGTATGCATTTTCGTTTAGATGGTATTCATACCAGTAAACCCATTCAGAACTGTCTCGAAACATCATGACAGATAGGTCTTCCTGACCACCAACGATGTCATCTGAATAGGGATAGGACTGAAATCCTTCATCCTCCTTCCAGATGCGATCACTACCGATTGTCTCTGTATAGGGGCTAAACATCACATAGCGCATCCAGCTGCCATTTTCAGCGTAGTTGATCTCCTCCATGGGGTTTCTCAAACTCCAGTAGATCCCCAACCAATAGAGGGCAAAAAGGAGGAAAGGGCTGAGCCAGAGAAATATTTTCTTTTTGTTCATTAAATCGATTCCGTTAAATAGTCATAAATTTCTTGCACAGATCCTAAAGCCATGAGTTCCTGGTCTTTGACCGTCTGCACCAAGTCCTGATAGATGGAACTAGAGGCAATCTCCTTCTTCTCCGCATCCTTGTTGACCGTCATGATGCCATTTTCAATCTGGACAAAGCCCAACTCTTGGAAGATCTGGATCATCTTGATCAACAAGACTTGTGGAATCTTGAGGTAGTCAGATAGTTGGCTGAGCTTATGGCGAATATCAAACTCAGGGAACTGATACAGTGTTTTGTAGAGTTTGGCATACTGATCCCGACTACCATAGCCAGTCAAATAATAGGCCTTGTCTAGGTGATTTTTAAAATAGACCGCTTGGAAGCTCTGTTCTTGGAAGAGGGCTTTCAAGTCAGCCAGGTCATCCGGTATGCGATCGATGACAATGGCAGGAGAATCTTCCCCTTCTTCCAACTGACTAAAGAGGGGAATATCTTGTGGGAGAGGAGCATTTTTCCCTCGGATATTATAGAGCTGTACTCCTTCTACACGGGCATCCACCACCATCAGTTGCAGGGTGGTCTGTCCATTCCACTGATTGACGGACAAGGATACCACCAACTCCAAGTTTTTCGCTTGGGAGTACTCCAATTCCAAATGGCCCTGGCCAAAAGCCACGACATCAAAGCGGGCATCGCCTTTTTGAATCTTCAACTTCAGATGGCTATTGCCAGCCCCCATGGTCCGACTAGACTCCACTTGGAAATCACGAATGTAAAAGACTGGCTTCTGATGGTCCATCCCAAAAGGAGCGAGACGGTCAAAACTCTTCAAGGTATCCAAGGTCAGCTCTTCTAGGTCCAATTCCTCATCAACAAAGAGGGTAGATTTGGCCGTCAGGTCAATCCCTTTTTCACGAATATAATCGGAAAAAATCTCGGTCAGACGAGGGAGCTTGTCAACTTCCAGAGTCATACCAGCTGCACCCGCATGGCCTCCAAAGGCGATAAAGAGATCCCGATGGGGATCTAGGGCTTCAAAAATATGAACACTTTCAGGGCTACGTGCGCTCCCCTTGGCCTTGCCTTGGTCTATGGTGAGGACGATAATGGGCTGATGGAGCTCTTCAAGTAGTCGACCGGCCACGATCCCTAAGACACCTGGATTCCAGCCTTCCTTGGCCAAGATTTGGACAGGAAGGCTTGGGTCAACCATGGCTTTGGCCTCATCGTAGATGGCTTGGACGATCTCCTTGCGCTCTTCATTCTTGGCTTGAATCATCAGCGCAATTTCCAGCGCTTCTTCGTCATCAAAACCTGTCAAGAGTTCGACCGCTGGATTTGGGTCATCCAAGCGACCCAGCGCATTGAGACGAGGGGCAATCTGAAAACCAACCGTTTCTTCATTTACATCTTGAGGGGCGATGGAGGCCAGCTTGAGCATTTCCTGGAGGCCGATCCGTTGGGTTTGACGAAGGACACCTAGGCCGTACTTGACCAGGATGCGGTTTTCGTCTGTCAGACTGACCATATCCGCAATGGTCCCAATGGCTACCAAATCTAGAAAATCTAGAGGCACCTCTTCTAAGAGAGCAGTCGCTAATTTAAAGGCAACTCCACAGCCCGCTAAGTGTTTGAAAGGGTAATCGGCATTTGGATGCTCGGGGTGAATGACAGCATAGGCATCGGGTAAGACTTCGGGCATGGCATGGTGGTCTGTCACAATGACATCTACCCCCATGCTTTGGGCCAAGTCAATGGCTTCGTGTCCAGCTACTCCATTGTCCACCGTGATGATGAGGGAAATCCCCTGCTGTTCGATAAAGTACTTGTAGACACTGGCATTGGGACCATATCCATCTGTAAAGCGGTTAGGCAGATAGACCGCTACTTCCGCCCCCATCTGCTCCAGGGTTTCCTTTATGATAGAAGCGGCCGTCATCCCGTCCGCATCATAGTCCCCATAAACTAGGATTTGTTCATAATCTTCAATGGCTTGGCGAATGCGATCCACTGCCTTGTCCATATCGTGAAGCAGGTAGGGATCATGCAGATCTTCTAGCCGAGGTTCAAGAAAACGATCCAGCGCCTCTTCCGTCTGGATCCCTCGTTCTCCCAGTAACTTGGCTGCAGATGCTTCTAATCCTCTCTTCTTTGCCTGCGCCAAAAAAGTATCATCTGAAAAGGGCGCAGCAAACTGCCATTCATATTTTGACGTGATCATCTCGGTCCTTGTCTCCTGTTTTTCTTATCAGCATATTATATCACATTGCATAATATAGTTGAAATTAATTCGCAAAAATCCCATAAAATAGGCGTTTTCGGGTTATACACTATTCAATTATACCGACTTAAACAGTTCACAAAGTTCCTAAAAAGTCCACAAAAAAATTGACCCTAAAAGGATCAATCATTTACGAGTTCAGCAGGCAAGATCTAGCACCCTCACACGGTGCTTTTTTTGCATCTATATCAGCCACTTCTCCCCAATGATCAAAGCTCAGTATAGTTTTTCAATACTGGTAAGTTCCGTATCTATAATACTACTATATACTTATAGTTAATACAAAAGAAAAACCCTAGAATTCTTCTAAGGTTTTATATTATGACAGGAAAGAATACTAATTGATTTACAAGCCTTTTCGCCTGGTAATATTTTATTTTTTATTATTTGATTTAGATAGATTTGTCATTAGATCATAAACATTGATTGCCGGAATCTGTACATTTTGAATTCCAAACATCCCTGTTGTAGCTGATATATATGATCTGACGTATGGATATAGTATGCTAATCATATTCGGGAAATACTTTTCAAAAACGTTCATATTTGACGTTTGATCAGAGTCAGTAAACATCCCTTGAACAACAATTTCAATATGAAAAGGTTTATTGTTTTCTATATAAAATTCATCAAATAATTCAACTGATAATTCTACAACACCTGAATGGATATCATCTTTAGCTAATTTAGGTGTTGGTGATATCAAAATATCGACATCTTTTATCTCAGACAAATCAATTGCCTCGTTGATTGAATAATTTAAAGACTTGACTCTAACATTTTTTAAAATTAATTCACTATCTATGCTCATGCAGCATCACCTAATTTATTCATTTCTATATTTCTAATATTTGCAGAGTTACTACCCAATTTTGATTTAATAAAAAATTCAAAGTTGATTTGTTCAACACTAACTTTAGTTTTTATCTTTGGATATATACTTTGATTCAAATTAGATAAGTATCCACTTGGTAATTGGGTTTCTTCATATTTTTCAATTTGTCCATTGCTATATATAATAAATGGCTCTTCTTGGTCTACTTCAAAATTAACATCTGCACCTTTTAAAAGCTCTATTAATTGTTCTCTACTTAACATATTTTACCTCCTTCATGTACCAATCGAATTAATTCTATATTCTCAAACGGGATTACGCTCTGATCAACAATACACAACTGATCAGATAATAAGTTAAAGCCAGCACCGTTTTCCTTCAAACCTGTTTTAGTTGAGTCAAAAGTTCTATGAACTGCTTTATATCCCTTGTTTTTTTCCAAAAACATATCAATTACTTTACAATTTTTTTCATGTATATCTTTAAATTTGATAGTTATTTTCTCTCTTTTCAAGGATTCAAAGAAATCTATAGCAAAATCATCAAGTTTGATAAGGTCTCTCTCAGTATTTAAATCTAATAATTCTGTGCTTTTAAGTTCAACCTCACATTTTAGCACTACTGGACTTGTTTCTTTATTAGGTCGATTATGCTTCGCCCACCATTCAGCCTTATCATAATCATTAATAAAAAAATAAACTCCTTGCCCTAACCAATGATTCGATCGATACTTGAATTTAAATTCCTTAGAAGATTGGATTTGTTTAGAATTACTTTCGCCAGTACCATGGTAACATTGATATTTAATCAATTATCGACCTCAGTTCTCGCCACTAAATTATAAAATTATTTTTATATATAGATTAATTTTCTATACACTATTCCAGTATATCATAAAACACTCATTACGTGTATTAATTTATTTCTTTATTTTGAAAATATTTCTTTCAATACTTTGATTTTATTAGCTAACAATTTAAAAAATGTATTATCAACTCTATCTTCAATATTATAAAAGTTTTTCTTTCTTTGTTTTCAATGCTCTAACTTTGAAAAAGTTCCCTTCACTAATACCCGATTAGCTAAAAAAGACCAAATAGAGAAAATTAAAAATGATAACAAGTATTTTGTTACCATTTTCTTATGATTCAAGATATTATTTTACAAATTAAACTTAATGAACTAAAACTAGACGAACGTCTCAATATTGAAGATCTAAAAGATAGAATTTTGAAATTAGAAAAATCTATCGAATTATTGAATGATCAATTAGATAGAATATACCTGGACTAAAACCATTTATAAATTCTTCCTTTACCATTTACCAACTTTTAAAAGATCCAATCCCTTCAGTATTTTATTGAATTGAAAAGGTAAAATAATTAGTTTTTTCTTATTGCTTTTTAAATGTTAGTAATTGTCAGCCTGCAGGTATTTTAAATAGCATTTTCCTTTTCCTATTGTATTTAAAACCTTAGCAAATGATAACATTTTTGTTTTTTTTCAATTGGTAAAACACGCGCACCACTTATCTTTTCTATAAAATCTTCGCTAATCGTTCTTTTCCTCTTCTTAGAATCAGGTACATTGCTGATACTGATCTATCTATTTTTTCCGCCACAGCCCAGTTCGGCAAGTTGCTGACGTAGAATAAACGTAGCACTGTACGTTCCAAAACGTATGGGTTTTTGTCAATCATCCCAACGATTTCCAGGCGTTCTTCAATAACCCTATCCAGTCGTTCTTCCAGGTCTTCTTTCAACTTAATAGTAGAAACTATTTTGTTTTCAGCATTATTATTAGTATTTTTTTGAAATGGTGAAGCAGAAAGATGATTACGCTTATATACCCCACTATCAAGTGATTCTATTTCTAATTTAAGTGCCTCTATTTCTTTATCTAGCCATTTTATATTTTCTAGCCTTTCATTTAATTGCTCTAATTCCATTTGTGCCCTCTCTGCCTTCTAAGTACTTTTTATCCTTATTGATAAACCACTAATAAGGTAGTCTGTGCTGACATATCTTCGCTACTGCCCAACGTTGCCCCTGAGATCTTCACATCCACCAATTGAACAGTGGCCAAAAAGTCATTCACTTCTTGCTCAAAATCTTCTAATGGTTGTTTCCAGGCACGATAAATAAATAATTTAGTTTTCATTTGTTTGCTCCTTTTTGTCCAAATTCTATACACTTTTTACAAATTCTATACACTTTATTTTAGAAGTGTATAGATTTTTCTATCAGTTATATCAAGGCTTTAGCTCTATTTCTATACACTTTATACACTTTATACACTTAAAATAAAATATATATAGAGAATTATTGAGCCCTTAATAATAACAAATATACTGTAAGAGAAAAAACCTAGTGTATAGAGTGTATAAAGTGTCTAAACCCCTTGGTGCTCTAAGGGTTCTAGCTCCCACACTTTCATTTAGAAGTGTATAGAGTGTATAAAATCATTTTCTCTTTTTAGCATTTCCGTTAAAATATCCCCGTTCATTCCTAGATTTTTTACGTCGTTCAGGTTTTTCCCTGCCATTGAAATATACCTGAGCGTAGGGGGTTTTATCCTCATTAGGATAGAAGCCAGCGGGAAGTTGTCTCCCTGCTGATATTGTTTTCTGCCCTGTGGTTATCCAACTAGGAAGATTATTTTTAATCTCTCTGTGTAAGCTCATTTCTGATTTATGTAGCTTAATTCCATAATGTTCAGTATATGCTTTCCAGTTATGGAATACAAAACTGTTAGGTAAAAACTCACTAGTTAGATCTTCAGTAAAGAATGACGATACAAAAGCGATAACAGGGTTATTTTCTTCGTGATACTCCCTTAAAATCTCTTTTGATTTCTTAGGTGTAATATCTTCTGTTGGTGTTTCAAGAGCTATGCGCGTGAAGTATTCTAAAACTTCTTTCTTGTTAATGTAGTAGTCTTTGATAGCCTTGTTTGGTTTGCCTTTAAAGACTTTAGTAAAAGGTAAAATTTTAAACCGTCTATCAATCGCTTCTCTGTCCCCGTTCATTCTTGGTAAACCATTAGACGATTGTACAATAGTCATATTTAAACGTAAACTATAAGGGCGCTTCCCTTTATCTTCTATGGTCATGATGTCCCCTGTTGCAAGACTAAACATATTAGAGGTATCTCTAATAATTGCATCCTTTTGTACGTCGTCCCCGATAACCAAAGTTTTACCTAAAAGGATAGAGGTAGAAAAACGGCTTTTATCAAACTCAGTCATTTTCAAACTTGCTACATTTTCCATACCTACCAAGTTTATGAGTAATTGCTGAAAAGTACCTTTACCAGTTCCACCCTCTCCATAAAGCCAAAAGATATTTTTTAAGGATCTTCCTGTGATACTTGCTTTAATAATTTGAATAGCTAGGTTATATAGTTCCTGGTCATTGTCAAACAATTCAGAAAGCCACTTGCTGGGTTTCCAACCTTTTATAGTTGGTTCTTCAGCTTCAGGATTGTACCCCGTTTTAATCTTTCTAGTTACAATTACACTAGGTGTCAGCTCTTCAAACTCTTCAGAATCTGAATTGTAAAGCTTATCCCCGATAACAGTATAATTGCTCTGTATCTTTCTAAGTGTACTTTGATGTGCAATTTTATAGAGAATATCAAACGCCTTTTTTTCCGTTACTTCAGGATATATAACTGAAATTAAATCCTGTAAAAACTCGTTATCTTCAAGCCATATTCCTTTATCAGGATCATAATAATACAATGGCGCTTTCTGTCCCTGCACTTCAGGCTTAATTCTAATAAATCGCACGAATTTCCGAAGCATTAAAGCAACCCCTAAGGTTGAAGACGGCAAGGCCTTTTTTCTTGCCTTTTGTGCTTGTTCTTTGGCTAATACCTCCAGTTCCATTTCAGTAATTGAACCACTATTAACCTTTTCAAGTTGCTTAGGGTCGCTTTTAACTTCCTGGTACGCTTGTTGATAGGCTTTGTCCTTTATAATGTCACACTCAAAGCCTAATTGACCTCTTGCTCCTCTAAGTGATAAAAAATAAGTTTCTTCATTTCCCAAATCTATATTATCCCTTTCTACGTTTTTTTCTTAACTTCTTAAGTCGCTTTTGTTCTTTCAACTGCTCTACTGTTGGTCGTCTATCCTTGTATACGTCCATTTCTCCAACTCTTAACCCTCTACCATTTGCAGGGTGTATATCAAATCTTGTCATTCTTCCACCCCCAAAAAGATCAAGATATCACTCACTTTATAGTACGCTTTGCGCGTGTCTTCTAAAGGTGGTTGGTAACGTTTCAAGCCTTTTTCTTCCCATCGTTTCAGTGTGTTGTCTGTTACGTTAAGTTCATCTTTTAACTGCTTTGCTGTCATAAGGCCCAAAAGTCTTTGTTCTGGTTGGCTTTTAGATTTTAAAAAATTATCTACCAGGTCTAGAAGCGCGTGAGATAAATCAAATTCACTTTCTTTACTCAAACTAAACATTTTCATCCTCCTTGATCCCGTTAAGTGAAACCTCTCCACGAATTTCAAAAAGAATGTTACAAATGGTATTTAAACCAGTGATTAGAGTTTTTTCACCCTCCATAATTTCAGCTAAGAAATCTAGCCGATTCATTGCCTTATCAATCTTGTTGATCAATTCTGTTTTGTTCATGTTGTTCTCCAATCTTTCTTTAATATACTTCTGTACTAAGTCTTTTTCGACTTTTAATAAACACCAAAGAATGGTATAATTTAACCATAAAAATATTTCCTAAAACCCTTACGGCTTGCCTGCTGTCCTGTGTTTTAGTTAATTCCATTTAAGGCTTGTTAGTTGGTGGCTACAGGCTTTTTTTTATTGCCTCACGCGCCTTACGGTGAGTTCATTTTCCTACATCGTTTTTTCTAGCTATAAAACAATTCATCTATAGTTATATCTGGTTTGATTTTCGCAACCATTGACTTGATTATCAGGCGCTCTTTATCATTAAAAGCTGTTTTAGCTAGTTCCTTATTATTGTATGATTGTAAAGAAATTTCTAGCTTATCAGCCATTTCTTGCTGAGTCAGGCCTAACATAACCCGATAACCTCGTAATTTACTCATCTTTTACTCCTTTCCCAAAAGCTTCAATAAAAACAACAATACACATTTTTATTGTGCATCTATAACTATATGATACACACCTTTTTTTCGTTTGTCAACTATTTTTTTGTATTTTGCACAAAATAAATGTACTTTTTTCAAAATATAGTATATAATCATTTGAGAAAGGCAATTTAAAAATGAATAGATTGAAAGAATTAAGACAAGAAAAAAAGTTATCTCAAAAAGAGTTAGCAGAAATTTTAAGGGTTCATTATAGAACTCTTCAAAATTGGGAAAATGGAGAAAGCCAAATCAAACCAGAAAAGGCCAAACAACTTGCCGATTTTTTTAATGTAAGTGTAGGGTATTTATTGGGTTATGATACTAAAATATCAGAATTACAGAATGATCTTTTGATTTCTACAAAAGGATTAGAAAGAACAATAAGCGAAGCATTTTCGCAAGCAAATTCATATTTTGAGTTACAAACTCAAGGAATTGTAGATACTATTGATTTATTAATTGAAGGGGTAAAAAATGAACAATTACCTCCCAAACAAATAGTAGAAGCTTTGGAATTTATTAAAGAAAGTGCCAAATCTCTGGATGAAATCGTGGATAAAATGACCGAATACCAGGCAAAATACACAGCAGAAAATCTATTAAGATATCGATTAGAAAACAAAATTAATAAAAATAATAAAGGTTAAATTTTGTTAAATAAATCAACTATTATCAACAACAAGAAGAGATCACAGCCATTATTAATTTAAGGTTGATAATGAGCTGTGTTCTATAAATTAGTATTAGCGGAAGTAGAAAAAGCCAAAAATGAAAGGAAAATCATCATGAGTAAAAAAAGTAGAACAGAAAAAGGAAAAGTATTAGCTGACGCAGATTGGGGAGTATGGGCTTTAGCTATCATAGTTACGGTTATGGGGATATTAGCTTATAACTACGAATGCATAGGAGACAAATGGACAAAAGTGTTAGAAATAGTGGGCGCGCCGTTTGCTTTAGGTTTAGGTTTCTTTGCTTTCGATAAAAGTTTTGAAGTACTAGACAAGTATAACGAAAGAAAGAACAAAGAAGAGGATCAATAAAGATGAATAAAGAAAACCGCAGAGTAGCTATATTATGTAGCTTTGCACTAACAGGCCTAGGGGTGCTACTGTATGCATTGCCTTACATTGATGATAAAGGGTTAACAAGTTTAGTAGAAAATTTAGCAACACCGTTTACCCTTACGCTTATCTTCTTTTTAATTGAAAGTATAAGAGATCAACAAAAACAAGACGAGGACGCAGAGGAGTGATACTTATTGAAGAGCCAAGAAACAAAGACAGAATTTGTTAGATTAAGAGCGTCTGGAAAGTCTTTTGACTACATAGCTAAAGAACTGAATATTAGTAAGTCCAACTTGTAGCAGTTGGGAAAAATAACCGCTCAAAATATGATTTAAGCGCGTGAAATGCATGGTTTGTTAAAATACTAGAAAAATAAAAGATTAGGATATTATTTAAAACTTTTAGGAGAAAAATTATGAAAAAGAATGTTATTACTACTGCTGTTGTTTTAGCTCTTGCCACTGGTGGAGCAAGCTATTATTTCTCGGAGTATGCACCACACCAAACTGCAATAAGTCACTTTGAAAAGTCTGTTGATACTCTTAATGAGAATAATAAAGCAATTGAAAAACAAATTGCTGATACTGAAAAAATCATTAAAGAAAAAGCTGAACCATTAGAAGCTAAGACTTTAGAAGATTTAAAAACTGCTGTCAAAGAAGCAAAAAACTCGATTCGTAAAGCCCCAAAAATGGAAAGCGATACACAAAAGATCGAAGATCAAGCGAAAGAAATTGCAAAACCTGTCGATTATTCTGAAACTCAAAAAAACCTCACTGAGAAACTAACAGCTTACCAAAACAGCGTTAAGCAACTAGCACAGATTACAAACCCCAAGGATTCTTTTGTTGAGGAACGGTTGAAAGAAATCGATACAATCCAAGAAGTACAACATGCTACAGAAGAAAATGACCCTAATGGAATATTAAATAAACAAGGTGGCTATACTGCTTCTATCTATTTTGCAGATAACCAGGTAACAGAACCTGTTGAGGGGACTGATCTATTAGATAAGGGGACTGAAGCAGGCGGTTGCATTGAAGTATACAAGACCAAAGAAGAAGCTGAAAAGAGAAATACTTACCTATCAGCGTTTGACGGTGGAATATTAGATCCTGGATCTCATTACGTGTATGGTACTATCGTAATTCGTACCTCTCACCACCTCACTGCTAGCCAACAAAAAGCCTTAACTGAAAAAATTCACAATAAACTAATTGAACTGAAGTAATTCTTATAAAATAGATATTTTCGCCTATTCTAAGTTCAAAGATTATATATATCAAACCTTAGCAAACCTTAGCACTTCTATTTTTCTTTAGGGTGTCCGAAAACTCCGATTTTAAAAAATAAAGTGTGCTTTAACCGTCTAATACAAGCCCTATACACGCTTTCTAAATCCGATATATAATCCAACCGTCTGACCCTTTAAAATCGAATACAGGGCATTCTGTGAAGCCCTGGCATGATATAAACCACAAACTAAAACCTTTACGGCTTGCCTGCTGATGAATTAGAAAGGTTTAGATCATGAATATTACAGAATACAAAAAGAAAGACGGTACAACCGTGTACCGCACCAGCTTATATCTTGGTATTGATTCAATCACAGGGAAGAAGATTAAAACAACCATTTCAGCCCGTACCAAGAAAGAAATTAAGAACAAGGCTTTACAAGCAAAAGTTGAATTTGAAAAGAACGGTGCAACTCGTACCGCTTTTACTCAATTTGAAACATATAGCGAATTACTAGATAGTTGGTGGGAAACTTACTCACCCACGATCAAAACAAACTCTCAAATCGCTATCAAGTCACAGATAGAAAATTATTTACGCCCCGCTTTTGGATCGTACAAACTAGATAAGTTGACCCCTGCCATTATTCAGCAACAAGTGAACAAATGGGCTAGAGATTACAACCAAAATGATGGGGGCTTTAAACGATATGGGCAACTCCACTCATTCAATAAGCGTATCTTACAGTATGGAGCTTCATTACAAGCGATTGCTTCCAATCCTGCAAAAGATATACTAGTACCAAAGATCAAAAAAGAAAAGAACAAGGTAAAGACAAAGCATTTTACAGATCCAGAATTAAAACAATTCTTCGAATACTTGGATAATTTGGATCAAACTAGCTTCAAAAATCTCTTTTGTATCACTCTTTACAAGTTTCTACTTGCTACTGGTTGCCGTATCAATGAAGCTTTGGCGTTGGAATGGTCTGATATTGATCTTGATAATGCTGTTGTTCACATTACAAAGACACTTAATTATAGACTTGAAATTAATAGTCCTAAATCAAAATCTAGCTACCGTGATATTGATATTGACCCCAAAACGGTTACAATGCTAAAACAATATAAACATAGACAAACTAAAGAGGCTTGGACACTTGGAAGAACTGAAAAAGTGGTCTTTTCAGATTTTATCCATGAATACCCAAACAACCGCACTCTTCAAGCAAGATTAAAAATACATTTTAAACGGGCGCAAGTTCCTGACGTTGGTTTTCACGGTTTCCGACACACTCACGCTAGTTTGTTATTAAATGCTGGAATACCATATAAAGAACTCCAGCACCGACTAGGACACTCCACCTTATCCATGACAATGGACATATATAGTCACCTCTCAAAAGAGAGCGCAAAAAAAGCCGTCTCAATCTTCGAAACGGCACTAAATAATATCAAAAGTTCCTAAAAAGGAGAACATTTTTCACTTAAAGATACGTTAATCCCTTATGAACCAAGGCTTTGACGTATCTTTAAATTATATCAGCATATTATAACATGAAAGCCGGGAATCCGGAAAATGAAAGCTAGCTTTGAATCAGTAGGGGTAAAATCTTCTATCCAAGGTCATAAAAATCAAGCTTAGCCCAGCTCCCAAACTGCGTCTGTTACAAGTCTTCTTCCAATCTTTTCAATCTTTTTAACCTACGAAAAAACCTCCCAATAAAAAAATCCTACTATTTTTTATTATTTAGATACAAATTACTTGACACTGCAAAGGATTGTAATATAATATAAGAGGCCTAAAATTATAGGGAAACAAAGCGATCGGTTTTTCAGCCGTCTTGGTTTGAAACTCTTGACTTTATGGCCCTTGGAGTTATTAATTCTGTGTGTGGAAAGGACAATCAGTTTTTTATTTTAAGCTGTCACAGTCGACTTTCGCTTTTCTCTGGCTACAACGATGGTCTCTACCATTCAGTCCTAGCAGAAAAACCGTCATAAACATCTAGCCGACTTTTTGTCGGTATAGAACTGGACACGCTTAAAATGTGTGGAAAAAAAGTGATATACTTCCAAACCAGGAAAAAGGAATGGAGGAACAAGTGAAAACTTTCTATAAAAAATTATTCGCGTTTGTAGCAATGATTAGTGTAGTTGCTCTTGGCTTGTCAATCATTAAGCCAGTTTCTGCAGCAACTGTTACACCAACCATTACAAACCTTAAAGCAGATACATCTGGTCAAAAGGTCACATTTTCTTTTGACTGGGACTTAACAGGAATTTCTGTTAAGGAAGGTGATACGTTTACCATCGATGCTCCTGAAGGTGTCAATATCACCAAACTTGCAACGGAGTCACTTCAAGCTAATGGTGCTGAAGTTGCTACCTTGTCGATGACAGACAAAAAGATTACTTTTACCTTTAAAAAAGCAATCGAATCCATGAACCAAAACGTTAAGGGTGGTTTCTCATACCAAGCAGTGTGGGATAGCACTCCAGGAAATCCTGGAAATAAGACTGCCACTTCTAAAGTCGGTTCAGAATCTGTCATCATCACTCGTCCTGATGGACCTGGCGTATTTGAATCTGTTTTGAACAAGTACAACCTTACTGGTGACTATGTATCTAAAGAATTCAAACTCGATGCATCAGAAAACTATGCATGGATGAATGTTGGAGATGACTACTACCTTACAAAATGGTTCATCCGTATCAACGGAGATGGTAAAAAACAAGCCATCACAAATCCTGTTGTATCAGATAAAATCCAAGCTTCAGCTGTAGATTACTCAAAAATCACTTTTAAAACACCTGCTAATCACGCTGCAAGTGAATTCTTCGTTGGAACTTACTTGAAACCATCCTTCACATTAAGAAAAGGTGGTCAAGTGGTTGCTTCAGGATGGAACTTCTGGAAACATGTGACATTTGATCCAGATGGTAATGGATTTACTGTGAACTTATCAGATGTCAGCGATGTCTTCAAGACAGCTACAGATGAAGAAATCATTGTTGAATACCAAACAATCATTCCTAAAACAACTATCCGTGTTGACAACAACGCTACCTTGACAGCTGACGAAATCACAACACCTCAAACAGACCCAGCCTTCTGGAACAATACAGAATTGAAATTCTGGGTATCTGGTGACACAACTGTGACCGTTCAGAAAGAATGGGTTGGTGATGAAGAAGCTGACCGTAAAGATATCACTGTTCAATTGTATGCTGACGGCAAAGCTTTAGAAGGAATGACACAAACTCTTACAAAAGCTTCTGGTTGGCAAGCAGAATTTACCAAATTGCCAGGTATCAAAGACGGTAAGAAGATTGAGTACTCAGTAGTGGAAACAAACACACCTGAAGGTTACACTTCAAAAGTTGAAAAAATTGATGATGCTAACGTGATCAAGGTCATTAACACATCAAACAAACCAACTACAACGACTACAACAACCACTACTACGACATCTACAACTACTACTACAACTACAACTGAAGAGCCAACTACTTCAACTACTACAACAACCGAAGAGCCAACTACTTCAACCACTACAACAACTGAAGAGCCAACTACTTCAACTACTACAACAACCGAAGAGCCAACTACTTCAACCACTACAACAACTGAAGAGCCAACTACTTCAACTACTACAACAACTGGAGAGGCAACTACTTCAACTACTACAACAACTGGAGAGGCAACTACTTCAACTACTACAACAACTGAAGAGCCTAAGACTACAGTAACTACTACACCTGAAACTCCTGCTACAACTGTTTCTACAAAGGAGCCTAAGACTACTGTAACTACTACGCCTGGAACACCAACTACAACACCTGGAGGACCTACTACAACACCAACGACTACACCTGGAGGACCTACTACAACACCTGAAGGTACTACACCTGAAAATCCAACCGGACCTAACGCTGGAGGCAATGGTGGCGGACGTAAGAAACTTCTTCCAAGTACAGGTGAAGTTGTCGCAACAGGTCTTGTTCTTACAGGAGTATTGGTCTTGGCCGGTGCCGTTGTATTGAAACGTAAAATGACTGATAACTAATTCAGTTCAGAAAACTACTATTAGCTTGCACTAGCTCCACCTCCTAGTCACTAATAGCACGAGAGAGAATCACATTCTCTCTCTTTTTTATGGACCTATGACGATAGAATAAACTAGAAAACCAAGTCCTACCTCATTCTCATTTTTCTGTCCTAGAGGTTATATAAAAGAGCCTGTGAAAACTTCACTAGGCTCTTTTGTATCTTCACTTATATTCCAGTCTATTTCATATATGGGAATGTTTCTATTATTTTCTTCCTTAATTTTTCATTTTCTATCTTTTCAATATTGAGGACCTTTTGAAATTGGAGCACATCTTGAATCACATGTTCTTGCCCATCTTTTGAAAACTCGGCGGGAATGGTTAAATTTTTAAAAAGATCTCTCCTTATGTATCCTTCTGGTGTTTCTTCGTAAAATATATTCATAAGATCCAACTCAAAATTAGTACTGTTTTTTTGAGGCTGAGATTTGAAGTATTGAAGAAATTCTTCTTTATTCTGAACAAGGTGCTCTTGCCCATCTATTGAAAAATCAGCAGGAAGCGTGAAATCTTTAACAAATGAATTATAGGGACTTGTTAGTAATTCTAAAAAGGAGAGACGAAACTCTACATCTTCCTCGCCTAAGAAATACAAAACTGAGCGATAGTGATTTTTCAACATCTGATAGGCCTTTGGATAGACTGCTGCTAGAGATATTTTGTACCTTTCAGTTTCCCTAAAACTTTGATTAAACCTAAGTTGTAATCCTCTAGAAATGTAGTCATTTCCTCCGGAACCAGATAATCTCGTTTTTGGCATAAGAGCGAATGGATGTCTATTCTCAAGTCTCTGTTTTGACTCCGTTTTAACTTCTTCAACACTTTTACCAGAGGAACTCTTTTTAGATATTTTTCCTGTTTTTGCATCAATCAGCCCCTCCTCAACCGGATACTGTGAAGTCTCGTTAAACCCCTCCGTAACAACTTTCATAGTTCCATTTTCAATCACTGCTTTTGATTCCTTGGGTGCTAACATAGTAATAAGAAAGTAGGCTTCATTATCCTCTGTTTCATATATTTCTCCTGAAATATCGAGTGGGATATATTTCTTATTATAGTCACGCACCATTTTAAAGACATCATAGGTTTTAGGTTTTAGTTTTCGATCCTTCGTGTCGTATACATCAATCAACCAATACTCCCCTTCTTTGGGCTCATTGTAGCTTAGATAAGGCGCCGAACCTGGTGCAGTACGATAGCGTGAAAACTTATCACTACTCGCTTTTAACTTATAGCTTTCTTGCATGATATAGCGCTCACCACTTGCACCATTAGGTGTATTAAGTTGGTACGCAAATTGTGGTTCATCTTTAGTAGCTTCTTTAATTAATTCTCTCTCATCAGCATCGTCCCATTCGATGACTAGTGCTTCCCCGTTATGAATAAATTCATAGTCCTTAATGACTGGCCTCGGTTTCCATTGAACATACTGACGCAATTCTCTTATACGAATTTGTTCTTTGATAGAGTACACAGAGCCAACTACCACGACGAATAAAGTAAATAAAAACAACTTTGACTTAAATAACTTGGGCATAAACAACTCCTCCTAATCTCCCCCTCATTTTACCATCAATTCTCTCTTTTGTCAGTCAAATAAATAATGAGGCTGGGACAAAAGTCCTAGCCTCTCAATTGTCTTTGGATTGTCGAGCAAGACGCAGTGGTGACTGGGCTCTACTACGCTGATTTCATCAGCTTTTACAGCCCTACTCAACTGTGCGGAGGTGGGACGACGAAATCGAATTCTAACGAATTACCGATTTCTGTCCCACTCTCATTTAAGTAGCATTATAAAAATAGATTTGTTAAGCCTTACTAGGTTACTCAAGAATACTCTTTTTAGTTTAATCCTCTAGTTCATCCTTTTGATCTTCAGAAAAAACAACTTGACCATCTTTAACTTTGAAGGAGTATCTGAGCGTGTCTTCCGAATCATCTTTACGATTGGAATAATAGAAACTATAGGAACCATTCGGTAGTTTGCTCGCATCTAGCTTTTTAGCTGCCGCTTTTAGGTCTTGCTCCTTAACGGACACGGTATCATCTACATAAATGGTCATACGGATTAACTCTTGATCTATCAAGGTTTGAAAAGGGATTTGATAGTAGCCGGCAAAGTCCTTCTTTCCTTCTTTGAGATTTTGCTTAGCGATGCTATCCAGAATTTCCTCTTTTTCATCAGGATAAAAGTTACTTAAAACGATAAAGAATTCAATTGGAAGGCCGAGAGATTGCTTCTTTATTTCCTTCTCTAGTTTTTCCTCGATATTTTTTATGGATTTCTGCTCTAAAAACACTTTCTTATAGTCCGGAAGATTAGTAATAGATGAACTTGACCAGTCATCATGAAAAGTTGCATCATGTTCCAATCGTACCGTTTGATCATCGTAAGTTGTCTCAGAGTAAGCGTAGCTTACGTTATAAGTTGGGAATTCTAGGGCAGTCCAGGACAAGTTAGTGATGGTAACTTTGCCATACAAACCAACGTGAGTAAGCTCACCGCTAACAACTTCTTTAGCCTTTTTGTAATCGCTCGATGTCATGATCTTACAACTGGTTAGGAACATCGTTAAGAATAGGATGGGAACTAGGAATAAAAAAGAATAAGGTTTGTTTTTCATAGATCTACCTCCAAAAACAGAAAACTTCCAAAAGTTGGATAGATAACGAGCAAGAACTATAGGATGAAGGGTTCTCATAATTTGAAATGCTGATCAAGGTACTCAATAATCTAGCTCTATTCTACCATTATTTACGAGTAATGTCAGGAAAAACAAAAAAAGAGGCCGGTGCAAAAGTCCTAGCCTCTCAATTGTCTTTGGATTGTTGAGCAAGACGCAGTGGTTGAGTGGGCTCTACTAGGCTGATTTCATCAACTTTTACAGCCCTACTCAACTGTGCGGAGGTGGGACGACGAAATCGAATTCTAACGAATTACCGATTTCTGTCCCACTCTCTCTCCGTCAATTATTATAAATCATCCCCGTACAGGCTTGCTCTGACAATTCGACAAAGCCAAGGGATTGGTAAAAGGCAAGATTTTTCTCGCTACATTCAGTGACAAGAAGCCGTTGATAGACATTAGGAAAGGTCGCTAAAGCCTCTTCTAGGAGTTTCTTTCCGATACCTTGCCTCTGATGATCTGGTCGCACCAAGAGATCTTGCACCAACAGAACTGAGTGCCCATCTCCTACCAAGCGAATGTAAGCGACCTGCTCTTCCTTATCATAGACTGCTAACTGCCAGAGACTGGCTTTGACAGCCTCTTCTAGCATAGTTGGGTTATTGGTATAATTGGTCCAGCCGACCGAGCTGTAGAGTGCGACTAGGTCTGTCATCGGTGGAATCTCTTGTTTGTACTCTAACATCTTAACTCCTTTTTAGGGTATAGTGCTGGAAGAAGGCGATATCTCTGTAAGGGGACTCTTGGCAAACGGCCAGCTCCATCTTGAGCATAGACTCTCGCCAGCCTTCTTGTCCTTTAAAGCGATTGTCCTGCAAGGCGTAAAAGACACGAATTCCTTGGTAGGCCTGAACTTCGAGGGCTAGGTCTTCTACTGCTCTATCTAGATCATAGGCCTGGGCCAAGCCCATGGAGTGGGTTTCCAGATCCTGACCTGCTAGGAGATCGAGCGCTTTCTGAGTATCATCTTCAAAGACGACGGTCTGCAGGACGCGTCCAACCTCATTGTGCTTGACGATGGATAGGAGACCATCTGGTTTCAAGAGACGGGTAAATTCTTCAAGAACTAGCTTGCGATCCTCTACATACTCCAAGACATTATGGCAAAGGATGACATCAAAGCTGGCATCTTCAAGGCTTGCTAACTGGTCCAGACTTCCTACCAGTTGCTGGTAGGAATGTTCTTGGGCCCGCAAAGCTACCATTTCTTCATTAGGCTCCACAGCAAGGACTTGATTGTCTTGCGCCAGGTGGTTGGCCACCAGGCCAAAGCCACTGCCAAAATCAAGGACTTGCTTTCCCTTGATGTCCTGTAATTGGTCAAAAAGAATATCATAATAGATCTGTCCCCAAGGTTTCCGGATGTTTTCTAAATAGGCTTGAATATTAGCTGCCATCTGGCTCCTCCTATTTGTAATTAAACATCTTGCTGGCCAGCTTGTCCGAGATGCGTGGGAATAGGGTATAGAGCTTGTGGGTCAGGTTCAAGAGCCAAGGAAGATTGAGCTCGCGTTTTGCTTTTCCAAAGTTTTTAACGATCTTCTTAGCCACAAAGTCTGGTTCCAAAATGTAGCGGTCCACAGCCTTGACATAGCTTCCGTCAGGATCTGCCTGATCAAAGAAACTAGTCCGAATGGGGCCTGGATTGACCGTCGTCACATGGACACCAAAAGGCATGAGTTCCAAGCGGAGGGCATTGGAAAAGCCAATGGCCGCAAACTTGGTCGCCGAATAAAGGCTAGATTTGGCAGTTGCGACGAGACCCGCCATGCTGACGATATTGACAATGTGCCCCTTGCCAGCTACCTTCATGTGCGCCCCTACCAAACGTGAAAACTGCATCAATGCAAAGGTGTTGACCTCAAACATCTCTCGCACCTGTTGGTCAGAAATGCTATCAAACTCTTCAAAGATCCCATACCCAGCATTGTTGACCAAGACATCGATCTTTCCATAGCGCTGATAGAGCTCTTCGACTAGCTGTTGGATAGCTGATGGATCTGTGATATCGATCCCGATGCATTCGGCCTGAGGATGGCTAGCATAGAGGTCTTCCAGTTTTTCTTGATTTCTACCTAGGAGAATGAGCCGGTCCTCGGGGAGGAGCTTGACCATTTCCTGTGCTAGTCCCCCGCTTGCTCCTGTGATGATGATAGTTCGCATCTTAGATCTCCACTTCTTCTAAATCCTTGACGACATAAACATTTTCAAAAATGCTGGACGCATCCTTGCGCAATTGGCTGACGTCCTTGGAGAGGAAGCGGGCACTGATATGGTTGAGAAGAAGACGTTTGGCCCCTGCTTCACGCGCTACTTCTGACGCCTGTATATTGGTCGAGTGTCCATGCTTCCGAGCAATCTTCTCATCGCCCTTGCCATAAGTGGACTCATGCACGAGGACATCTGCATTGACGGCAAGTCTGACGCTAGCATTGGTCTTACGTGTATCTCCCAGGATAGTGATGACCTTACCAGGTCGAGGGGCTGAGATATAGTCCGCCGCAATGATCTTGGTGCCATCTTCTAGGGTGACATCTTGGCCATTTTTGACCTGGCCAAAGAGCGGGCCAAACGGCACTCCTGCTGCCTTGAGCTTGTCTGCATCCAACGTTCCTTCCAGGTCTTTTTGCATGATGCGATAGCCCACACAGAAGATGGTATGGTCTAAGGCCTCGGCATAGACCGTGAACTTATCGGTCTCCATGATTTTCCCAAGTGAACCTTCATCGAACTCATGAAAATGGATCTTGTATGGCAGGCGGGAACCAGAAACCCGAAGACTGGTCAAGACAAAGGATTTGATCCCAATCGGTCCATAAATCTCTAGATCGGTCTGCTCTTCATTGGCTTGAAAGGCACGACTAGAGAGGAAACCTGGCAAGCCAAAGATATGGTCCCCATGTAAGTGGGTGATAAAAATCTTGCTGACTTTTCGAGGACGAATGCTGGTTTCTAAGATTTGGTTTTGCGTCCCTTCCCCACAGTCAAAGAGCCAAACTTCATTGATCTCATCCAAGAGTTTGAGCGCTAGACTTGAGACATTACGAGATTTGGACGGCTGGCCCGCACCCGTTCCTAAAAATTGAATTTCCATTGTATTCTTTCTAACTTATATAGATCATAGCAGTCCGATTTTTTGATCGAACGGCGATTTTTCCTGGGTAGGCCCTAGCTAATTGAGCCAATTCGTCCTGGTTGTAGCCAGTCAGGCGGATGCTGCCATCTGCTAACTCTTCAAGATTAGATAGAGGTGACAATTCCTTGATCTCCACCACCTCTTGATCGTTCACCAGACGCATCAAGATCAAGCCTTCCTCTTCATAGACCAGGTAGTGAGGGAAGATTTGCGCAATCTCAAACAAGAGGTCCATGCTGATGGCTTCTGCTTGCTGGGCAAAGACTTGAGCCAGCCCCTTTTCTCGGTAGCAAAATCCATAGGCCTTGCCAGACAGATTGAGACGGACAAAGGGTTTGTCCTCCTCAAAGCTAGGACTGGTCTGATAGAGATCAAAGGCCTCAGTGACTTGTTCAAAGTAGTCTGTTGCTGCTTCGGGGCTCTTCTTTTGGTAAAGCTCAGCGAAGTAGGCATTGATGACACTGGGCGGTGGCGTGATAAACTGGAGCTTTTGCTCTTCTGTCAATCCCTCTAAGATCCGCTCCAAATAGACCTTGTCGAGACTGGTATAGCCTCCATAGCTGAGGGCGATATTAAGATAATCCATGATGGTAAAACTCCTCTAGTCTCCATGCATTTTTAGGGGCGATGTAGCCTGTTATGACCTCACCAGTTTCCTCATAGGAACGCTCAGCCAAGATGGCAATGGTCTCCAATTCATGGATGCGGTAGGCTTGATCAAAAGGAACCTGAATCGTAAAGGGATGGAAGAGCTCCTGCATCTTTTCAAGTAGAATGTCCTGCAGTTTAGTCCGACTATCGGGATCCTTGGCCGAAACCAGGCGATAAGGTGTCTGAGTCGGAGTAAAGTCCGCGACTTTATCAGCCTTATTGTAGAGAGTTAAGCGTGGAATCTCCAGCATCTCCAAATCCTTCATAATCTGAAGAACTGTCTTTTCATGCTCTTCATGGTTGGGATCAGAGGCATCGATGACATGGACCAAGAGATCCACATTCTTACTTTCTTCTAGAGTCGACTTAAAACTGGTCACCAACTCTGTCGGCAAGTCCTGAATAAAACCAACTGTATCTGTCAGAGTTACTTGTAGATTGCCTGTTAGATGGATGCTCTTGGTGGTGGCATCCAAGGTCGCAAAGAGTTCATCTGCCTCGTATTGGGTCTTACTGGTCAAGGCATTCATAATGGTTGATTTGCCGGCATTGGTATAGCCAATCAAGCCAATCTTAAAGATGGGGGATTCTAGGCGTTTTTCCCGGACCACTTCACGGTTCTTCTCGACCACCTTGAGTTGACGCTCGATATCGGTGATTTGATTGCGGACACTCCGGCGGTTCAACTCCAACTGACTTTCTCCCGGTCCACGGGAACCAATCCCCCCGGCCTGACGGCTGAGCATGATCCCTTGACCCACTAGACGAGGCAAGAGGTACTTGAGCTGGGCTAGATGAACCTGGAGCTTGCCTTCGTGGCTCCGAGCCCGCATGGCAAAGATATCCAAAATCAGCTGCATCCGGTCGATGACCTTCACACCCAAAATTTCTTCTAAATTCACATTCTGGCGAGGGGTCAAACGGTTGTTAACGACAACGGTCGAAACCTCATCCGCATCGACCATTTGGGCAATCTCTTCTAGCTTCCCAGAGCC
Source organism: Streptococcus viridans (assembly GCF_900636365.1). Taxonomy (NCBI): domain Bacteria; kingdom Bacillati; phylum Bacillota; class Bacilli; order Lactobacillales; family Streptococcaceae; genus Streptococcus; species Streptococcus viridans. The sequence continues at coordinate 796,957 of NZ_LR134266.1, read as the reverse complement.
GACAAAGGTCTTACTGTCGTACTTCTCCCTCTTTTGAGTGTAGACGCCGACGACTTCTGCCCCGGCTGTCTTGGCTAGACTGGCCAACTCTTCCATGGACATGTCAAAGTTCTCCATGCCTTGGAGCTCGACACCGACAATGAGGACCCGCTCCTGTTTTTTCTCAGTTTCTATCATTTAAAAATCTTTCTATATCTTGAAGAACCCGCTCCTTGAAGCCTTCTTCTCCAATCTGGTAAAAATGAACTGTCATCCGATTGCGGAACCAGGTCAACTGGCGCTTAGCAAAACGGCGCGTATTTTGCTTGAGCTGTTCAAGAGCCTCTTCTAAACTTTGCTCCCCCTTGAAATAAGGAAAGAGCTCCTTGTAGCCAATCCCCTTAGCCGCCTGAACCTCAGGATGGTTGTCATAGAGCCATTGGGCTTCTTCTAACAAGCCCTGCTTGACCATGAGATCCACCCGTCGATTGATGCGGTCATACAAGGCTTGGCGATCATCGTCTAGACAGATGATATAGGGTTCATAGGCTGGAGCTTGATTTTCCAAATCTTGACCGAAATGGGCGATTTCCAAGGCCCGCATAGCCCGTCTGCGATTGATCTGAGGAATTTCAATTCCCTCTTTTGCTACTCGGTCAAACAGTTCTTCATCAGTGAGAGGAGACAAGGACTCCCGATAGGCTAGGATATCCTGGTGGGGGACATCTCCTCCTAGGTGATAGCCTTCTAAGAGACTCTGGACATAGAGGCCTGTCCCTCCAGCAATAATAGGAAGGCGCCCCCGTCCTTGAATCTCCTCAATGGCTTGGCTAGCTTCTGTCACAAAATCGTAGGCTGAGTAAGTCTCTGTCACCTCGCGGACATCGATCAGATGATGGGGAGCTGCTGCCTGCTCTTCTGGACTAGCCTTGGCCGTTCCAATATCTAGAGTGCGGTAGACCTGCTGGCTATCTCCGCTGATGACCTCCCCCTGAAAGCGCTGGGCCACCTCGATAGCGAGGGCTGTTTTCCCAACAGCGGTCGGTCCCACTATCACAATTATCTTGTTTTTCATCGTTTTTCCTTGCAAAAATCGCATTTTTTCGTTACCATATATTATAACATAAAAATTTAAAGTTCTAAAAAGGAGAAATTCTCATGGCTAAAGGATTTGGTAAAGGTTTTGTTACTGGTGTTGCTGGTACAGTTGCTGCTGTAGCAGGTGCAGTTTACACATTCAAGAAAAAAGTAATCGAGCCTGAAGAACAAAAAGCAGCTTTCATCGAAGAAAACCGCAAAAAAGCAGCACGTCGTCGTGTATCACACTAATCAAAAGAAAAAACTCCGGGAAACCGGAGTTTTTTTTTGTGAATGTAGACAAACTATTTTTACATTACTAGCTAGATAATTTTTTCAAAAAAGTTATTTATTATTTAAGATTTTAAGCAAGTCAAAAACTTTCCGCTGTGAGAAAAGTGCTAGAAACACGATTGTTTCTAGCACACGGGAGTTTTGGAACCTTAGGTCCAAAACTAAGTCATGGAACTTCGTAGAAGTTCGCTGACGTCCGTACTCACCTAAGGAAAGTTTTTCAGAAGAATTTATCTTTAATCTAAAAACTCCGGAAAACCGGAGTTTTTTTGTGCTCTTATCGTTCTTTCAACATCTTGGTCGCAAGGTCTAGCATCTCTACCGCCTTTTGGTAGTGCTCGTCCAACAAATCGTAGACGGCATCTTCCGATAAGACTCCACAGTAGACCTCTTCAGGGAAGTCTGGCTGATTGGACAATTCGACATCGTCCATGTAGACCTGGCTAGTGTAGTAATCGCGAAGGGCGATATAGCGAGACTGGCCAGCTTCCACTCGTTGCAAACATGCTTCAAGCTCCTCGATTAAGCCTTGGTAGGCGTTGAGATGGCCTTCCATCTCTTGGATTCGTTCAATTGGGGTCATGAGTTGTCCTTTCTATCTGCTAGAGAAACGACTTGCAACTGCTCGCCACCCAGTAAGATCAAATACGATTCAACCTGGTCCACAGCATATGAGCGGCGGAGGGCTTCTGCGTAGAGTTCCAGTTGGGCTTGGTAGCGATCCAGCAATTCTTGAGGGTTCCGGTAACGGTCTGTCTTGTAGTCAAAGAGAAGGATCCGATCTTCCAACAGTAGGTAGCCGTCTAAGATACCCCGGACCACAAAGTCCTGGCCACTAGCTGGATCCGTCTTGAGCATGGCAAAGGGCGCTTCACGATGGACCTTGTCGGACTCTTTCAGCAAGAGTTGGCCCAAGTCGGTCTGGAAGAAGGCCAAGACCTTCTTGAGGTCGATCCGCTTCTTGACAGCCGGACTGGCATTGACCTCTTGGAGGACCATTGCTAGGCTCTCCATGGTTGGAACCGTCGTCAATGGGATCCGTTGCATCAGTTCGTGCAGGGCACTACCGACTGCCGCCCCTGTCACAGCTTCTTCCTTTCCAAAGGTTGGAAACTCAAAGCTTGGTAAGGCAAGATCCCCTTTTTCCATGAGGTCCACTCCGTCGATATCTTGGATAGGTTCATAGAATTTCTTAATTTGGCTCGGAGTACGCACACTCGGAAGTTGGATGGCTGCTTGGTACTGGGTGTTGAGCCGGTCCACTGATTCTAAGACATCTAAGGCTCGGCGGATCTCATCTGATTGGCGGTTGTCCTTGAGGTCATCGACTGGGAGGGACGTCTTCATCTCCAAGTGACCGATTTGCTCCGGCGTCAAGTCTTGGTCAGTCACAAAGCGAGTCTGATAGGCCAAATGTTGCTGGGCAAAGACGGCCTGAATAGCGTAGAGCCAGTCTTGGAAACAATTGATCTCCTTGCGAAGAGCTGGGCTCAAGCGTCCATTGACACTGGCTCCCCATTTTCTCTCTTCCAACTTATCTTGCCGCCCCTTACCGACCAAGTATAGCTTGCGCTCTGCCCGGGTCATAGCGACATAGAGGAGGCGCATCTGCTCCGACAAGGCTGCTAGACGAATTTCCTCGACATTCCGCTGGTAAGGCAGAGTCTCAATGACCAAGCGTACCGACTCGGGAAGTCCCTCTTGATCAGACTCGACGGGGAGATTCGCAACATACTTGATCCCGACCCCATTTTTCCGACTGATGACAGCATTCGTGGAAAGTTCCTTGCCGACAAACTTTTTGTCAGTATTGAGGATAAAGACATAAGGAAACTCAAGTCCCTTGCTCTTATGGATGGTCATGAGCTGGACAGCATCCTTAGGAACTGCCTGGGCGACATTGGCCAAGTCGTGTTGGTTTTCCAGAATCTTATCAATCATGGAGATGAAGCGTGGCAAACCTTTGAAACTAGAGCTTTCAAAGTCATTTGCCCGAAGGGTCAAGGCATAGAGATTGGCCTGCCGTTGGGCTCCATTTGGCAGGGCACCCACATAATCATAATAGTGGCGATCCTGGTAAATCTTCCAGAGCAGGTCATAGAGAGAATGCGTCTGAGCATAGTCACGCCAGGCATCTAGTGTCTCCATAAAGCGGGTGAGCTTCTCTCTCAAGCTGGAATCGATCAAATGAGGAGCACTCCCTGTCTGGTCTAGGGCGTGTTGCAGTTTCTCATAGAGATTCTCTGCCTTCTTGCCTTCAACTCCCTGTAAGGCTAAACGAGCCAACTGGTCCTCATCAAACTCAAACATGGCTGATTTCAGGAGGGCCACCAAGGGATAGTCCTGCAAGGGATTGTTAATGGTCCGGAGGGTGTCCAAAAGGACCATGACTTCAACCGATTGGAGGTAGTTTTCCTCTCCTCCATCTGCAACGATAGGAATCTGATAGGCTTCAAAGGCTGAAAGCACCTTGTCGTTGCGAGTCCGAGACGCCGTTAAAAGCGTAATATCCTTGAAAGGTACCCCTTCTTCATTGTGGAGGCGGATGATCTCCTTGATGACCAAAAGGACTTCACCTGAGGATAGGCCATCCCCTTCTTGTTCATCTTCTTCAGCTACTTCAGTTGCTTCAGCCACATCCTGACTGCCATCGTAGAGCAGGAACTCAGTTTCATAGGCGGGCGTCGGCTCTTTCTTCTCGGGATTGCCCGCAATCAAGCGGTGGCTCTGGTCATAAAGAATCTCCCCAACTTCCTCGTCCATGAGGCGTTCAAAGACATGGTTGGTCGCTTCCAAGACTTCTACGTGGCTTCGAAAATTCTCCTTGAGCAGGATCAACTTACCATCAGCCCCTTCTTCTTGATAGGCCTTAAACTTGTCATTAAAAATCTGAGGATCTGCCTGACGGAAACGGTAGATAGACTGTTTGATATCTCCCACCATGAAGCGGTTGTGGCCATTGGACAAGAGTTCCAACATCCGCTCTTGGGTATGGTTGGTATCCTGGTACTCATCGACCATGACCTCGTGGTAGCGCTCTTGATAGAGACTACGGATATGGGGGAATTCTTCAAGGATCTGGATAGCAAAATGGCTGATGTCGCCAAATTCAAAGGCATTTTCCTGCTTCTTGCGCTCTAAATAAGCAGTAGAGAAAGCTTGGACAAAGTCCCTGAGCAAGACCAGCAAAGGCAAGGGTTCATCCTTGAAGCGAATCTGATAGGTTAGTTGGTAGTGCTGGGAAGCTGCTGCCCGCAAGGCTTCGATGCGTTCTTTGCGTTCGTCATTGAAGGCCGTAGCTAACTCTTTCAGGTCTTCTTTTCGTGTCGTGATGGCCAGACTTCGTCCTCCGCTAGCACGGGAGATCAAGACCACCCGCTCTAAGACCTCAAAGATAGCTTCCTGGCTGGATTTCTCATTGAGACTAGCGATTAAGTCTTGAATAGCGGTGACATTCTCTTGGTACTTGGCCCCTGCAAAGGCTTGACCTTCATTGGCCAGGTGGAAGGTAAAGAAAGATTCCAGTTCAAAGAGTTGCTCTTTTACCTCTTGGGCCAGCTGATCCAAGGCTTCATCATAGTCCAGGTCCTGATAGCCTTTGAGGAAGGACTCCTCAAGCCAGGCTTGGGGATCCGCAGTTGATTGGAGGAAGTCTACCAGGGCATAAACCTGGTCCTTAAAACCAGCTAGCGACTTGCCCTTTCCTGTAAAGTTCTTGACCAGACGACTAAAGAGGAGGTCGGTCCCTTGCTCCTCATAAAAGCGCTCAAAAACTTGTTCAAAACAGTCATTCTTGAGCAAGTACTGCTCGCTCGCGCTTTGAAGGATGCGGAAGGTCGGCGAGAGGCCTAATAAATAGCCATATTTAGAGACCAGGCGCTGCGTGAAGGCATCCATGGTTCCAATATCACTAGTTGGCAATTCTGCAATTTGTTGGGCCAAGTGGTGCTTGAGCTCCTCATCCTGGCTAGCCTTGAGGCTCTTCTCCAACTCTTTTTCTAACCGTTCCTTGAGCTCAGTCGCTGCTTTGACGGTAAAGGTCGAGACGAACAATTGCTGGATGGAAATCCCCCGATGCAATTGATCCAGGATTCGTTGGACCATGACGAAGGTCTTTCCAGATCCAGCCGAAGCCGAGACCAGGATATTGGTCCCTGATGAATAGATGGCTTCTATCTGCTCAGGGGTCCGCTTTGGTTCCTTGTCAGACTGGGCCTCCTGGATTTGGAGGTCTTGAATCTGGCTGGGACTTAAAAATTCAATTTCTTTCATTGATTCAATTCCTCCTTCATTTTTTCTATCCAGGCCTGGCGGAGCTTGTCACCAACTGGGCGTTTCTCGTACTGACTTGGATCCAATTTCTCCAAGAAACGAGCTTGTCCCAGGTGGCGATTGGCTTCAAATCCAGTAATCGATTTGTACTGTTCTACATAGGGAGCAATGCTTCGTCCATTTTCAGTATAAGGGTTGATAGCAAAGTTACCAGACAAGATCCCCTCGGCTGCCTCTTGATAGAGATGGGCATTGTAGAGCAAGAGCAGGTCTAGCTCCTCTTGACTCAGGAGCATGGATTTGTTTTTCTCATAGTTCTCTCCAAGTTGGCTGGCCTGATCTGCCAAGAACAGACCCTTGTATTGCTGGGTTTTTAGAACGGCTTGGACAGCATCATCGACCGCCTTGGTATCCTTGAGAGCCACCAAAGGATCCGTCATCTGCAAGTACATGGCTCCGAAGATCCCCTTGTCAGGATCAAAGGCCTGAAAGTCTTTGATAGCGGACAGATAGGTTGGCAACTGGGAGTTAAGGCCATTATAGAACTTCTCAAAGTTAAACTTGGTCTCACTGGACTTGTAGTCCACCACTCCCAAAGCTCCTGTGTCAGATAGTCGGTCAATCCGATCGACCTTGCCCTTAACCAAGAGCGGACGGCCATCCTCTAGGGTTAGGAAGGGACGATCTGCCTGACCGAAGAGAGCTTCTTCTCCAATGGTTTCAATGCAATCATTGTGAGCGAGGACACGACCGGTCGCTCGAGCTGTATCCAAGAGCAATTCTTTTGAAAAGGCAGCCATGGCATTCTCCTGATAAAGGAGGGCAAACTCTGTCTCCTGGCTGGTTTCGCGGATGGCCTTGTTCAAGCGCTCATCAAAATCCTCTTCTGAAGGATCTTTCAGCACCCGTTCAAAAATTCGGTGCAAGAAGTTTCCATGGCTTCTCGCATCTGGTCGCAAGTGCCACTCCTCCTGCAAACCTAAGACATAGTGGAGATAATAGCTGTATTGGTTTTGGTAGTATGTGTTGAGGGCTGAGGCAGATAAAGACAGAGCCTGACCTTTAGGATAAAGAGCTTCCAGCGTCTCATCTTCTAGGACCTTGGTTGTCAAGCTTTGGCTGATTTGCGGAATGTGCAAGCCTTCTGACGCTAATTTTTTCCGAAGAACACGAATGGCTACTGCCCAGAAGGTCGCTTCTTCCTTGCTCAACTCCTGGTCAATTTCTCCCTGGTGCAATTCAATCAATCGAGCTAAGAGGGCCTGGTAAGAACCCATATCTTCACTAGAAGCCGTTGCTTTCTTCGGAATGACAGATAAATTGAGGGGGGCCTTGGTCAGCTCGAGCAAGTAAGGGGACATCTTGTCGTCCACCTCATTGACAAGAATAGGGCTTGACAAGACCAGCTGTTTGGTGGCCGCATTGAAGAGAGATAGGGCGACGAAGCGATTCTTCCGTAAGTTGTCTTGACTGGCAATTTGGAGATTAGCCTGTTCCTCTGAAGCTTGGTTCAAGACCTGGCGTTCTTCATCCGTCAGCAAGGATTGGTCCTTGGCAATCTTAGGGAAACGCTCCTGGGTCAAGCCAATGGCATAGACATAAGGAGCTGATAAGGGCTCAATCAAATCATAGGACTGAACCGTCACTACATCCACTGTCGCTGGGACTGTCCGATAGCTTGCCAACAAGATCCCTGACAAGAGAAGGCTAAGAAAATCATCTAAGGTCACCTTGATTTGATCAAAGACCTGCGCAAATTGTTCTAGCACATGGCTAAAGGACTTCCAGACCTGGTCATAGCGTTCCATTTCCTGTTCAGAGCCACGACTGGCTAACTGTTGCATGTTTTGCGCCAACTGGGCATCTTGACAAAACTGGGTAAACTTCTTCAATAGGCCCTGACTGGTCTGGCTCTTGGTCTTGTAAAAATCCTGAAGGGGACCGATGACTTGCTGGCGAATCTGGTTGAGACGCTCTAGGTCAAATTTGTCCTGGTGGTTGGCCGTAAAGTCACGAGAAAAGGCAGCTAAACCCTTGATTTCTGCAAAGCGAACATATTGTTCAAAATGGTCGATGTCCTCTCGCGTTAGCGCCCCATAGAGCCCCGTCTTCAAGAGATTGACCATATCCTCGGTCAAAAACCGATAGCGACGAAGACGGTCCAAGGATTCCACCCATTGGACCAGGGGATGCTGGGACATGGACTCACTCTTTCCGAGATAGAAAGGAATCTGGTACTGGTCAAAGATGGTTTTGAGCTGGAGCTGATAAGCATCCACATCCCCCAAGAGGACTCGAATATCTTTGTAACGAGCTCCCTCATACAGACGCTGGCGAATGGAGCGGGCTACAGCCTCTAATTCTTCCTTTTGATGGTTACAGGTCCAAATCTCTACTGCTTCTCGATCTTGATCAGACAGCTCACCCTCTACCTCTGTAAAGTCATAACGAGCTTCCAAGATCCGCGTCATACGACTAAAGGCATCCTCTTTTCCTTGACCGACATAGCTTGGCGTGACCTGGTAGGTCCTAGCCAAGTCTAGCAGGAAGTCGACACTTGCCTGGTAGAGGTTTCCTTCACGAAAGGTCGAGCGATAGGCTTTCTCACTGGCGTATGCCCCAATAATGATCTCGACGCCCTTGTCGTGCAGTAAATGAACCAGGTAGTCCTCCTCGGCTGAGAAACGCGTAAAACCGTCAATTACTAGGGCCAAGTCTTTCAACTCCTCATCCAAATCTCCCTTGATAAGATGAGAGGCAAAACTAGCCAACTTAGACTCAGACTCAAAAGAACCTGCAACTAACTGGTCTTGAACAGCCTTCAAGATATGGATCAAGTCTTCTCTCTTCTCCTGATCTGGCAAGGCATCCAAGTCGGATGCTGTCATCTGGGCTGTCTGCAACTCATGAAAGAGCTGGATCAATTGTTGGATAAACTGGGGATCCTTCTTAAGACGTGCATAAACCTTGAGCTCTTCATCCGGCATCTGAGAAAGCACCTTAAAAAAGAGCATGCCAAGACCGATATCATCTAGCGCTTGTTGCTGGTGGTTTTCATTAAGTGTAAAATAGCGTGCCATCTGAGCAAAGCGCGTAATGGTGATGGCAAAAGAAGCCTCCTCGTCTATGAGTTGCAAGACTTTGCGCTCCTTCTCAAAAGATAGAGAGTTGGGCGCGATATAAAAGACCCGCTTCCCTTCTTCAACCAAGCGATTGGCCTCATCCACCAAGACCTGGGTTAAAGGGGTTCGAATATCTGTATAGACTAATTTCATAATGTTTTGATTCCTGTAAAATGATAGTTCTATTATACCATCTTTGCGCCTTTTCTACAGGGATTTTCCCATCATTCAAGAGATTCAAAGCAGATAAAAAAACCGGACAAAACGTCCAGTTTTTCAACTATTTTTTTAACTTCCCCAATTGATTAAAAGATAGAGTATGCTAGAGCCAAACATATCGGCCAAAGCATGCATGAGGAAGAATGGCAAAAGGTTTTTGATCACCTTCTTGTAGAGAACATAGTAGAAGAGTCCATAGATAACTCCAATGACCACTGCCCAAAGCAAACCTTGGTAGGTATGGAAGGAAATCCGAATTAAGATCGAATAAGCCAGTGCCCACCACTTGTACTTGTCATTAACAGATGTCATGACTCCCAAGAAGAAGAACTCTTCGTAGAAACCATTGAGCAAGGAATAAGTAATCGCCATGGGACTAAGCGCTAAGAACTTGTGAATAATCTGCATGGGATCGATATAAGGGAGGAGATTGATATTGAAGTAATCGTACTCTCCACTCACCGTTGTCACGATATCCCCAAACAGACCAACAATGGCAAAGATCAAAGGTACCCAAAAGAGGACGGACCATTTAAAGCGAACCGGAAGCTGTTTAAAATCGAAATTCCTGAGCAGCAAGTAAGCTAAGGCAAGGGCTAATAAGATAATCTGTAAAGTAAAGTTACTGGAGTAGGCTGCCCCATCCGTTGCTGTATTGGTAGCTGTCTCCGTGGCTGTGCTAACGGTTTGCGCAACTGGTTGAAGACTGGCAAGGAAGAGTTCTGTAGACCAGACAATAAACTGCCCAAACATGATCGCAGTCACAATAGCGATATCATACCATTTGAGCTCTTTTAATGGCTTTTCAGGTCGTATAAATTTAAGAATGTTCATCATTCATCCTTCTATTCCCATGATGGAAGTGTTTTTGATAGTTCTACTATAGTAGGATATGCTTAAAGAAACTTTAATTTTTAGTTAGTAATAAAATGCTATTAGTAAAGAGGCTGGGACAAAAGTCCGGCCTCTCAATTGTCTTTGGATTGTCAATCAAGACGCAGTGGTTGAGTGGGCTCTACTACGCTGATTTCATCAGCTTTTAGAGCCCTACTCAACTGTGCGGAGGTGGGACGACGAAATCGAATTCTAACGAATTACCGATTTCTGTCCCACTCTCTCTCAGTTTGTTTCCTCTAAGAGGTCTTGGATTCTATCCAGATACTGGTTGTCTGTCACCGCCATCACGCGCACCCCTTCTGGCCAGATAAAGTCGGGACCAATCTGACTTCGCAAAGGCTGGTCTTCCGCATCTCGATAGCCAATAATATTGAGTTGATATTGGTCTCTGATTTCCAAGTCTCGGATACTTTTTCCTACCCAGCTAGCTGGAACTGTAAACTCAACCACCACCACTGCTTCATCCAACTGGAAGACTTCAATCCCGTGTTGGAAAAGGATCATCTTAGCTAGAGACATCCCCGCTTCTACCTCTGGTAGGATGACCAAATCAGCCCCAATCTTCTCAAGGACTTCCTTGGTCACTTCATTCTTGACCTTGACAATGACTCGCTCAACACCAAGGGCCTTACAGTGCATGACCGCCAGCACACTGGATTCCAAGTTTTCTCCTGTCGCGATAACGACTGTGTCACAGTTCCCAATATCTGCCGCGTCCAAGAGGTCCATTTCTGTAATGTCTCCAACAATTCCAGTCGTAATCATGGATTCATATTGGTTGATCACATCTGCGTGATCGTCAATTGCAATAATATCCACATCCTGATCCTGCAGAGTTTTCAGGACACTCTGTCCAAAAATTCCTAATCCTAAAATTCCAATGGTTCGATTCTCCATAAGTTTCTCCTATCCAATAATGATGTCTGCCTTGGCATACTGCAAGGTATCTGCTTTCTTGGCCTGGTAATTGTTCAAGCTAACCATGAGGGTCAAAGGACCAATCCGTCCGATAAACATGAGGACCATGATAATGCCTAGTCCCGCTCCATTTAAGGTTGAGGTTACATTGGCGGTCACTCCCACTGTCGCTAGAGCGGATACCACCTCAAAGACCAAATAAATAAAGCGTTGGCCATCCGGCGTCACCAAACAGATTCCTAATAGCCCCACTAAGAAGGTCAACTGGAAAATCACCGCCGTCCCAAAGGAACGTTGAACAATGTCTGGTGAAATCGTACGTTTTCCTAAATTGGTATGTGGTAGCCCCAATAGTTCCTTCCGAGCCAGGAGCAAGAGGACCAGGAAGGTGGTGATCTTCATCCCCCCTGCTGTCCCGCCTGGTGCTCCACCTAAAAACATCTGCAAGAGATAGACGAAGAGCGTCACTGGTCGGACTGCTGTATAATCTAAGGAAGCAAAACCAGCTGTCCGCATGCTGACGGTTTGGAAAAAGCTGACTAAAATTTTCTCTCCCAAGGGGAGGGCCCCAATGGTTGCCGGATTATCAAACTCGGTCAAGAGACTGGTTACTGTCCCAAAGAGAAGGATCGCAGCTGTTAACCAGAGAACCACCTTAGTATGGAAGCGAAGAGTCCGCCGTCCTGATTGATTGCGGGCCTTGGTAGCGAGGTCAAACCAAACCATAAAGCCCAAGCCCCCAGTAATAATAAGGGTAGACAAGGTCAGGTTCACCAGCCAATCGGTCTGGAAACTCATCATACTATCGCCCCCAAAATTATCAAAGCCTGCATTACAAAAAGCTGAAACTGCGACAAAGATGGAGTTAAAGATTCCATGGTCCCAGCCAAAGCGAGGAATGAAGCGAATCATGAGGAGCAAGGCCCCCAGTCCTTCGATGGTAAAGGTGGTAATGAAAATAGAACGGACAAAACGGGCCAAGCTCTGGTTATTGCTAAAGCTAAAGCTGTCCCGAATGGTCTGTCGGTCCTTGTAGCTGAGCTTTTGACGACTTTCCATAAAGAAGAGACCGATAAAGGTCAAGATCCCCAGGCCACCGATCTGAATCAAGAGCATACAGATCAACTGCCCCCAGGCATTGTAGGTCGAGGCTACTGACTGGGTAAAGAGGCCCGTCACACAGACCATAGAGACTGCTGTAAAAAGGTGGTCGAGATAACCTGCTTTTGAGCTTGCTTGCTGGACAAAAGGCAGACTCAATAAGAGGGAGCCAATTAAGATAACCAAGAAAAAGCTGAAAAAGAGCCTCCTTGCTGGAGATAGACTTTTCATCTTGGACTGCCATTGTTTTAAAAATAATTTGACTAACATAGCTTCATTGTACCATAAAAAGAGAATAGACTTACAAGTGAAGAACCATTTCTAGGCACAATTCTAAGGCTTTATCGAATGCTTCGGATCCCCAGTCACGCTGGTCATAATTTTCCAGGTCTGCAAGGGAATCTGCGGTAAATAGGAGCAAGCCCCAAACCGCATCACGAAGCTGGGCTACTGCTGCCAATGAGGCGCACTCCATCTCCACAACACTACACCCTTCTTCAATGCGATAGGCCACCTTGTCAGGCGTTTCTCTATAAAAGCCGTCCGTCGACCAAGTCAGGACCTCTTGATAAGGAATTTCTTTTCCTTTTAAGACAGTTTCAATGGCAGTCAGTGCTCGACGATCCACTTCTATATAGCGAGAAGGCGCCACATAATGGTAACTAGCTCCCTCATCTCGCAAGGCCTTGGTCGGGATTAAAAAGGCATTTTCTTCCATGTCCACCAAGACGCCACAGCTACCTGCCGAAATCATCTTCTTCACCCCATAGCCAATTAACCAATCCATGAATTGAGCTGCTGGTGCAGATCCAACTGGCGCTTGGGCTAAGCAGATTTCCTCTCCTTGGTGCTCCATGACATAAACCGGATAGGTCTTGGTTGCTGAGACAAAGCTAGCTACTTGTTTGGCTCCAGCAGCTTTGGCAAAGCGGTCAATCTCATCCTCTAAGAAAGCATAAACGCATTTATCAGGCAAATGCAGGTCTAACCCCTCATGAGTCGGCATAATAACTGCCTGTGGGTTGTCATCAAACTCTAAAATAGGAATTTCATGTTTATGGATCATCAGCTACCTCCAAACTTGTTTGTAACATTATATAAGTCCATCTAGCCGGTGTCAAGAAGAGATTGCAAAAAGTACGATTTCCCTTCCATGGCAACTCCCCTTCTTAACTGAATACCTTCAACTATGATATAATGGGGACAGTACAAGGGAGGAAACCAATGTTACAAGAACTAGCATTTACAGGCCAATGGAGACACTATCAAAAACGCGTTCTCGATAAGAGTGACGCTTTTATGGCGGATGGCCACCTGCATTTGGTAGCAGCTCCTGGCTCTGGAAAAACAACCCTGGGAATCGAATTTATCAGACGCTTTGGTCAGCCAACCCTGATTTTAGCTCCTACAGTCACCATTCGTCAACAATGGGTGGACCGGATTGTCCAGGCATTTTTAAAAGACGAAAGCCAAGCGGAGCAACTGATCTCTCAGGACCTCAAACATCCTAAGCTGATTACAGTGGCTACCTATCAGGCCCTACACAGCGCCATGAACCAAGTCGTCGGTCAATCACAAGCTGAGGATACCGATGACCAGGCAGAGATTGAAACGTTTGATTTCAAAGGCTTTGATATCCTTACTACTTTCAAAGCCATCTCACTCGGAACCCTTTGTTTAGATGAGTGCCATCACCTGCGCAATGAATGGTGGAAGAGTTTGGAATCCTTTCGTCAAGCCTTCGCTGACTTAAAGATGATCTCCCTCACCGCTACCCCTCCCTATGAAGGGGATCCTGCCCTTTGGGAACGCTATATCCGCATGTGTGGTGAGATTGACGAGGAAATTACGGTTCCCGAATTGGTCAAGGAAGACACCCTTTGTCCTCACCAAGACTATGTCTACTTTGCCTTTCCAACCAAGGAAGAGCAAGAGCAGTTGAACGCCTTTAGCCAACAAAAGAATGCTCTCTTACAGCAACTGACTTCCGATCCCCTCTTTTGCCAATACCTCCAAACCTGCCAAGCCTTATCGGGTCAGATTAGCGATGATGAATTGCTCAATGAGCCCAAATATCTCTCAGCCACCCTGATCTTTCTTCGAAGCAAGGGGATTGACTTTCCCAAACGTTTCCAGGACCTTTTAGGAGCCAAGAAACTACCTGCTTTCACTCTGGACTGGCTTGAAATTCTCCTGCAAGGTCTGCTCTTTCAGGTGCCTCACTGGTACAATCTACCTGAGGAATACGAGAAGCAAGTCCTCCATGAATTAAAAGCGGCCAGCTTGATCGATCGAAAACAAGTCAAACTGGTCCGCAACAAAAAACAAGACCTCCTGCTCAACCAATCCCTCGGAAAACTCAATGCGGTTCGAGAGATTTTCAAGGCGGAATACCAGGCTCTTGGAAGTCAACTGCGCCAACTGGTCCTAACAGACTACATTCGCCAAGACTTTGAAGTTCATCTAGGAGACCAGGAGGCCCAATTCACTCAATTGGGAGTGCTCTCTTATTTCGAATCCATTCGCAGGGAAAGCTTAGAGCTAACTAGTCCTCCTGCCATCGCTGTCTTGACCGGCAGCATCGTCATCATCCCGACGGTCGCTAAGCCAAGATTAGAAGACCTTCTAGGAGAGAATCGATTGACTTACCAAAGTGTCGGCCAATTATCTCCTGATGACTTTCTCAAGGTTCGCTTGGTTGGTTCTCAACATGATTTGGTGACAGCCGTGACCCAGCTCTTTCAAGAAGGGCTTATCCAAGTCGTCATTGGAACCAAGTCACTTCTAGGAGAAGGCTGGGATGCTCCTTGCGTTAATTCCCTGATCCTAGCGAGCTTTGTCGGCAGTTTTATGCTCAGTAATCAAATGCGAGGCCGTGCCATCCGAGTGTGGCCTGAGGATCCAGACAAGACCAGTAACATCTGGCACCTGGTCTCCATCAATCTTTCCCTAAAGAAATGGTATGAAAAGTCCGATCTTGAAAAGGAAGAGATCGAAGCCATCACTGATCAACTGAAAGAATACAGTCCTGATCTAGAGCTTTTAGAGAGACGGATGAAACAATTTTTAGGCCTCCACTACAAGGAACCCTTTATCGAATCCGGAATCGAACGTCTATCCTTTGACAATATCCGCTATACTAAAAAACAGTTACAGAAACTCAACGAAGAGTCCTTAGAGCGCTCCACTCATCGTCAAGAACTTCGGGATGGCTGGCAAAAAGCTCTTCCGATTCTGGAGAATATGGAGATTGCAAATGAGGTCCAAGTGGATAAACACTTCCTGCCTCTGGCCCTATTTTTTGATGCCAGAAAGCTAGCTCGCTGGCTGACGGCCGCTGCTTTGACCGATGCTTTCGTCAACCTGATTTACTACTCACATAGAGGAGGAGGGAATAAAGCGTCTCTAATTCTTCTATTCGTTTTAGCTGTTCTCGCTATCCTTGCCTGGCTGCGCTACTATCTCTATAAGAGTCCTTATAAACGGCTAGAAGTGTTTGGCCAGGCCATTCACCAAGCCCTTCTCCTTTCTGGGCATATTCAAACCCAGGAGACCCGTATCCAAGTCGTACGAGACAGAAAGGATGCCATCAACACGCTGATCTATTTGAAGGGCGGAACCATGCGGGAGAAGGAACTCTTCTCGCAAACTATGATCGAGTTTTTCGCGCCGATTGAAAATCAGCGCTATATCCTGAAAGCACAGGAAAAAGTATCCGATCAGACAGAATATTTCGCTGTACCAAGCCTCTTTGACAAACGGAAAGAGGATGCCCAAGCCTTTGTGGAGCAAATCCGAAAGAGCCTAGGCAAGTATGACCTCGTCTATACCCGAAGTGCCGAAGGCCGTGCCATTCTTCTAGATGCGCGCATTAAGGCCTTAGCTAACAAACAAGAGCGTACCTTCACCAAGAAACAAGTGATGTCGGATTTGAAATAAGAATTTATTTCACAATAAAAGAAAAGTCTAGTAGTTTCATTTCTACTAGACTTTTTCATTACTCAATGACAATCATAGATTTAATGGTCTTGCGTTCATCCATGTCTTTATAGGCTTGATCAATCTCATCCAAGCTATAGCTATGAGTGAAGACGCGGCCTGGATTGATGTCGCCATCGAGGACAGCCTTGAGCAAGAACTGCTTGTCATAGGTGGTGACAGAGGCTGCCCCACCTGCCACTGAGATATTTTGGGCAAAGGTCGAACCTAGAGCACGGTTATTGTAATGAGGCACACCGACAAAACCTAAACGTCCACCATTGTGAAGAACCCCAAGGGCTTGATCGACAGCTGCTGCGGTACCCACACATTCAAGGGCGGCATCTGCTCCTCCTCCGAGGATTTCACGGACCTTGGCAATGCCTTCTTCACTACGCTCAGCCACAACAGCTGTCGCACCTGACTCCAAGGCCATCTTTTGACGGTCTTCGTGGCGACTCATGAGAACGATTTGCGATGCCCCACGCATCTTAGCCGCGATAACAGCGCATTGACCAACAGCACCATCTCCAATAACGACAACTTTGTCACCTGGTTTTACACCAGCCACACGCGCTGCATGGTAACCGGTCGGCATGACGTCAGCAAGTGTCAAAAGTGACTTAAGCATCCCTTCTGTGTAGTCAGACGGTTGTCCAGGAATTTTAACAAGGGCCCAATTAGCGTAGTGGAAGCGGATATATTCAGCTTGGAAATTCCCTCCAAGGTTATTCCCAATATGATTATCGCAAGAACCATCAAATCCAGCACGACAAGCATCGCATTCGCCACAGCCATGAGTAAATGGCACAATCACAAAATCACCTGGCTTAACTGTAGTAATGGCTTCTCCAGCTTCTTCAACGATTCCAATCGCTTCGTGTCCACTATTTTTGTGACCCGCTTTGATATCTGGATTACGATAGCTCCAAAGGTCTGAACCACAAACGCAAGCACGAACTACACGGATAATAACATCATCTGATTCTTGAATGCTTGGACGCTTGACTTCTTCAATACCGATCTGACCTGCCTTAGTATAGACTGCTGATTTCATAAACATTTACCTCTCTGTATCTAACTTATTTCAAGTATACACTATTTATGAAGCTTTCGCTCACTTATACTATAGTTCATTAATGATAATGTTCATGTCCATGGCTTTGGACTGCTTCTATCTCCTCCATATTGCGCTTATGGGCTTGGTGAGTTGCTAGGTCTACATCAACTTCAATGGTGATATTTTGGAAACCACAATCCTTGAGTATGCTTCGAATCGATTCCTTGCAAAGCTCCATCTGTTCAATCTCTTTTAAACAAACATGGACAATGGCATTTTTTTCCAAACCATCCATGGTCCAGAGATTGAGCTGATTGATACTAGCGACATGGTCTAACTCTGCCAAATCCGTCTTAATCTTCTGGACATCCACTCCTTCTGGCACGGCGTCGAGGAAAATCTTGAGTGTAGACCAAAAACGTGGAATAGCTTTTGAGAGAATAAAGATCGAAATGACAAGAGATAAGAGCGGATCCAGAATATACCAGTCGGTAAATCGCAGAACAATGGCCATTAGGATGACGGCCACCCAACCCAAAGTATCTTCCAGAAAATGCAGGCTAAGGATGGATTCGTTTTTTGTTTTTCCTTTACGAACTACTAGACTTGCCAATACATTGATACTGACCGCTATGATTCCTAACCAGAGGATTCCCTCATCATTGACCGGCTGTGGATGAAAGATTTTTGTTATATTTTCCAAGATAACCAGAACAGACCCTGTCATGAGAATCACAGCCGTGACCATGGCCCCCAAGAGGCTAAAGCGCTTATACCCCAAGGTATAGCGGCTGTCTTCTTCACGATTGGAAATACTCTCCAAAAAGGCTGAGATCCCAATAGCGATCGCATCCCCCAAGTCGTGGATGGAATCCGCAAGGACCGCACTGGACCCAAAAATCCCTCCTGCAATAAACTCAACAATGGCATAACTCAAATTCAAGAAAAAAGCTAACCAAACTGCATATTTTGTCTTCATAATCCTATATCCTTTGTTATAATAGATTCATGAACATCATGTTCATTATCATTATCCACTACTATCAACAGAAAGGATAGAAGCAAACTGCTCGCTATGTACGTTACTGAACAGTTTGTTCAAAGTGTCCATATGACAGCTAAGGATCGTCGCATCACCAAAACTCGAAAAGCTATCTATCAGGCGTTCTTACACTTACTCAACCAAAAAGACTACGAGGCCATCACCGTTCAGGAAATCATTGACCTTGCTGATGTGGGGCGCTCAACCTTTTACAGCCATTACGAGAGCAAGGAATTATTACTTGACGAGCTCTGTCAAAAGCTCTTTCATCACCTCTTTGAGCGTGCTGAACACCTATCCCCACAAGACTATCTGGCCCATATCTTTCAGCATTTCAAGAAAAATCAAGACCATGTGACCAGTCTCTTGCTCTCCAAAAACGATTATTTTATCCGGCAACTGCGAAAAGAACTAGAGCACGACGTCTACCCAATGGTAGCTGAGGAACTGATTCAATCACACCCCAACATTCCTAGCTCCTATCTCAAACACCTGGTCGTTACCAACTTCATTGAAACCCTCAGCTGGTGGTTGAAAAAAGGCAAGTCCTACACGGAACAAGAAGTGGTCCAGTTTTATTTGGAGATTTTAAAAGTCTCTTCTAACTAAGAACCGAGTTCATATTATTCATCATAGAAAGGAAATCCTACGTTCTTCTCCATTCTTCTCGGCTTTTTTACAGCCTTCTTAGCCCTTGCCTTTCCTGTCCTTCATTTATTGGCCAGCCTTTCAGAATTAAGAAAGGGCAAGAATACTCTAGGAAATCAGCTTCTGTTCATTGGTAGTTGCCTTGCGACCTTTTCTCTCATCCTCTACTTCTTTTTATCGATTGTTGCTTTATTCCTTTGGCTGATCGGCTGTGGTTTGATTTGCTACGGGGCCTATTGGAATGGGAAACACAAAGGAAACTTCCACCCAGTTCATCACCTGATTCGGATGTGCATCGCTCTGGTCCTTACCATCTTGTTAGCCTTGTTATAAGAAAAGCTCAAGTTTTAAGAAAAAACTTGAGCTTTTGTATTTTCTATTGATCAAGCCATCAACAGCATGAGAATAGGTATCACCACCATGGTTGCAAGGGTCGTCTCTGTCACCATGACTGCTGCATAATCACTATCAGCTCCGCAGAGTCTGGCAACAACTGGCGCATTGGTCATCACAGGCATGGCGGACTGGATGATAAAGACTTGCTTCATCAAACTTGGAAGGGGCACCCAGTAGACGATGGAGGCCATCAAGAGAGGGGCAACCAGGAAGCGACCTAGTAGAATCAATAGCTGATCTTTTCCCAGAACCAACTGCTTCACGCCTACATGAGACACCGACAAACCGATGAATATCATAGACAAGGGGGTCGTTAAATTACCCAGATACTGCAAATCACTGGCTAGAAAGGCTGGCAGCTGGATATGAAGGATCACCAAGACTATCCCTAAGAGAAAGCCCATCAGAGGCGGAGAAAAGACTTTTTTCAGACTGGTTTTGAGATCAAACTGAGCTTCTCCCTCACCATCTCGCTGGATCAGGTAGGTTCCCAAGGTCCAGAAAAAGGTCGTATTGCACATGTAATAGATCAAAACATAGGGAATACTAGCATCTCCAAAGAGGGCCTGGTTAATAGGGAGACCAACGAAAATGGTATTGGAATTAAAAAACATGGAAATAAAGAGGCCACGACGGTCCTGTCTCACCGCAAAGATCCTGGCTACACCTGTCGCTAGTCCAAGCAAAATAACCATAGACAGGGCAGGAAACCGCAAGGCTGGCAACATTTTAAGTAGATCTGCTGCTGTGAAGCGCTGCGTGATGGTGTAGAGCATATAGCAGGGAAGAGCAACCTGAGTGACCAGTTTAGCGATCAGGCCACGTGATTTGTCATCAAACCAGCCTTTTTCACATATGACAAAGCCCACTAAAATCATGCCCAGGATGACGAGAATCCCCGATATGCTCCTCAAAAAGATGTCCATGTTCTCTCCTTTTACTTTTTTTGAAATGAGAGTGTTTCTCCAAGTCTCAAAAACTATTCTAGTATATCACAAAAAGAGGTGGGGCAAAATGCCCCACCTCTAGTAGTCTGTTGATCATCCGTTCTACTTCTTCTTACTAACCTTTAACAACTAAATAATTCCGACTCATAGGGAAATCCTTAATAAGTAACTTAAATAAAGTGACTTTTTTCTATTTAAAAATCGCATTATTTTTTGATAACCCCTTCTTTCTCCAAAAAGTCACGCGCTACTTGATTAGCAGACTTGCCTTCTACTCCAACTTGGTAGTTCATCTGGCTCATCTGCTTCTCTGTAATTTTACCAGCCAACTTATTGAGAACAGCTTCCAATTCTGGATGTTTCTGAAGAAGCGCTTCTTTCATGAGGGGCGCCCCTTGATAAGGTGGGAAGAGTTGCTTGTCATCTTCGAGGACCACCAGGTCATAACGAGCAAGCTCGGCATCCGTTGAGTAGGCATCCGTTATCTGGATATCGCCAGACTGGATAGCCTGGTAACGGAGGGCTGGCTCCATAGTGGAGACTTGTAGATTAAGACCATAGACCTTCTGCAAGCCCTTGTTTCCGTCTTCTCGGTCGTTAAACTCCAAGGTAAAGCCTGCTTTGAGTTGTCCTTCTACCTTTTTCAAGTCGGAAATGGTCTTGAGGCCATAATCTTGGGCAATTTTCTTAGGCACTGCGACAGCATAGGTATTCTGATAAGCCATGGGTTTGAGCAAGGCTAGGTCGTCTTGTCGCTTGATCCCATCTCGGGCAGCTTTGTAGACTGCTTCTGGATCATGACCGACTTGTGGTGCTGGCTTGAGGAGACTTTCGGTCACGGTCCCTGTAAACTCTGGATAGATAGCGATGTCCCCTTTTTTCAGGGCTTCATAGAGGAAGGTAGTCTTTCCAAAATTCGGCTTGACGGTCACTGTCATATCTGTATTTTCTTCGATCAAGATCTTATACATATTAGCTAGAATTTCGGGTTCTGGTCCTAACTTCCCAGCAATGACCAGGTTTTCTTTCTTCGTTTTTGGAAGAAGACTTGGCGTATAAGAAGCTCCTAATCCAAGGACCATGACAGCAAAGGCCGCAAAGATGGTCCGCAATTTAGCCTTTTCCATCCATTTGAGAAGAAGGTTAAAAGCGATGGCCAAGAAGGCAGAGGATAGGGCACCGATCAAAATCAGACTGGCATTATTGCGGTCAATCCCTAGAAGGATAAAGGAACCAAGTCCCCCAGCTCCAATCAAGGCAGCTAGAGTAGCCGTCCCGATAATCATCACAGCTGCTGTCCGAATCCCAGACATAATAACAGGCATGGCCAAGGGAATCTCGAACTTCTTGAGTCGTTCCCACTTGGTCATCCCAAAGGCGACCCCTGCTTCTTCAAGGCTTGGATCAATCCCTTGTAAACCAGTGATGGTATTTTGAAGGATGGGGAAAATGGCATAGATGACGAGAGCTGTCAAAGCTGGGAGCGTCCCAATGCCCATAATGGGAATGAAGAGGCCGAGAAGAGCCATGGAAGGAATGGTCTGGAAGATCCCAGCTACCTGCAAGACCCAGTTGCTCGCTCTCATGCGCGTACTTAAATAAATAGCTAATGGAACAGCTAGAAAAATCGCAAGGAGCAAGGTCAGTAATGACAGTTGCAAATGTTGCCCCAGTGCTGTAAGCCAGTCCCCAAAGCGTTCTTGAAAGGTTGCAAATAGTTTAGACATGGTGCGCACCTCCAAATAGATCTGCAACAAAGTCGTTGGCTGGCTGGTCTAGAATTGTCTCAGAATCCGCCACTTGTACAATCTCTCCTTCTTGCAGTACTGCAATCCGATCCCCTAATTTCAAAGCCTCATCCGTATCATGTGTTACGAAGATGGTGGTCATCCCGAACTCCTTGTGCAAATCCTTGGTGAGAGCTTGCAACTGCTTGCGAGAGATGGCATCCAAGGCTGAAAAAGGCTCGTCCATCAATAGAATTTTTGGTTCCCCAATGATGGCTCGTACAATGCCAATCCGCTGTTGCTCCCCACCAGATAACTCGCTTGGTAACCGATGAGCGTACTCTGCAGCAGGGAGACCAACCTTGTTCAATAGTTCTTCTGTTTTAGAAGCAATTTGCTCCTTGCTCCAGCCCTTCATCTCAGGAATGAGAGCTATATTTTCCGCAACCGTCAAGTTAGGAAATAAGGCAATGGCTTGAAGGACATAGCCGGTACTGAGACGTAACTCCCGTTCATCATAGTCCTTGATACGTTTCCCATCCATATAGATATTGCCATCTGTCGGCTCCAAAAGACGGTTCACCATCTTGATCATGGTGGTCTTACCAGATCCTGAAGGACCCACTAGCACCATGAATTCTCCATTTTCAATGCGGAGATTGACATCTTTTAAAATGTCTGTATCCGTGTAGCGCAGGACTACATTTTTGTATTCAATCATTCAGATTACTCTTTACTTTCTTCATTAATCTCAACTGAAGTTCCTAGTCTTTAACTTATACATGAAATTGTAATACTCGCCATTACATCTGTCAATTGATTTGATTTCAAATGCTGAAGAAAAAGAGCTTGGCCAAGACCAAACTCTGGATAATGAAAATTATTCCTCTTCCACCAAGCGTTTGAACTCTGCCTGGAGTTCAGCATTTTCAGTCGGTTTAAGATACATTTGTCCTCCATTAGTTGTATCTGAATGAAAAACAATAGGTTCTCCCGTATTGGTGATAGCGAAAAAGTAACTATGAACATCTGGAAATTTATCCCAATTACTGTAGCGTTCTACAATTCGATATTGAGCATTTCCTAGACCTGTATCCGTATACTCGGCATTCATTTTCTCACTTGGTCCATCATCCCTAAGTGTATAGAGGTGGTCTGGCCCTACATCCCCTCCTGCGATCCCCTTTTGGTAATTGGGTTGTCCTAGTCTTTCTCCCCAGTCCTTTATAAAAGCTTCCAGTTTCGCTGATTTGTTGGCATTCCAAGGAGCTTTTAGTTGTGTTTCTGATTTAGTTGAACGACTTGGAACTTCAAATTCCTGCCAATCGAGGCCTCTTAAGTCAATTTGATCCGATGCATTTTTTCCAAAATCAGCAGCAATATCATTTGCTTGTATTTGAATCTCTTTTTCTTGGAGTATAGTCGCTTGCTCTTGCTTGGCATTAAGTCGATAAAGAGTCCCATAACCTTGCCCCGTTCCTGAAGACCAGCTAAGCTCTAGAACTTCTCCTCCTTTATAGACAAGCGCAGCATTTCTTGCTCCACCATGACCTGCCACGAACCCTTCTCCCAAAAGGACAGGTTTCCCAGCTTGCAAATAGTAGAGACCGGTTAAGAAATATTTGCCACTCACATTTAGGTCTGCAATCAGCAGTTCCTCTATCCCATCATTATTCAAATCCGCAAAGGCATAGCGCATTTCATCTGCTTGATTGACCGCATTCTCGACTGCCCAACTATTGATTGGACGCTCAGTTGCTTGTAAACTTTGATAGAGACTTGCAATACTTGCTGTATCCTTTGGCGAGGTCAAAATCTTTTGATAATCCTCAAATACAGGCTGGTACAACTTCTTGTAATCTTTTTTTACGTCTTTTTTTGTGACCTTTTTACTAGAAGATGATAAAGTCGTTGTTTCCGAGCTGTTATTCAACTGACTAGAATGTCGAGGAGTTCGTTTGCTACAACCAACCGTAACAAGTCCTGCTGCTAGGAGAATGACTGCTCCCAATTTCTCTTTTCGTTTCATAAGTTTCTCCTTTTGTGTCATCCTTGATAGCTGTACTTTTCTCTTTATATTATACCCAAAAAGAAGGCTACACCTAATAATTTGTGTAAAACCTTCTTAGTATATATGATTTAATTCGGATTTTTCTGCTCCCGCTGATTTTGATGATCCTGGCTTTCAATGTGTTGCTTGATCAAGGCAACCACTTCATCATTGGTCGGAAGGTCTGAGTGTTGCGCATCCTCTCCTGTCACCGTAATCTCTGTATAACTGGCTGCTTGATTTTGATAGATATACTTACCGGCCGATACACTAGCATCCGGAACTAACTCATCTGAGTCATAGGTAATGGTCCCTGCTACCGAATACATATGGAGAGTTGTCGGGATAGCCTTTCTAGCCTTGATAAAGTCTGCCAACATCTCTGATTTATTTTTGATGTTGGTCTCGGTAAAGTTATAAGGGGTCCCAATGGTCATGAGGGTCTTGAGATCCACGTCATAATCCCCTAGATAATTTTCAATAAAGGCGGTATAAATCAAGCCTCCATTGGAGTGGGCCAGTCCCTTAAAGTTATTGAAGTTGTATTTTTCTTGCAAGGCTTCAAAGGCTTGGTTAACCATCTTGGCTTGCTTTTTAATATTGCTGTAGCCATCCTTGTTGTTTTCAAAACCAATGACGATAATCGGTTCATTGTCTTTGGCATCAATACTCCCACTATAAGTAATGGTCCCATCATTCCAGACCTTGCCTTGAGCAGGCTGTGTTTGGTTCCTTGCCGGTCTTGGTTGAGCTTAGTCACCAAGCCATCAAAGCGATTTTCCGTCGCGGAACTTCCAGGAATCATGATAATAGGCGATAGTTTTGAATTATAGAATTTTTCGATTTTCTGGACATTTTTTCGAGTCCAGCTATAAGAAGGCACAGCCAAGCCAATCAAGAAAAGGCAGACCAAGGTGAAGACCAGCGCTGTTTTTTTAGAGATTTTCATGGCTTCCTCCTTCTTCTAGCAAATCTTTCCGAACTTGGTTGCCCATACGGACAAAAGGAATATAAAGGGCTACGTCTAGGGCAAAGCAGAGGAGACTCACAGCTAAAGCTCTCAGGCTTCCTCCCGTCCCAATAAATGCATAAAGGATGCTTGGTGTCCCATCTGGCACTGGATAGACAGCTGCTGGCATCAGTTTGAAGCACAAGGCCAGAGCTGCAATTCCCATATTGACCAAGGGGACCAATAAGAAGGGAATCACATATAGCAGGTTAAGGAGGACTGGAATTCCTACCATAAAAGGAGCGCCATTGTTAAAGAGACTTGGAAAGATACTAAGGAAACTAACTTTCTTGTCCTTTTGACTTCGTGAAACCAGTAAGATCGCAACCAAAAGTGCCAGGACTGCACCCACTCCTGCCACCATGCCATAACTGCGGTACAAATTGGTCAAGGTGTAGAGATAAGGAATGCCTGTTGTCGTATGATTGGTGACGGCATAAGTCAGATTTTCCAAGGCAAAACTATCATCCGCAATCGAGTTCAAGGCAAAAACCTGACTGTTTCCTACCCAAGCCGATAAGCTATTCAAGAGTCCCATGACAAAGGTGGATAAGAGATGATGACTGGTCGCCGTCAGTGAACTGAAAAACTGACCGATGGTCTGAAAGACACGGTACTGATTGCCCAGGACTAAGAGACCATTTAGACTGACTCCTAAGAGCAGAGACAAGAAAATCGGGCGTACAGTCTTGGGTTGATAAATAAAGTCTTTATTGACGATTTGGTCGTCACTGGCTTTGGAAAGACGAAAAATCTGGCCAATTAGGTAACCTAAAAAAATCGCCAAGAAAATATTGGTCGTCGCAGGTAGATTGATGTGAGTTAGTTGCCCATCCCGAAGAGGCCCCATCAATAATCCCTGTGAGCTAACAAGAAAACTGACCATAAGAGCTGTCACACCAGCCGTCCCTGTACTTCTCCCATAATGTCCAGCAGTATATTTCCCTGCAAAATAGGTTGCTAAAGGTCCAGCCAAACCACTTGTAAAATTAGAAAGATTGGACAAGACTTGACCCGTGAGCTGAAACCTTGGGAACCAGTCCGAAACAGAAAAGAGCATATTTATATAGCCTCTATCTGAAAAGAAGGACTGGGAAATCACGCGAACAATTGCTGAGAAAAGTAAAAATGGAAAGAGAGATACCAAGGTCTTCTGGGTGATTTGTACAAATCCACGCTCTCGAAACCAGAGAAATTTTTGCACCAAATATTTTATCATTCTTGCTCCTACTATCCTTGTTGACCAGTTAGGTGACATTACTCGTGCACACCCTTCTGTTTTCTTCATTATAGTATATCCTTACCCTTCTCAGGTTTACCTAGACTTCTTATATCGAGTAGTTAAAGTAAAAGAGAGGTATTTTAAACCTCTCTTTATTGATTCAATAAATGCTCAGAAATTATCTTGTTAGAAGAGGATAGAATATTGTTAATATGGTTTCTTTTTTCAAAGTCATTATCCCAATAGTAAATATCAGATAAGCCTCCGTGTGGTGGAAAAAGGGCTTGATACAGTGACAATTTATCCCTTAAACTCATTTCTTTATTAGTATTTACATATTCTTTCAAAATATGTAGCTCATCCACTTGTGGACCAATATTTTTAATATTATATTTGTCAATGATAGACAACAAATGATTGATCGCTTCTAAAAAAGTTTCTTTCATACTACTATTCATCATTATAGAAACCTCATTAACAACTGCTATTTTTTCATACAACAGTTAAGTTAAATTTCTTTAAACTCACTTTTCCTTAAATCCTATTCTACCAAAATATGCCCATGAATTCATACCAAAACAAAAAGAGCAGCAAACTGAGCTGCTCTCCATTTAGTTTATTTTTCGACCATACCGCCTTTGATAAGACTGTCTTTCGTTACTGAATAACTAACTGTTTTGTCATCTAGGGGATTAAAGCCTGGTACGATTTCTTTTAATTTTTTCAAATCGATTTTTGTGTAATCAATGGTATTGCGGATATAAAAGATTCCATCTTTGTATTCTGATGTCAGTTCAAATCCTTGTCCCATCAAATCTTTGAACATTTCTTGGCTCTTAGCAACGGCTTCTTTCATGGATTCAAGAGGGTTTTCACCAGGAACTTTTGAGACGTCGTAATCATCAACTTTTTCTTGTACTAACAAGGTATCTCCCTTGTAATACAAGGTTACAGTGGACTTACCTGCTTCATCACTCGATTCAAGAACCGTTTTTTGAGCACCTGCTAGTGCATCCTCTTTTTGGCTTTCATCCGTTGATGACTCTTTTGTCTTCTCTTTAGCGGATGATTTGCTTGTTGCTTTACTAGTCGCCTTAGTGGACGATGGACTAGTAGATTTTGTACTCTCTTTTTGTGCACAACCAGCTAAAAGAAGACCCGCTGTCAAGAAGACGGCTAACATTTTTGTGGTTTTATTCATTTTGAATACCTCACTTTTTTATGATGGTTAGGGAAATGACTGATGTCTGAAACGAGTCATTTAGCAAGATCAACTGTCGTTTTAGATGTTATTAGAAAAGCCTCAAAAATGATGTTCGCAGTCCCTCCTTATCGATCATTGTAGCCATCCGGGTGGCTGGAATGCCAAGCCCAGGCTGTTTGAATGATGGTTTCGATATTGTCAAATTTTGGTTGCCAGCCGAGGATGGCACGCGCCTTCTCAGATGATGCAATCAGGGTATCTGGATCTCCTGGTCTACGATCTGCAATCTCCAGAGGGATTGGATGTCCCGTCACCTTTCGGGCTGCTTCTACGATTTGAAGATTGGAGAATCCAGTCGACGAGCCCAGGTTAAAGGCAGTAGATGGGTTGCCATTACGCAGATACTCCACTGCTAAAAGATGGGCATCCGCCAAGTCAAATGGATGGACATAGTCCCGAACATTGGTGCCATCTGGTGTCTGGTAGTCATCTCCAAAAATAGAGATCTTCTCGCGTTTTCCTTGGGCCACTTGTAAGACGATCGGTAAGAGATGGGTCTCTGGTCCATGGTCTTCCCCGATAGATCCGTCAGGCTTAGCACCCGCTACATTAAAGTAACGAAGGGGCACATACTTGATGCCGTAGGCTTGATCGGCCCAACGCATAATAGTTTCCATCATGAGCTTGCTTTCTCCATAAGGGTTGATCGGATTTTGCGGAGTGGTTTCAAGAATCGGAATTTCTTCTGGAATGCCGTAGGTGGCAGCAGTTGAAGAAAAGACGATGTAGTGCACCCCACATTCATGCATGACTTCCAAGAGTTTGACCATGCCTGCTGTATTGTTGTCAAAATATTTCAATGGATCTGCCATGGATTCAGCGACCAGTGAGTAGGCCGCAAAGTGGATGACAGCGTCAATATCTGCATGTTCCTTAAAAACAGTGCGCATAAAGTCTTGATCTGCTAGGTCTCCTTGGTAAAAGACGGCATCTGGATGCACCGCTGCAAGGTGGCCTGTGACCAAGCTATCAACCACGACGACTTTTTCCTGTCCTTCATTAACCAAGCGGTCCACCATGTGGGAACCGATATAGCCGGCTCCTCCGAGTACGAGTATTGCCATTTATTTTCCTTTCGCTTCTTTGTTTCTCTCTTATTGTACCAAATTTCTGCCTCTTCTCCACACTTAAAGTGTCGCAACAAAGCGTCTAAAGGCAGCTTGTCCTTCTGCTGTTCGCTTGTAGACTCCAGCATCTTCCAGCACCCGCGCAAAGATTTGACCGACTGATTTACGGACAAGGGCTTCTGCCTCTGCTTCATCTGTGAGGGATGGGTGAGTGGCTTTCAAATCATCTGCCCAAGGCTGGTGGTAGGTCGCTACCGTGCTCTCACGTCCAAGTAGATAGTCTTGGACCTGCTTGAGTTCTTCCTTAAGACGAGGTGGCAAAATCGCTAGCCCCATGACTTCGATTAGGCCGATATTTTCTTTTTTGATGTGTTGCACATCTGCATGCGGGTGATAAATGCCATCTGGATGCTCTGGTGAGGTTTGGTTGTCACGGAGCACCAAATCCAGTTCATAATGCCCATCACGAATCCGTGCAATAGGGGTAATGGTATGGTGGGGCTGACCGTCGGATGCCGCTAAGACTTGAACGGCTGGATCCGAGTAGCCTCGCCAGGCTGTTAGGATATGGTCTGCCAGGGCAATCAATTGCGCCTTGTCATCTGATTGCAAACGAAGAACTGACATGGGCCAGTTGACAATCCCTAGCGATACAGCCTCAAATCCCTCAACGCTAAAGCTTTCCTCAACAGGAGCTAGCTCCATAGGGAAGGTGTGCCGTCCGCCTTGGTAATGGTCATGAGTCAGGATGGATCCCCCTACAATGGGCAGATCTGCATTAGACCCTGCAAAATAGCCTGGAAAAGTCTCGACAATGGTCAAGAGTCGCTCAAAGGTCTTGCGACTAATGGCCATGGGCACATGCTGGCTATCGAGGAAAATGCAGTGTTCATTGAAGTAAGCGTAAGGGGAATACTGGAAGCCCCAATCATGACCGTCCATATCAAAACGAATAATCCGGTGATTGGCCCGTGCTGGATGGTCTAGGCGACCTTGATAGCCTTCATTTTCAAAGCACAATTGGCAGGCTGGATAATGACTGACTTTGGCAAGTTTGGCCGCTGCAATGTCTTTAGGATCTTTTTCAGGTTTTGACAGATTGATGGTGATTTCAAGAGAGCCATAGGGAGTCTCTGCTTCAAAAGCTATATTCTGCGCAATGGCTTTGACTTTGATGTAATCATTGCGCTTAGAAAGGGCATAGAAATCCGCAATCGCGTCTTCCTTGGACTGACGGTAAGTCTCCCAGAAACGATGGTTGACCTGACTAGGACTGGGGGTGATCCAATCCATCAACTCCGCACCTAGGCTGTCCTTAGCGGCCATGCTGTCTTGGATCTTATTATTCGCAACAGCGATCTCTACCAGCTGATCTTTGAGCGCAATCAAGTCTTCTTTTTGAGCTGGAGCGTCTAGCCCTTCTTCTCCAACGCGACTCATGACGCGATTTTTTAGATAAATCCGATCCATCTCTTCGTAGTCACTCGTCGCAATGACGGCTGTGACAAATGCATCCAAAATTCCCTGATTCATTGATTCTCCTTCTTACATTTTAAATAGTCTCTGACACAATCTAAATCCTGGAAAACTTGTTCTGCTTTAGTTAAGAAAGACTGTGCTGGTACTTTTAAATCTGGAACACAAATAACTGGAATCCCAGCCCGATAGGCTGCTTCAATCCCTGCTTCACTATCCTCTAGTACTAAGCAATTCTCTGGCAAAGCATTCAAATCACTACAAGCCTTTAAAAATATATCTGGATAAGGTTTACTTCGCTTGACATCTTTTGCAAAAACTAAATGGTCAAATAGGGACAATATATCATTGCTATCCAAGATCATTCTAGCCCGAGATTCAACACTTGAAGTTGCTAGGGCGATTGGGATGCCCTCTGTTTTCAAAAAAGTAAGCAAATTTTTAGCACCTTTTTTTAAATTGACACCTTGGGCTAAGATTTTAGCTTCCAGTTCATAGACTTTAGCCAAGGTTTGGTCAAAGTTCCAGGGTAAATCATAGGTATCCAAAAATCGTTGAACATTCTCCTCTTCCCTATGTCCACTGTAGTCTCTGGAGTAGGTTTCTTCTGTGAAAGGAATTCCAAAATCTCCAAGCAATTCTTGATAAACTTTTAGAGAAATGATTTCCGTATCAGCTAATAAGCCATCTAAATCAAATATTACAGCTTCCATTTACCTCTCTCCTAATCTAAAACGCGACTGCCCCCTGCTACTTCAGCAATGTAGAAGCTAGGCGCATAGCCAACGACTTCTTCATAGCGTTTGCCGACAGCTTCTTTAAATGCTTCAACCTTATCTTTGTTTACGAGGGCAATGGCGCAACCACCAAAGCCTGCTCCTGTCATACGAGCGCCCAAGACGCCTTCTTGTTCCCAGGCTGTATGCACCAAGGTATCCAATTCTAGACCAGTCACTTCATAGTCATGCTCCAAGGATACGTGGGAAGCATTCATGAGACGGCCAAAGCCTTCCAAATCACCTGCTTCAAGTGCCTTAAGTGCTTGGAGAGTCCGTTGGTTTTCAAGTACAGCATGACGAGCCCGTTTGATACGATTTTCATCCTTGATCAAGTAGCTGTAAGCATCAAAAGCCCAGAGATCCAATTCCCCTAAAGTTTGGATGTCTAGTTTTTCTTGGAGTTCAGAGACGGCGGTTTCACATTCCGCACGACGTTCATTGTATTTGGAATCCGCTAATTCCCGGCGTTTGTTGGTATTCATGATGACCACGACATTGTCTTTAAGATCCAGCGGTACCAAATCATATTCTAGGGTGTTGGTATCGAGATAAATAGCCCGTTGATCTGCCCCCATACCGATGGCAAATTGGTCCATGATACCTGAGTTGACACCGATGAAATGATTTTCGGTTTGTTTGCCGATCTTGACTAGATCTAAGCGATCTAACTGAAGATCAAATAGTTTCTCAGCAATGACGCCAATCAAGAGCTCTAAGGAAGCCGAAGAGGAGAGGCCTGATCCATTGGGAATATTGCCATAAACATAGACGTCCATGCCGCTATCAATGACGTGTCCCGCTTCTTGTAAGAAATGGAGCACACCTTTTGGATAGTTGGTCCAGTTGTGCTCTTTTTCAAAACGAAGATGATCCAGTGGGACTTCAATGATCCCCTTGTCTTCAAAATTTCCTGAGAAGAAACGCAAGACCTTATCCTCACGTTTTCTTGCAGCCCCGTAGGTACCAAGTGTAATGGCTGCTGGGAAGACATGCCCTCCGTTGTAGTCTGTGTGTTCACCGATCAAATTAATCCGTCCTGGTGAAAAGAAGGTATGATCCGCTTCTGCTCCAAAGACTGTTTGAAAAGCGTTCCGAAGTTCTAGAGTATTCATTGAGATTACCTCACTTATATAGTTATTTATCTTTAGTGTAACCCTTTTCATCAAGCAAATCAATTCATTTACTAAAATTTTAGTAAAATACATTAACCAGGCCAAAGCTATGATATACTAGAAGACAGAAGGAGAAAACTTATGGCTACATTAAAGGATATTGCCAGTCTCGCTAACGTATCCATCGCCACTGTTTCACGTGTGCTTAATCAAGATACTAGTCTTTCTGTAACGGAGGAAACCCGCCACAGAATTTTGACCGTTGCTGACGAACTAGGCTACACCAGACATCAGAAAAGTGGGAACTTTAAGAAAGAAAAACAACAAATTGTCATCATCCAATGGAAAAGTGAAGAGGGAGAACTGGACGACCTTTACTACTACAACATCCGTTTAGGCATTGAAAAAAGAGCACAGGACCTCGACTATGGCATCCTCCGCTATTTCAATGATATTCCTTTTCGATTAGGGGAGGAAATTGTTGGGGTCCTTTGTATCGGAAAGTTTAGTAGGGTACAGATTATCGAACTAGAAAAGCTAGCCAAGCCTCTGGTTTTTGTTGATAGTAACACTCTCAACCAAGGGCATCCTTGTGTCACGACTGAATTTGAAAATGCTGTTCAGACTGCTCTTCACTATTTAAGAAAACAAGGGTGTCAAACAATTGGTCTCTTAACCGGTGAGGAAAAAACGACCGACCTATCGGAAAGTATTCCCGATCCCCGGCGTAGAGCTTATCGAAACTACTGTATTGAAAGAAACATGTATCACCCTGAACTCATCCTCACAGGTAGTTTTACAGCTCAATCAGGCTATGACCTCATTTCCTCTCAACTTCAGTCTGGCTCACCCTTACCAGATGCCTATTTTGCTGCCAGTGATAGTTTGGCAATTGGGGCTCTTCGCGCCTTTCAAGAAGCCGGCATCAAGGTCCCTGATAACATCCAACTCATCTCCTTTAATGATACCAGTTTAGCCAAACAAGTCTTTCCTCCCCTCTCGACCATCACTGTTTTTACAGAAGAAATGGGACGAACCGCTATGGACGTCCTCAATAAACAAGTCCTAGCTCCGAGAGAAATACCGACCCTTACCATGCTAGGAACCAAACTCACCTTAAGAGAAAGTACCAAGAATGGATGATCTTCCATCCTTTTCGAAAATAAGAAACTATGAAAACACACGAAATTTTATACCAAACTTTGGCCCAAGCCCAGGATTATGTCAACGGCGAGCAACTAGCCCAGGAAATGGGCCTGTCTCGCACCTCTATCTGGAAGGCCATCCAGCGTCTAGAAAAAGAAGGCATCGAGATTGAGTCTGTTAAAAATCGAGGCTACAAGATCCTTTCTGGAGACCTCCTAATCCCCCAAGTCATCGAAGACCTTTGTCCATTGACAGTCTCCTATAATCCCCAGTGCCAATCCACCCAGTTAGACGCTAAGAATGCCATGGAAGCGGGTGGCCAATCTGCTACTCTGTATCTAGCTCCTTTCCAAACAGCTGGTAAGGGGCGTTTTGGGCGCGACTACTTCTGTCCTTCTCAAGGGGGAATCTACATGTCTCTCCACCTCAAGCCCAACCTCCCTTTCGATCAAGCACCTGCCTATACCCTCATGGTCGCAGCTGCTATCTATAAGGCTCTGAAAAATCTAGCCTTACTGGATGTCGATATCAAGTGGGTCAATGACATCTACTACAAGGGGAAAAAAGTTGGAGGCATTCTGACTGAAGCCATCAGTTCTATCGAAACAGGCCTCATCACAGATGTCATTATTGGTGTGGGGCTCAATTTTTCCATCACTGATTTTCCAAAGGAACTGAAAGACAAGGCAGGGTCCCTCTTTGGTGCCCAGCCTCCCATTTCCCGCAATGAACTGATTGCTGAGATTTGGAAGGAATTTTTCACCACTCCAGAAGAGGAGCTGATCTACCTCTACAAGCAACGTTCACTGGTCCTAGGTAAGGAAGTCCGCTTCGAACAAAATCAAACCAGCTACCAAGGTCTGGCCAAGGATATCTCAGATAGTGGACAACTACTAGTCCAACTGAAGGACGGCCAAGAACGCTGGCTTAATAGTGGCGAAATTTCCCTCAAACAGTGGGACCTGTAAAACAGACCAACAGCTCAAAAAAGAGTCTGAGACAAAACATTTCTCAGACTCTTTTGTGTGAAGATATATCAAAAATTTTTAAAATAATTCTTGATATACTCTAAGCATATATCCAGTAAGAATTTGATAAATAATAATACAATTCCAATCTTCACAAACATGTAATATTTAAATGTGGTGTCTTCAAATTCACTCACAAAAATCGGAAAGTTTAAAATATTATACTCATTGATAAGAAAATAAAGTGAGATACAAATGGATAAAACCAAGGCCACTATAAAAATTTTTTTATGTAATTGCATTTTTTACCTTACCCTTTCTTGTTTTACAACATTAAATACCAATTTTATATAGCCTGATTCATTCTTTTCCCTCTTTCTAACAGGCTATTTTTATAGTTTTTACACCTTTATCATACACCAATTTCAAAATCATTCAAGTCTGTTTTTCTAATTATTTTTATGGTATAATAATAAAGTTGGAGTGATAAATAAAAACTCAGCAACTATCTTAGTAAACTCTATAAAATTAACTTTTTAGATAGCAGCATGCTATACTTAAGGTTCTTAAAAGTTCAAGCATTATAAACATAAAGAAAAGACCCATGGTATATACTGACCCCAAAAAGTTAGACAATGAATTTACACAAAGGATTTCGTTCTGTATTGCACAGGACTAAGTCTTTTTCTACAAGAAAATAAGCACCATAATTCCTACTTACATAAAGTAGTCAGCTTACTCTTCGAAAAAATGACTTCTATTTTTTGAGTCAGGTAAGGAAATTAAAAAATTTCCGCTGTGAGAAAAGTGCCTGAAACACAATTGTTTCAGGCACTCGGGAGTTTTGGAACCTTAGGTCCAAAACTAAGTCATGGAACTTCTTCGAAGTTCGCTGACGTCCGTACTCACCTAAGGAAAGTTTTTAAGTAGACTTTATATTCAATCTAAAATAAGCACCAGTCGGTGCTTATTTTTTATACTTATCTCGTTTTTTCTGATTGAGCTGTTGATCGATACTTTCGACCAATTTCCCTAAGATATAGCTGACTTGCAAATTTCTCAGTATCAAGAGAACCCAGAAGATAGCTGCCAGGTAGCTTTCTCTCATCACTGCATCATTGAAAAAATAAGTTTCAAAGGCTGTAAAGATAGCCATAGTCCAAAATTGACGTTTATTCATATTGATATTCTACCACGATTTTCTGGAAAAAGCACATCCTAGTCTTCCTGAACAGTAATTTTGTCAGAGAGGAAATCGAAACCTTCCGGAATGACAGACTCTTCTGCTACCTCGACTTCTTCCTTGTGACCACGCGCTTTCTTCGAGAATTCCGCCCGAACCTGGGTCCATTCCTCCATTGAAATAGCCAGAATCTCCGGAGAGAAACCTGCCGCATTGCTTAAAATATTGCCAAACATGGTATTGAGGTTATCTCGCTTCATGGTCTGTTCGGCATTAAAGGCAGACTCAAAAGCTAAAATCGCATGGCGTTCATTGGCCGCAACCGGCTGTGAACCAACCAGTAAAGCCCTATCTGCCCCTGCTAGGCTTTCAATAATTTCCCCCCAAGCATTCTGTAAGCGAATGAGATTGTTACGGGCTAAATCTGGATTTTCAACTGCTTCTTGTAAGATAGCTTGAAGCTTATTGCGGTCCACTCGATAGCCCTTGCTAGACTTCTGAGGACGAGCAGGGCTTGATTTAGCTGCAGGAGCCCCACTCGCTACTTGAGCTAACTGATTCTTCAGAGACTCGACTTCTCTTTTGAGCTGGTCTACTTGTGCTGAAAAATCTACTGGAAGAGCCACTTGGCTAGCCGAAGGGCCCTCACCCTTGTATTCTGCCAAACGAATGGTCATCATCTCCGTATAGATTTTCGGCTGCAGGCTGTTTTTGATATCCGCTAAACTCCTTGTCGCAAGATCAATCCAAGCAAAGAGGGTTGCTTGTGGAATGGCTAGATTCTGATTAAATCGCTCACTGACATGGAGATTTTCCCCACCTGTCTGAACGATCAAGAGATCCCGTAAATACTGCAAGAGGTCCGTCACAAAGCGGGCCATGTTTTTCCCATTATCAAAGATCAGGTTCAACTGGTCCAAGGCAGCTGTTGCATCTTGTGCTGACAAGGCTACAACGTAGAGATCTAAAGCTTCTTGACTGATGGAACCTGTGATTTCTTCAGCCGTCACAGTGGTCAATTGGGCACCAGCTGTCAGGCTGAGGGCCTGGTCCAAAATGGACAAGGCATCTCGCATCCCACCTTCTGCCCGACGGGCAATTATGGCTACAGCTTCTTCTTCGTAATCAATCCCTTCTTTATCCAAAACAGCTTTTAGGTGGTCTTGAATGGCTGGCGTCTTGATCGATTTGAACTCAAAGCGTTGAACCCGTGAAAGGATGGTTGCTGGAATCTTGTGCAATTCCGTTGTTGCTAGGATAAAGACTACATTTTCTGTCGGTTCTTCCAAGGTTTTGAGAAGGGCATTAAAGGCTCCCGTTGAGAGCATATGGACCTCATCGATAATATAGACCTTATGAGGAGCCAAACTAGGCGCATAGGTAGATTTATCGCGGATATCTCGGATCTCATCTACCCCATTATTTGAGGCTGCGTCAATCTCGATAACATCCTCTAAACTGCCATTGGTAATGGCTTCACAGATATAGCAATCATTACAAGGCTCTCCCCCTTTTTGGTTGGGGCAGTTCATGGCCTTGGCAAAGATTTTTGCCACACTGGTCTTCCCCGTCCCACGAGGTCCAGAAAAGAGATAGGCATGGCTAATTTTCCCCTGTTCGACAGCTTGTCGAAGGGTCGTCGCAATAACCTCCTGCCCTACAAGTTGGCCAAAGGTCTGGCTACGGTATTTACGATAGAGGGCTTGATACATTAGTCTACTACTCCAAACATCCTAAAATTCCAATTTGTTTTTTCAAGCAAGATAGCTACAAAACGTTCCAAATAAAGGCGATCCAGGTCGTCATAATCTCCCACTTGGTCCGAATCTAGATCCAACACTCCCAGCAACTGGTCTTTCAAGACCATGGGAACCACAATCTCACTCATGGCGCGACTGTCACAAGAGATATAATTGGCATGCTGGGTCACATCCTCAATTACCAGCGTTTCTCTTTTCTCTGCTGCTTCTCCACAGACGCCTTTTCCTAAGGCAATGTGGACACAGGAAACCTGACCTTGAAAGGGGCCTAAAATCAGCTCTTTTTGATCATAAAGATAAAAACCTGCAAAGACCGAATGTGGTAGGGCTTGATTGAGCAAAGCACTGGCATTGGATAAATTGGCCAAGGCATTGCTTTCACCATCTAAAAGAGCTTCTAACTGGGCTAGTAAGAGTTGGTAACGTGATTCTTTTTCCTGTATATTCATAACCTTTATTATACCAAACTTTAGTTAGAAAATTAAGTATTTACAACGGAGCAACCTTTGATAACAACCCAGCTTGCCATCAGAACTATCAAGCAAATATTCCCAATTAAAAGAGAGTGGGACAGAAATCGGTAATTCGTTAGAATTCGATTTCGTCGTCCCACCTCCGCACAGTTGAGTAGGGCTGTAAAAGCTGATGAAATCAGCGTAGTAGAGTCCACTCAACCACTGCGGCTTGCTCGATAATCCAAAGAAAATTTAGAGGCTAGGACTTTTGTCCCAGCCTCGATTGATCAAACTATTTGAATGTGACTAGATATCCCTTCGAACATATTGAATCGCCCGATAAGAGAGAAAGAGGGTCAGAACAAGGGAAACAAACCAGATGGTCCGAAGGCCGTAATATTGGATGAGGAAGGTGGAAAGAATAGCTCCTCCCACAAAGCTCCCAATCAAAGAAGTCATAAAGAGAGACTCCCAGAAAAACTCCATCTTCCGCTCCCGTACAAAATTTCCATATGCGACCATGGTCTTCTTGAGATTCCCTGTCATAAAAGAATGGTTGTAGGCGTAATCATCTACTTCTCCAAAGGAAGTGGCTACAATCCCCAAGCTCAGTCCAAAGAAAGGCACAATCAGAACATTGGGCACTTCTTTGGGAAGAAATCCTGCCACCAAGGTCGTCAAAACCAAGGGCACCAAGGTACTGAGCCGCCAAACCGAATGACTAAAGAAGCGTTGAAAGACGGTCATCAAGAAAATCCCGATCATAAAGGCCAACATGGTTGCTAGTTTGACCTCCACATCCGCGATTTCATGGCCAATTAACCCAACGGATAGAAAAACCACGTTCCCAGTTTGGCCCGCGGCCAAGGTCCCTCCTCTTTCGATAAAGGTGTAGGCATCTGAAAAGCCTGCACACATGGTCAGTAGGCAGGCAAAGGCCTTACTTCTGGAGTGAAACTCCCTTCTTAACTTTTTCATATTTCTCCCTATTTGTCATGGAAAAGAGGCTGGGACACTACTTCCTAACCTCTCTCACTTGTTATCTTATCCTTCACGTGATTCGCTCAAAATCTTCTCAATCTTGGTCGTAATCAAATCAATGGCTACAGTATTGGTCACGCCTTCTGGAATGATAACATCCGCATAGCGCTTGGTTGGCTCGATGAACTGATGGTACATCGGCTTCACCACTCCTAAGTACTGCTCAATGACGCTGTCCAAACTCCGACCACGCTCTTCCATATCTCGCTTAATCCGGCGAATGATCCGCACATCATCATCGGTATCAACGAAAATCTTAATATCCATCAAGTCACGAAGACGCTTGTCCTCCAAGACCAAAATCCCCTCAACGATAAAGACATCCTGAGGCTCCTGGCGATAAGTCTTGGCGCTACGCGTATGCGCTGCATAGTCATAAGTTGGAATGTCAACCGGACGGCCAGCCAACAACTCATTGATTTGCTCAATCATGAGGTCTGTATCAAAGGCAAAAGGATGGTCATAGTTGGTCTGAATCCGCTCTTCAAAGGTTAGATGACTTTGATCCTTGTAATAAGAATCGTGCTCAATCATAGCAATCTTTTCATCTGGAAAGTGGGACAAAATAGCTCGAGAAACACTGGTTTTCCCCCCACCAGAACCACCTGTTACACCGATAATAATTGGTCTGTTTCGCATCTTCTTCTCCATTTTTTATAATCCTATTTATTCTATCACAAAAGCGGTCTCTTGACCACGACTTAAACCTTTTTTCTAAGGATTTTCATCAACCTTCTAAGAAGACCTTCCCTCCTATCCTCCGTCCCAATTAGAAAGGCCCATTCCATCTTTTTAGGATGAAACATGATATAATGAAACCAGTAAATACCTGATTGAAAGGAGCTGCCATGCTGAAACTCGGTATCATCGGCACCAGTGCCATTTCCCAT